>CALXRY010000176.1 GCA_944390955.1 uncultured Clostridia bacterium | reverse complement strand
GTCGGCGAGATATGGGACGAGCACGATGAAGTCATAGAAAGCATCGAAAAAATAGGGGATAATAAATACAAGGTCCTTTGTAATTCAAACCTTGATAATCTATTCGATATGTTCGGGCTCGAAAATGAATTTGACGCCGCCACAGTCGGCGGCTGGGTCGTTGACAAATTTGAAAGGATCCCCGACGAAGGCGACAGCTTCAGATATAAAAATCTTCGTGTTGTCGTAACAAAGCGCAGCTCAAGGCACGTAAACGAAATAACGGTCGAGGTGCTCGAAACGGAACCGCCAGAGGAAGAGGACGACTGAGCCTTGAGCGGTAATATGTTAGTATAGTATATAGGTGTTTGCTGATGTTAAAGCTAAGAGTTGTTGAGCTGCTAAAAGAACGCGGTTTATCAAAATATTCACTGTACAAGCAGTTGGGTATGAGTTATCAGAATTTCAGTAATATGATCAATAACAAAACAGCTTCGATACGTTATGAAAATATCGAAGCCATGTGTATATTTTTTGATATTACGCCCAATGAATTATTTGAATGGGATTTTGAAAAATAAAGCGGAATATGTACGGCTGAGCTGTTTCCAAAGAAACGCTCAGCCGTGCTTTTTTATTATCACCGTCGTAAAATAACCGCTCTTTTCGGGAGTGACGGGAAATATGCCGCCGCCAGGCATATATAGCTCCTTTGCGGCAAAGGCGCTTTCAAGCAATCCTTTTTCGGCAAGCGTCTCATAAATAATATCCATATGGGCCGCGGCCTTCATAATAACGACCGTATCAAAGGCCGCTGTAAGCCTCTCAAGATCGTCCCTGCCGCGTATGCCGGGAACGACAGCCATGCGCTCGTTTCCCTCGCAGAGATTGATTCCCGCGGCGTCTGCAGCCGCTGTGAATGACGGTATCCCCGGCACTGTTTCGATCTCAAATCCGGCAACCCTTACGGCGTCACGGACATAGCCGCAGGTCGAATATACGCCCGCGTCGCCAAGCGTTATCATCGCCGCGGTTTTTCCGTCCTTTAATATTTCAATGAGCTTCTGTGCCGCGCTTTGCCTTGAGCCTTCGCGCTTCGAAAGATGCGGCGACATAGAAAATTCCAGCTCCGCCGCTTCTTTTATATTTACCGTTCCCTTTATTATTTCAAGTGCCGCCGATTTTTCACCGGAGTTTTTTACCGGATATGCCACAACGTCGGCCTCCTCAAGTACGCGCTTTGCATAAAGTGTGATAAACTCCGGCTCGCCCGGGCCCACGCCGACAAGATAAAGCTTTGACATGATACTCCTCCGTTATTTCATAAATCTGTAGCCTACGCCCCACACCGTATCTATGAATTTTTCTGGCGCGAGCTTATCGCGTATTCGCTGTATATGAACGGCCACGGTCGATACGTCGCCGAGCGCGTCCATGCCCCATATCCTATCGAACAAATGCTCCTTTGAAAAGGCCCTGTCTGGATTTTTTGCAAGGAACATGAGCAGATCAAATTCCTTTGCCGTAAACGGCACCTCGCGTCCGTTTATATAGACGCGCCGCGCTCCGCAGTCTATCGTGAGCGAGCGCACGGTTATCGTTTCCGAGCCGCCGGAAGTGAGCGTTTCATGCCTTTGGATATGTGCCTTTACTCGAGCAACGAGCTCGTTCGGGCTGAATGGCTTTGTCATATAATCATCCGCACCGAGCCCCAGACCGCGTATCTTGTCTATGTCACTGCTTTTTGCCGACAGGAATATTGCCGGAGTCTGCTTTTTGCGGCGGATATTCGACAGTATCTCAAAACCGTCCATGCCCGGAAGCATCACGTCTATTATGAACAGATCATAATCGCCGTTCAAAGCCGCGTCAAGGCCGGTAGTGCCCCACGTTTCGATATCGCATTCAAAGCCGTTTATCACAAGATAATCGCGCTCCAGCTCCGCTATCTCGCGGTCGTCCTCTATTATAAGAATTTTTTTCATTGTAAATCTCCTTTTTTGCCGCCGCCGTCTTCTGAAGGCAGGCATAATATCGCCGTAGTCCCCTTGCCGAGCCCATCACTCTTTAACCACAGCTTGCCGCCATGGCGGCGCATTATCTGCAGAGCTATTCCCAGCCCAAGGCCGTTGCCCTTTATTTGCGATGTTCTTGATTCATCGGTACGGTAAAAGCTGTCAAATACCTTATTGAGCTCCGCCGGCTCTATACCCATGCCGTCGTCCTCTATAAATACATATACGCTGCCGCCGCTTTTTCTTGCCTTCACGGTCAGCTTTTCGCTTTCCGGGCGGCGGTATTTTATTGAATTTTCGATTATATTTGAAAACACGCGCCGAAGCTTTTCCGCATCCATTCTTACGATGAGCGGCTCATCTCCGAGTTCCGCCTCAAGCCGTATTCCCGCTGAATCAAGATCAAGGCGGCAGCCCTCAAGAACGTCCCTCAAAGGCTCCCGCAGGTCGCCCTCGGCAAACGAAAATTCAAGGCGCGAAAGCTCAAGCTTTGAAAATATCGACAGATTGTTCACAAGATTGTCTATCGTGTCCGCTTTACGGCGGATCGTGTCCAGATATCTTTTCAGCTTCTCCGGAGTATCCGCAACGCCGTCGTTTATCCCGTCGATATAGCCCTTTATCGCAGTTATAGGCGTTTTCAGATCGTGCGATATGTTTGCTATGAGCAGGCTGCGTTCGCGCTTCATATCTGCCTCACGTTCATCTGCGGCGATAAGTCCCCGGCGCATCTCGTCAAAGCCCTCGCACAGCTCGTTCAGCTCATCGTAATCACTGCCCATCACCTCAAAGCTCAGGCAGCCGTTCTTTATGCTCTCAACGCTGTCCGTAAGCGACTTTATCGGCCTCTCTATGCTCCGTACCATGAGCCTTGTTACCACTGTTGTGCTTACGGCTATAATGACCGTACAGATAAGCAGCCACAGGAATACATAGCTGATCGATCCCGGGTGGTTTTTAAAAAACTGTCCAAATGCACGTATAAGTGTAACGGGATTCAGAAGCGCGGCTCTTGAGAGCGACAGCTCCTCAACCGGGAATTTCATGATGAAAATAATAAGAAACACCACCGAAACAACGCCTATCATAAGAACAGGCGCAAGGAACATTATGAGGTTGTAAAAGCTGAATTTCTGACGAATTTTCATTTTTCCTCCAGTCTGTCAATTATAACTGCCAAAACAGTAACGGGGAAAAGAAGCCTTTCGTCACTTTTGCTACGCAAAAGCCACCTTTGGTGTCCGCCCTTCTTGGCGGTGAGCACAGATTATTACACGAAGGGACGTCGACGTATCGCCTACGGTTTTGCTTTGCAAAACTTGCCTTCGGCAACTTCCGCAGCGCGGAAGCGTAAGCTTCAAGTCCCTGAGAGTGATGAGATGCGCCGCTTATTTTTCTCGTTACTAATTCTCCAGTGTGACCTCTACTATCTCTGCCATATTAAATATCCTCGGTATCGTTATCCCGGTCCCGGGAAAAGTCTGCTTGTTGCCGAGCCCGCAGCTCACTATAAACGTCTTGCCGCCGCGCTCGTACCGCCCGCCGCTGTATTCCGGAAACATCTCCATATTTGGTGACATGAGTCCTCCGACAAACGGAATGCGCCATTGCCCTCCATGCAGATGTCCCGAAAAAACAATATCATACTGAGAATCGATAAACATATCGAGCATGTCGGCACGGTGGAACATAAGTATATTATATCCGTCCGAGACCTCCATCGACGCCATCGCTTCTCTTACCTTCTCAGTGCGTTCATCTATGCTCCAGATTTTCGGATCATCAATGCCGCTCAGATATATCGAGCTTTCGCCGCTGGTGAGCGTCACCGTCTCGTTATTGAGCCAACGGATATTATGCTCGCGCTCCCATTTATCTATGTATGAATAAAATTCATCATTCATTTCGTCATGGTTGCCGGTAACGGCATACATAGGCGCAACACCGTCAAGCTCGGTCATGATATTGTCAAAAATCTCAGCCTCCGCTTCATCGTCACCCTGATTATTCACTATATCGCCGGTAATAAGTATAGCATCGGGCTCTGTGCGTTCGATCTTGTCTATAAGCCGCAAGTTGCCGTCTCCAAATTCAGCGCCGTGGATATCGGAAAGCTGTATTATTTTGAATCCGTCAAACTCCTGCGGTATTTCGCTGCTCCTTACAGTATAACGAGTAAGCTTGACAAGAGTGTTGTCAAGATACAGCAGAAGTACCGCAAGCAGGCACAGGAATATGCACGTAAAAAAAATTCTGCGCTTCATATAGTCAATCCCTTCATATCAGCCGTTAAACCAAAAAGCCCTGCCGGAACGACGGCAGGGCTTAGGCTATACGTCTTTCTTATCAAATATTATATACGAAACCGAAAATAAAATCAAGATGTTTACGGCGACGATTCAGATTTTATATATGAGCATATTACGCACTCACTCCGTGAAGATAATAAAATCAGAAGGACAATACCTCGAATTTTCGCCGCAATTAATTTCGTTCTCTCCATTCGTTATAATCGTCTTCGTAATAATACCAATCCTGTTCGGAAAGCGCCTCCTGGTATGTAAGGAACTGCATATACGGTGCGCCGCCGTCTATGGAATACATGATTCCCTTTCCGCAGTCAAGGGTGGCGTATTTTTGAAAATAAAGCGTATTTTTTTCTATGCCTATAGTCTCATAGCCTGCATCAATCAAGCGCTCTGCCGCTTCGGCGGCGTTATCATAGGACATATCTATATCGGCATATTCGGTTATATACAGCTCGTCAATATCGTTATCCTCAACATACTGCGCGACCGCAGCGAATTGCTCTCTGTATTCGTCATAATCGCTTTGCGCTATATCCGGCGTCATAGCCGGCTCAAATACGCCGCCTAAAAAAAGACCGCCGAGCATCATGAAAGCTCCGTACCAAATAATAAGCACTATCGCCGCGATCAATAATGCGATCAAAGAGGAAAGCGCTATCTTCTTTATAACTTTAAACAGTTCCTTTATCATAGGTACAGCTCCCGCTTCTATATATCCCTTTTATCAAATATTATATACGAAACCGAGAATAAAATCAATATGCTTCCAGCGACGATCCCGATCTTGTATATAAGCATATCGAACGGCAGAGCCGCTCCGAGGAACAGCGAATGCCATTTTGCATAAGACGTGAACAGGAACGATTCCGAGCCGGAAACGTAGTAGCCCATATATTTCATAACGGCATAAACAGCAAGCGACAGAAGCATTGCCGCAGAGGGTCCCTTCAGACACACATTTATCAATATTCCGAGCAGTGCAACACCCGCAAGCGGAACGAGGTCTATCAGATAAGCCGCAAGAGCCGGAGCCCACTGCGAAAATCCGCCGCCCGATACCGCCTGGACTATGAGACATACTATATACATAGCAAGCATCGATACGGCAGCGAGCACGATTGCCGCCGCAGCCTTCGCCGAAAGGACCTTAAGCCTTGTTACAGGCTTTAAAAGACACGCCTTTAATGTGTCGGCGGCATATTCGCTTGTGAACATATCCGTCACCGCCATGAACAGCATGATTGGAACAAGAAGCTCCACCGCAAACGGAAGCATCTCAAGCGGCATGTTGCTCCTTACAACAACGGCTCCGCCCGTCAGACGCGCGATAAGCGCACTTCCGCCCCAGCGTATGACGCATACGGCCGCGCCGATCAGCAGCATGACGAAATATTTTTTCCTATGCCTCAGCTTATACAGCTCATCATTGAGCGCCAACATAAATCCTGTCATATGCTGCTTCCTCTCCTTTCGTGCACGCGGTCGAGGAAATATTCCTCAAGCGACGGATACAGGCTGAGTATGCGTTCCATCGCATCGAACGCTATCAGATCGCCGTCATAAATAACTGCCGCCTTGTTGCAGACTTTTTCTATCTCCGAGGCGATGTGGCTCGAGATAACAAACGTCGTACCGTATTTTTCATTCATTTCCCTTATAATATCCCGTATCTCAACAACGCCCTCAATATCAAGCCCGTTCACCGGCTCATCGAGCAGTATTATGTCGGGGCGCCCGAGCAGCGCCTTTGCCAGACCGAGCCTCTGCTTCATTCCGAGAGAAAATTTCCCGGCCTTGTCGGAGGCGTATTTCTCAAGATGCACGACCTTGAGCATCCTGTCTATATCCTGCCGTTCCTCGGGCGTTTTTGCCGCAAGGTACATGTTCTGGTAAGCCGTCAGATCCTTGTATATGGCAGGAGCCTCGATAAGCGCTCCGGTCCGCGCCATTATTTTTTCAAAATTCTCGTGTATATCCATACCGTCGACCTCTACGGTGCCGCTGTCCTCGCGTATCAGCGAGAGCATCGTTTTCATTATCGTTGTTTCGCCCGAGCCGTTGGGGCCCAAAAGTCCCAGAATGTCTCCGGTCTCGATCTCAAAGGATATATTTTTTATGCCCCTTTTATTGCTGTAGAGCTTTGTCAGCTTGTTTATCCTGATCATTTAAAACCCTCCGAATTATATGCCGCTGTATATTTGGGGCTGCCGCTTCCGGTGCGGCAGCTCCGTTTTTTTTGTTATTTTGCTGCAGCTTCAAAGGGGTTTAGTGCGAAACCCCTTTGAGAACCCCCGCACAAGCTTTAAAAAGCTTGGCAAACTACAGCTCATACACCCGCCATACCGTTCGCGTTCTTCGTAACTCCGGCGGTATCTCAAACCGCCGCGAACGGGCGGCGGAACTCGCTATAGGAAACTTTCGCGCCGCGAAAGTAATTTTAAAATGCTTTGCGCTTGGATTTTAATGAGTCTGCAGCCGCGCATTGATTATCATTGAATTATTCCGCAATATCATCTTCGACAGTTATTTCATATTCGCTTTCTACATCAGCGCTTTCGCCCGTGCCCAGGAACTCAACATCAACGCTGTTGAGATCAAGCTTCTGCACCGTTGTCGTGCCTACGTTCGAGAAATCGAGCGAGCCGTTGACTGTGAAGTCATGACGTGCGCCGTTCTTATCCTCTCCGGCGAATACAACGGTCATTTCTCCGTTTTGGAGAGTATTGTCCTTGTTCACTGTGAAGCGGCACTTAACGCTGTCAACACGCGGATCGCTGCCGAGGTTCTGAACGACCTTGTCAGGCTCTGTAAGCTCCGCATCCTCATAATATTCAGAGGTATCATAGTAATAATTCTGCATCGAGAATACAGCTCCGAGACCTGCATTTACAAGCTCAGGTATTTGAACAGATGTGAGATTCACCTCATATGTCGCTGAATTCTCTCCGTCCTCCACACATACAAAGTTGTTCTTAAGGTCTCCTACGAGCGTATCGGAAAGCAGCTCAAGGAATCTGATTATCTTCCGGTCTGTCTCCTCATTGCCTGTCAGTCCGAGTGATGACATTCCTCCGCTGAATATGACGTCATCTACACCCTGATAAGTGCCGTCGCTGTTTTTCCAGATGTCCTTGCCGTCCTGCGACCAATTTTCATTGCTATAGGATTCACCGTCGGCAGTGGTGCTCTCGCCTTTTGAATGACTCAGTTCCGAGGCCTTGTCAAATTCCTGGTATTCAGATACCGTTGCAATCGTCGTTCCGTCTGTCGATACCGCAAAATCGAAATCCATCGTGTAGTTCTCGTACTTTGGCAG
This sequence comes from uncultured Clostridia bacterium, assembly GCA_944390955.1. GTDB lineage: Bacteria > Bacillota > Clostridia > UBA1381 > UBA1381 > Ornithomonoglobus_A. The sequence goes on along the minus strand of CALXRY010000176.1, from coordinate 108,425 downwards.
ATTGAAGAGCGACTGCTTCAGCGCTTCATAGCCGTTTGCCGTCTGATAATTCGCAAAGGCCGCCGAGGTCAGAATGCACACACCGGCAGCCACGCCGATAACCGACATTGTTTTCTTGTTCTTCATCATGATTACTTCCTTTCTTTATTTTGATTTATAGGTCTGTAAACCGGACCGCCGCTCCGGTCCGTCTGTTTGGCTTACACGTTTATCATAGCTTTTCTTTATAAATATTATATAATATAAATTTAAACTTTTCATAAACTAATTTAAAAATTCCAGAAATTTTTTTGAAGATATGCGGCAGCTTCCGTATAAAATAAAAAATTCGCGAATATCGCGAATAGTATAATATATGTGCTGTAATGACCTATATTCAGATCAGGCTGCTGCAAAATTTTGCTCCTGCGCGGCGAAACGCCGCACAGGTTATTCTCTACATCGAGAGCAGCGCGCCTATAACTCCGGACGCGGCTATAAAAATTATCGGGTGCAGCTTGAATTTTCTTATGCATACAAGCACCGCCGCAAATAATATCACGGCTTTTATATCAACAAGCGCCCATAGCTCACCGATCCACTGTGCAAAAGCAGTATACTCCGGCACTGCGCCGTTAAGCAGCCCCTGCTGCAAAAGCAACAGCCCCGATGAAGCTATCATTCCCGTAACAACGGGACGTATCCCGTAAAACGCATTTTCAACAAGCGGATTTTCCTTGAATTTTCTATACGCCTTTGATATGAGTGTTATAGTGATTATCGCTGGAACGACTATTCCCATAGTCGCAGCGAAGCCTCCGGCTATACCGCCGAGCATTCCATACACATGTCCCGCCTGAAAACCGGCATATGTAGCCATATTTATGCCTACAGGCCCCGGAGTGGACTCCGCGATAGCTATCATTCTGCCGAGCATGTTTATATCGAACCAGTCGTATTTCCCTGCAAGATCCTGAAGGAACGGAATAGTCGCAAGACCTCCGCCTACTGAAAACAAGCCTATCTTAAAAAATTCAAGAAACAGCGTAAGGAATATCATTTCACGGCACCCCGCTTCCTGCCCTTGAGGATAAGCCCTACTGCAGCACCGCCTATAACTATTATAACAGGCGATACATCAAAGAATACCGAAGCGATAAACGACAGCACCGCAAGAGCGATGCAAACTTTGTCAACTATAGATTTCTTTGATATCGATATTATGGCATCAACGATAAGCGCCGCGACTGCTGCATTTATCCCGCCGAAGATATGGCCTACTATCTCATATTCGAGAAAGTTCTTTATAAATGCCGCTATGATAAGTATGATTATTATCGACGGCAGGACTACTCCGAACGTCGCAACTATCCCGCCTATGACTCCGCGGTGCTTGACTCCGATAAACGTAGCGGTGTTGACAGCAATCACGCCCGGTGTACACTGTGCGATCGCATAATAATCGAGCATTTCATCTTCTGTCGCCCAGTGGTTTATTTCAACGATCTCCCTTTGCAGTATCGAAAGCATTGCGTATCCGCCTCCGAAGGTGAACGCGCCTATCTTCGCAAAGGTAATAAACAGCTTCCACAGCATTGCACCAGCTCCCTGCTATTTTATTTCTTATTTAAGGTTCAGTGTCCCGAGGCTCTTTGCCTTCAGGAAGGCATTTATAAAACCGTTAAGGTCTCCGTCCATGACCGCTCCTATATTACCCATTTCATAGCCGGTGCGCAGGTCCTTGACCATCGTATATGGCTGAAAAACGTACGAGCGTATCTGACTGCCCCAGCCGTTATCCTTCTGCTCGCCCTTCAGCTCCGATATTTTTTCCTTCTGCTGCTCCTGCGCAAGCTCCACGAGCTTTGCCACAAGCATCTTCATTGCGTAGTCCTTGTTTTGATGCTGCGAACGCTGAGTCTGACACGACGTAACGACTCCCGTCGGTATATGCGTAAGACGCACCGCCGAATCCGTCTTGTTTATATGCTGACCTCCGGCGCCGCTAGCACGGAACGTATCCATCTTTATATCCTCCGGACGTATGTCTATCTCGACATTGTCGTCAAGCTCCGGCATTACCTCGATAGACGCAAACGACGTCATGCGCTTGCCCTGAGAATTGAACGGCGATATGCGCACAAGACGGTGTATGCCCTTTTCTGCCTTGAGATATCCGTAGGCGTTCTCGCCCGTTATCTCTATCGTGCAGCTCTTTATTCCCGCCTCATCGCCGTCGAGTGAATCGAGCACGGTTACAGAATAGCCGTTTTTCTGCGCCCACATCTGATACATCCTTATAAGCATCTGGCACCAATCCTGGGCCTCCGTTCCGCCGGCTCCGGCATGGAACGTCATGATCGCGTTATTCTTGTCATACGGGCCGTTCAAGAGAGTTTCGAGCGTCATCTTCTCGACCTCTTCGTTTATTTCGTCAACGGCCTTTTTTACATCTCCCACAAGATCAGCATCGTTATCCTCCTCCGCAAGGTCTATCATCATAAGAGTATCCTCACGCAGAGTCTTAAGGCGCTCATACCTGTCTATCTTGTCGCGCAGATGCTTTGTCCTCTGGAGAACCTTCTGCGATTCCTCCATATCATCCCAGAAGCCCGGCTCCGCAGCCTTAGCTTCCAGTTCTTCCGCTTCCTTCACCGCATTTGCGATGTCAAAGTGAATCCCTCAAATCATTAATGCTTTCTTCCAGGCCGTTAAGCGCCTGACGGTACTCGTCGTACTCCAACATTTTTATCACATCCTTAGAAAATTTGGCCGCTTTGGCGGCTGCTCTTATTATACTATATATTCCCTCGTTTTTCAAGTTTTATTTTTACACGCCCGCTGCAGGCGTATATTCCCGCTCCGCGGCCTTTTCGGAGCCCGGCAGCGACATTATAAAATCATAAAGCCTTGCCGTGGCGTCGGGCTTCCCTATATGCCTGACGCTTTCGCGCATAAGCTCCACCCGCCACTCCTCGTTAAGCAGCTGATAAAGCGCCTCGGAGATCGTATATTCACTGTTCACCGCAATGGCAGCGCCGTTGTTTACGAGGAACGCAAGGTTTTTGTCCTCCTGCCCCGGGATCGGATTCATCGCTATCATCGGCAGTCCCTTTGCAAAGGCCTCCGAGGTGGTCAGACCTCCGGGCTTTGTTACTATCACATCCGACGCGTCCATCATAAGGTCGACGTTATTTACAAAACCGTAGCCGTATACGGCCTTTTGCCATGCCTGATCGTTTATAAAGCCAAACAGCTTTTCATTTGAGCCGCATACAACCATCATCTGAAAGTCCGCGTCAAAGGCGTCCATCTCGAGCAGCGAATCATAGATATTCCCATAGCCCATCGAGCCCATCATCACAAGCAGCGTGCGCTTGTCTCCTATACCGAGTCTCCGGCGTGCCTCGGCCTTATCAAGCTTTGAAGCAAACGCCTGCCTTATCGGGATCCCGAACGGCAGGAGCTTCTCCTTTGGAATACCCTTTTTGTTCATCTGATATGTGAGCAGACTGTCCGGGATCACATAATAGTCAAGCTCCGTGCTTTCCCAGAACGGATGCACCGTAAAGTCCGTAACTATCCCGATAAGCGGACAGTCCGCATAGCCCTTGTCCCGCAATATGCTCATAACGACACCTGCATAGCTGTGCGTTCCGATTATTATATCTGGCTCAAATCCGGTCACGCAGCCTATGAGCTTTTTCGTTATCTTGTTCGATACGAGAGACGTCACCGAAAGCCTGTCGTACGGTTCGTCCTTGCGGCTGAGCTTATCATAGACCTTTCCGTAGGTCTTGGAAAGATATTTTGTCGAGATAAGATAGCCGTCCTGGATCATATTCCCCAGGCTCTCGCTTATGTATTCAAATATATCGAGCATATAGCAATTGTGCCCTTGCTTTTCAAAATAATTTATGATCGCGGCAGCCGTCGAATGGTGTCCAAACCCGGCCTTTACCGACATAAGCAATATGTTCATGCGCTTTCCCCCGTTACCTCAACGACAAATGCCGCCCGTTATATGCCAAACAGCCTTTTTCCGTTTTCATAAGTCGCGGCTTCTATCTCCTTATACGCAAGGCCCTTTATTCTTGCAAGCTCCGCCGCTGCAAAGTGCATGTATCTTGAATCGTTCCTGCGCCCGCGTTGAGGCTCCGGCGCAAGATACGGCGCGTCCGTCTCCGTTACTATCCTGTCAAGCGGAGCATACGCCGCGACCTCCTTCGGCCTTACTGATTTTTTGAACGTCAGCGAGCCGCCGAAGGCTATATACATTCCCCAGTCAAGTATCTCTCTTGCCATATCGACGCTCCCGGCATAGCAGTGAAACACTCCTCCGCAGTCACGAACGCCGCAGGCTCTTAAAATATCCATCGTATCCTTGTGCGCGTCGCGGTCATGGATTATGACCGGAAGCCCCAGCTCCTTGGCCAGCTCCACCTGCTCCGCAAAGCGCTTTTTCTGTATCTCCCTGTCGGAAAGATCATAATAATAATCAAGTCCGATTTCGCCTATTGCCTTTATTTTGGGATGATCGGCGGTTTTTTTCAGGGTATCGAAGTCCCTGTCAGCCATCTTTTCCGCCTCGTGCGGATGAACGCCGGCCGCGCCGTATATAAAGTCATATTTTTCACACAGTCCGATTATGTCCGGAATCTCCGAAACATCCGAACAGGCGTTCATTATCAGTCCTATGCCGTTTTTAGTCATAGAACCGAGGACTTCATCCCGGTCCTCCGCAAATTTTTCATCGTTATAATGCGCATGTGTATCAAACAGCATAGCATCCACTCTCCGTTACAATAATATCCATCGGCACGTCATACTCATCTGACGGGATCTCGTCAAAAAGCTGAAATTCATAGCACACGCCGATCTTAAGGCCTTTATAATTCGCAAGGAACCTGTCGTAGCAGCCCTTGCCGAAGCCCAGCCGCGTCCCTTTTCTGTCAAAGCCAAGACCCGGAACAATAATGGCCTCCATGTCCTCTATATGTACCTTCCGTATATTTATCGGTTCTCGTATCCCGTAGGCTCCGCGCTTTATCTCATCAAGACCTTCGATGGCCGACGGCGTTATCACCGATGTTTTCTTGTCCGTCACCGGTACGGCGACAGTCCTTCCGTCGGCGATGAGCGCCTTCATCAGCGAATCCACGTTCACCTCGTTAAACGACGAGCAGTATGCCATAACCGACCTCTTGTCCCTCAGCAGCTTTGAAAGCTTTTCGCATATTACTGCGCTTTTAAGAGTCACCTCATCATGGCTCATGCCGCTGCGTTCCGCCTTGAGCCGCAGCCGCAGCTCTTTTTTTGAATTCTCCATAATCCCTCTCCCGCCTTAAAAATATTTTTGCCTACAGCGTTACAAGCTCTATGCTGTTTGAGTGTATAACTGCGTAGGTCGAGCTGTTTATGAGAACCAGCTCTAAAATATCCATCGTTGCGACGTACTCGTTTATACGGTCGCTCCCGGTGCGGCGCAGTATTACATTCCTGCCACTGCTGTAAAGGATATACCTTCCGTCTATATCCATGCATTCTGACGAGGAATCTGCAACGATCTCCGCCTCAAGCACCCCCTTTCGCCCGTAGATTTGAAATACAGGCGTTCCGGCGCTGTCAAGATACATCAACTTGTTTCCCTCAGGGTCGCAGCTTACACCCATAATGTCTACCATGTCAAACCTCTTGTCGCTTATCACGCGCCCCGTTGATGTCATGCAGACAAGGCTGTTGTCGCCGAAACCGGTTATCGTATCTCCGGTATATTCGACCTTGAACAGTATCGTATCCTCAAAAGCCATTTCGGCGCTTTCGGCAGTATTTATGTCGAACACTCGTATGATCGAGTAAACCTGCCTATCTGCATTAAGCAGTATCACCGCCACCCTGCGCGACGCAGAAGAGATATCGGCGCTTATAACGTCGTTCTGTCCCGACGACCACGCAAATACCTCCTGTCCGCTCCTGTTGTAAACGGACACCGCGCCCTTATAATCCTCCCTGTCGCATACAAGCACCACGTCTCCGCTCGAGGAAACGCGCACGCTCCTTATCTCCTCCTCGGTATTCTGCTCAAACACAAGCTCGCTGCCGTCATAAAGACAGAGCTTCGTCCCATTTTTTGAGCCTATCGCTATATATTTGCCGTCGGTGCTCAGAAGCGGATCAATCACGGTCGTCTGCTGCTCCCATTCTATCTCGCCGTCGGAATTGATATAGCATATATAATTTGTCCTTGCACATATCAGACCGTTTCCGTAAGGACTGAACTTACCTGATGATGCGCCCTCGAACGGCACGACCTTTACGTTGTCCGCAGTGCGCTCCACCGTTCTCACGGTCGTTTCGCTCTCATCAACATAGCCCTGCTCGCTCGTATTTCTCTCCGTAGCGCCTATATCTATCGACTGCGTTTCCTCAGGGAACAACTTTCTGAAATTCTGCATAAAGTTTTCCTTATATGCACCTATTATGCCCGTGTCGATAAAACAGAACGCAGCCACAAGCACGGCGGCCGCAAGGGCTCCGACACCCGCAAGCACAAGCCGCACTATAAAAGAACGCTTTTTCTGCTTTTCCTCCGCAACACGCTGCCAGTACCGTTCCTCAAAGCTGTCGCCGTCAAAGTCCTGACCCTTTTCGCCGTCCTCATCTACGATGTCTTCATCCCAGGCAGATTCTTCAGCGGTATATTCGTCTGTTTCTTCGTCGCCGTATACGTCGGTCCTTGTAAAGCTCTCTTTGTCCGCGTCATCCTGTCCGCCGACTTCCTCATTTTTAAGACCGTTGTTTTCGTCGTTCATCGCCGTAATACACCTCCTTAAGGAACAGTCCATGCGCCGGAGCAGTTATCCCCGCTCTTTTTCTATCGCGCGACGCTATGATTTCCGCCGCCTGAGTATGATCAAGTCTTCCGCCGCCCATCATAACGAGCGTCCCGGCGATTATCCGGACCATATTATATAAAAATCCGTTTCCCGAGACCTCGATCTCAATAAGTCCGTCGCTTTCCGAAATATCAAGCGAATATATCGTCCTGACAGTCGTCTTTACCGTAAAACCAGACGACGCGAAGCCGATAAAATCATGCTCTCCTATGAACGCCTCCGCCGCCTCACGCATTCTTTCGATATCGATCGGATATTTGTAATGCCATGCGTATTTTCTTTCAAAAACATCGGGAAGCTCCGCATTCAATATCCTGTATATATATGTCTTACCGACGGCCGAGCGCGATGCATGAAAATTCTCCGGAGCCGCTTCCGCACTTTTGCAGATTATGTCCTCCGGCAGATTGGCGTTCATCGCATTGCGTAAGCTCTCCGGCGGTATTGTTGTATTCGTTTTGAAGTTGCATACATAGTTCACCGCGTGAACACCTGTGTCCGTACGTCCGCAGCCGATTATATTCGCATCCTCTCCCGTGATCCTTTTAACGGCGTTTTTTACCGTTTCCTGAACGGTCACAGCGTTTTTCTGTATCTGCCAACCGTGATAGCCGGAGCCGTCATAGCTCAGAACAAGCTTCATATTCACAGCAGCTCCACCCCCACAAGCATCAAAACGGCCGCAAGCATAACTGCCGCGGCGGCCGCGTCGTTTTTTCCCAATTTATGCGCATTCATGCGCGTGCGCCGCCCCATTCCGTAGCAGCGCGCGTCCATAGCCTCGGCCAGTGCGTCCGAATGTCTGAACGCTCCGACTATAAGCGGCACGACGAGCGGCAAAGCGGCCGCCGCCTTTTTGACTATGCCTTTGCCATCAAAATCGGCGCATCTTGAGCGCTGCGCGTCGGCTATCCGCCGCGCCTCCTCGCCGAGAGTCGGGATAAATCTTATCGAAATACCCATCATGACTGCAATGTCTCTCACCGGTACCCTGAAAAAATTCAGAGGGCTCAAAATGCTCTCTATCGCCGCAGTCAGATCAAGCGGCTCTGTCGTAAGCGTAAGCACCGACGCCGCCGCTGCAAGCATTATGAGCCGCAGAGCCGATACTGCTCCCGCGTACAGTCCCTCATATGTACATACAAGCGCTCCGACAGAAAAAAAACTCGTCCCCTCCGCCGTGAACATATTGAACACAAGCGTGAATACCGCAAGAAATATTACAGGACGCAATCCTCTCAGAAACGACAGCAGGCTCAGCCTTGCTGTCACCGCCAAAAGCACACAAAGTGCAAGCATATACAGAACGGCCGCCGGTCTGTCCGCGGCAAAGATCATGACCGCCGCAACTATGACCGCAATTATTTTGACCCGTGCGTCAAGACGGTGCAGCGCCGAGCCCGTGTCAATATACTGTCCTATAAGTATATTTTTAAACATTCCTTATAATATCTCCGTTCCCGATACGCGCATATTTTTTGCGCCATACTCTCTCATTTTAGATTATACCATAAAACGAAAAAAAGTCAATGGATTTTTAAGGCACCCTCCATCTGCCATTACACAAATCGATAACCTTCCGCACCAGTGTATAATAAGCACACAAAAACAAAGAACCGCGCTGAGGGAAGGTCCGGACATTTCCCTTCTGCACGGTTCTTTTACTGATCAGTCCCGAATGTGAGCAAGGGCATTCTTAAAAAAAGATCATCCCTGTTTTATAGCGGAAGCTATCAGCAGCTTCAATTATACAGACATATTTTTTATGTTTCAAGCTTCAGGCTCCGCTTTCGTCAGGCATCCGCATTTTCTTATCCGCATTGGCCTCATACCATCGATTTTGCAAACATACGGCGCCGCACAAATACTGAATTTATGAAATATTTTGACACGCTCGGACATATTATGCCCCGCCTGTGAACTTTAGTGCATTATACACAGCCGCAGCCCAAAACAGCTTCAATAACACCGGCCGCATCGGGAGTTTTGGCTGATGCGGAAATTTTAAGCCCAAGCCCTTCGGCGCGCTCCGCAGCAGCACGTCCTATCGCAATAAGCTTCGCTGTGCTTTTGCCCGACGTCATTTTCATATACGCATCAGCGCACGAGCCGCTTGTGAGTATTATATAGTCGGCCGTTTCCTCATAAAGCCTCAGCAGCTCCGCCCGCGAAAAATCGGGCTCTGTAGAATAAAGCTCGGCTCTGACAGCGTCAAAGCCGGCGGCTTTCAGACCTTCGCACAGCTCCGCTCCGCCCTGAACGGAGCATGGGAGCAGTATTCTTGTTCCTCTTTCAAGTGATTTTGAGATCTCCCAGCAAAGACCTTCCGCATTGCTGTTCTGTGGGATAATATCTGGTATTATCGCGTGCTTTTTTATCTCCTCCGCCGTTCTTGCTCCGACCGCCGCGATTTTTATTCCCGCAAGCTCCCTTATATCGCCCCTGTAAGCTTCAAAAAACGCCTGCACTCCGGCAGCGCTCGCAAACGCTATACAGCCGCAGCCGCTTATATCCGCCGCATTGTCCGTTTTCCTCGTCCTTATGAGCGGGATTCTCAGCACCTCCGCCCCGAGCGCCTCTGCCTCGAGATCCCCAAGAGTTCCGCGCCTTCCGGCATTTATTATTCTCTTTCCTGAAAGCATACCGCTTTTTTTCTGTTCAAATATCCTTCCGGCCGCAGCTCCGACAACTATCACTGCCGGAGACGGCAGACGCTCAGCCTTTTCGGCTATGTCGGCAAGCGTGCCCGACACGCACTGCTGGCGCGGCGATGTGCCCTCCGATACTACGGCGCACGGCGTTGACGCGGGCTTTCCGTTTTTTATGAGCTCCGCCGCGATCTCCGGCAGGGCGGCTTTTCCCATCATAAATACGAGCGTGCCCCTGAGCCTTGCAAGGACCTCATAATCCGGCGCATTTCCGGACACTCCCGAATGCCCTGTTATTATATGCACAGACGATGCAAACTTCCTGTCCGTCACTGCGATCCCCGCCGCCGCCGGAACGGCATACGCCGATGAAACTCCGCTTATGACCTCAAATTCAATCCCTTCCGCAGTAAGCGCCTCCGCCTCCTCGCCGCCGCGCCCGAAGATATACGGATCGCCGCCCTTGAGGCGCACAACGCTCTTGCCATCCTTTGCAAGCCTAATAAGTACGGCATTGATCTCCTCCTGCGACATCGAATGTCTTCCGGCTCTTTTCCCGGCATATATAAGCTCCGCGCCGTCATTTGCAAGGTTCAGCACCGATGGGTTCACAAGGCTGTCAAAGACGACCGCATCGGCGCGTGAAAGTACCTCGGCGCATTTCAGTGTGACGAGCCCCTCGTCCCACGGTCCCGCTCCGGCAAGATAAACCTTCCCGAAATTATTTTCCGCTGCTTTCAAGATACATTCTCCTTCCGAGCTCCTCGGGGTCTGTGCCCTCGCCCTCGTTTATTATGATCCTGCCATCCCTTTCGAGCATCGTTTCCATGATGATCTTTTCACCGCTCACCCGCGCATACGCTCCTATCGGTGCATGACAGCCGCCGCCCGCCGCTCTTAAGAACGCACGCTCCGCTTTAAGCGCCGCCATCGTGTCCTTATCATTCAGGGCGTCCATAAATCCTCCCATCGAATTTTTTCTCACCTCAACAGCTATTATACCCTGACCCGCAGCGCTGACAAAGTCCTCGAGGACCGTAACACGTATCGATCTATCCTGTATCTCAAGCCGCTCTATCGCAGCCTTTGCTATTATAACGGCGTCGTATTCTCCGCTTTTTATCTTTTCGAGCCGCGTTTCTATATTACCGCGTATCGGCTTTATCTCGGCCTGCGGATACATGCCTTTTATCTGCGCCGCACGCCTCGCGGAGCCTGTGCCGATCGTTCTTATGCGACCGCTCCCGCACGTTACGATAGTATCCTCATGAGCCGCACGCCTTAAGGCCGCGCCTATCTCAAGCCCCTCCGGCAGCTCTGTGGGCATATCCTTTGCCGAATGCACCGCCATGTCTATCTCTCCTTCAAGAAGAGCGCGCTCTATTTCCTTTATAAAAACGCCTCTTCCGCCAAAGCTGCTGAGGACGCTCGTTCTGTCGCGGTCGCCTTCAGTCGTTATTCCGACTATCTCAAAGCTTTCCGTCGGAAAATTCTTTCTCAGCTCAAGCATTGCAAGCCGTGCCTGACGCATTGCCAGAGGACTTGTCCTTGTTCCTATTTTTATACTCATAAAGCTTCTTCCTTTCAAGCCAGCCGTAATATTCATCTATGTATTTTTCGATTATCGGAAGCGCGCGCTTTGCCTCGTCCGCTTTTTTGAGGTTGTTTTCCTCAGCCGCCTTCCTGAGCATATCGACATTTATAAGAACCGTGTTTTCATCCGGCTCCATATCGATATCGGGCGGCACCGCCATATCTAAAAAAACGCGCTTTTTCCGTGTTTTTAAGCTTATCCTGCCGCGCTCGAGCGTTCTGTGCGGAGCGGACGTCGCGCTGACTATCAAGTCGGCTTCGTCTATATATTTATACCGTTCGGTATAGCTGACGGTTCTTGTCCCCTCCGGAAGCCCGCCTGCCGCTCCCGAACGGCGCACCGTCACAGTGACCTGACATGCCCCCGCAAGATCCTTTAATATTATCGAGCCCGTTTTCCCTCCGGCCCCTATGATGAACGCAGAGCTTATCTTTCCGCCGAGCGCCTCTTTTGCGGCCTTGAGCCCTATTCCCGCCATCGAAACGGGAGTTGCCGAGAGCAATGTTTCCGTCTTTATCCTTTTTGCCGACGTCACCGCCAGCCTGAAAAACGTATTCAGCTCCGAATCGGTAAAACCGCGCTCTCTTGATTCCTCAAACGCCCTTTTTATCTGTCCGAGGATCTGGTCCTCGCCGAGGACCATTGATTTTAAGCCCGCGGCGGTCTTAAAAAGATGCTCGGCCGCATCACGCCCCGTTTTTATCCGCGCATACCTCTCAAGCTCCTCCGCAGTACAGCCCGTGATGTCCATAACCGACGGACGCAGGTCGCTGTCCGAGCTCGTACAGACCTCGAAGCGATTGCACGTACATATTACAACGGAGCGTATACCACTGCCGTAAAGGCTGCGCATAAGCTTAAGCTGCTTTTCACGCGTGAGTGCGAACCGCTCCCTGACGCTGAGCGGCGCCGTTTCATGGCTCACTGAAATTATCTGCACCGGCTGTAAACTCCCTTCGCTGTTTGATTTATTCGTAATTATACCATATCATAAAAAAATCGTCAACACCACGCTCAAAGCAGCTTTTACGAGGAAAATATAACCTAATTTACGGCTTTGTACCGCGCTCTGTTTTGTGCAAATGAGATAATTAGATAAAAATTTATCAAATCCCCTTGTATATTTCGGAGTTTTGAGGTAGAATATAGTAAAGGGCGTGTATGCCCAAAAAAATATATATATTTTTTATACAGGAGGAAATTCAAAATGGCAGTTAAAGTTGCAATTAACGGATTCGGCCGTATCGGACGTCTCGCTTTCAGACAGATGTTCGGCGCTGAAGGCTATGAGGTTGTCGCTATAAACGACCTGACAAGCCCCAAGATGCTTGCTCATCTTTTAAAGTATGATTCATCGCAGGGTAAATATGCTCTTGCAGACAAGGTTACATCGGGCGAGGATTCGATCACTGTTGACGGTCAGGAGATCAAGATCTACGCATTCCCCGACGCCAATAATTGTCCGTGGGGCGAGCTTGATGTAGACGTTGTTCTTGAGTGCTCAGGCTTCTACACATCAAAGGCAAAGGCTCAGGCTCATATCAATGCAGGTGCAAAGAAGGTTGTTATCTCGGCTCCCGCCGGCAATGACCTGCCCACGATCGTATATAATGTAAACCACAACACACTGAAGGCCGACGATACCATAATCTCGGCTGCTTCATGCACAACAAACTGTCTGGCTCCGATGGCTGACGCTCTTAACAAGTACGCTCCCATCCAGTCAGGTATCATGTGCACGATCCACGCTTACACAGGCGACCAGATGACTCTTGACGGTCCTCAGAGAAAGGGCGACCTCAGACGTTCAAGAGCTGCTGCAGTTAACATCGTTCCTAACTCAACAGGCGCTGCAAAGGCTATCGGTCTTGTTATCCCCGAGCTCAACGGCAAGCTTATCGGTTCGGCTCAGAGAGTTCCTACACCGACAGGCTCAACAACTATCCTTACAGCTGTTGTTAAGGGCGACAACGTTACAAAGGAAGGCATCAATGCCGCTATGAAGGCTGCTGCAAACGAGTCCTACGGCTACAACGAGGACGAGATCGTTTCATCGGATATCGTAGGTATGACATACGGCTCGCTCTTCGACGCAACTCAGACAATGATTGCAGAGATTGGCGACGGTCTGTATGAGGTACAGGTAGTTTCGGGGTATGACAACGAGAACTCCTACACATCACAGATGGTAAGAACAATAAAGTATTTCGCAGAGCTTGCGTAAATAAAAAACAGAGAGGACTGCTGCGGCAGTCCTCTTTTTTCCTGCATCTAAAATCGAGCAGTCCGTTATGTTCTTGGGCTCCTTTTTGTCCGTTCCTGATCTAAAGCAGGGCAGTCCCGCGTGCTTTTATTCGGGAGCTCGTTTTTACAGCCTGAAATCCTCCTCTGAAAAATCGGTCTTCGGCTGTTTCCTCCGTCTTACCTCACGCTTTAAAATATCATATTTATATTTTTTGCACGCTTCATCCGCCTCTCCGACTATCTTTTTATGCTTCGTACAAAATATTTCCTCTCTCTGCCGCCGCTCAGCAAAAACGCAGAGCGAACAGACCTTTTGTATATCATCGCTGTAGATCATTTTCCTGCTCCTTTCACAAATTTATTATACCACACGCTCCTAACCTGTGCAAGTACGTAAATTGAATGTATCTGCGCCGTTTTTTTGCTCAAAATTCATAAAAAATCAAGCTTTTTATCTGGACAAAGCCCCCGTTTTATTATATAATATAATGTAATACAGCCTCGCTCGGGCAGCCGCTCAAATCCGCACTGTCCGCAGCCGGCAATTACACAGGGAGGTAATGTCATGAAATTCAGGGAAAAGGCCGTCCTGATGGACAGAGAAACAGCACAGCGCGCCGTGAACAGGATGGCTTATGAGATCATTGAAAAAAATCACGGTCCCCACGATCTTGTCTTTATAGGCATACAAAAAAAGGGCGTATACCTTGCAAGGGCTATAATAGAGAGGATAAAGGAGATTGAGAACATCGAGCCGCCGCTCGGAACACTCGACATAACGTTCTACCGCGACGATCTTACCCGCCTTAACGAACATCCGGTGATCATGGGAAACGACATCGCCTTCCCGATCGAGGACAAAAAAATAATCCTTGTCGATGACGTGCTGTTTTCCGGACGCACGATACGCGCAGCTATAGAGGAGCTGTTTGATATGGGCAGACCGAAGCTCGTGCAGCTTGCGGTGCTCGTAGACAGAGGCAACCGCGAGCTTCCGTTCAGGGCTGATTACATCGGCAGGGACGTGCCGACAAGCAAAGGCGAATATATAGAGGTGCAGGTCTCGGGCACATGCTCGATAGACAAAGTCTCAATAGCGGAAATGGAGGATTAACGTGAAAAATAAGCGTCGCATCTCACCGCTCGCCGCGGCTTGGAGTATAGATATACGCCGTCGCCTCGTTGAGCGGCAATATGCTTGCTTCTTTTCCCCGTTACTATTTATGCCGCTGAGCGCGGCGGAATGGAGGATTAACGCATGAAACAAGATCTACTGGGCTTAAAGGACCTCAGTGCAGAGGAAATAAAAAACATTCTGGAAACCGCAAAATCAATGAAGGTGGTATTGACGAGCCCGTCAAAAAAGACCCCTCACCTTCAGGGCAAGACGGTCGTAAACCTATTCTATGAAAACAGTACAAGAACGCGCCTTTCGTTTGAGCTGGCGGCAAAATACATGAGTGCGAACGCCGCAAACATAAGCTCCTCCGGTTCATCTGTAGCAAAAGGCGAAACACTTATAGATACCGCTGAAACGATAAACGCTATGGGTACCGATATACTCGTTATGCGTCATGACATGAGCGGAGCGCCGCACCTGATCGCACCGCTCGTTGACGCATCGGTGATAAACGCCGGCGACGGCATGAACGAGCACCCGACTCAGGCGCTGCTCGATATGTTCACGATGCTTGAAAAAAAGGGCTCGATAGAGGGTCTGAAAGTCGCGATAGTGGGGGACATTACTCACAGCAGAGTCGTAAGAAGCAATATTTACGGCCTTAAGAAGCTCGGCGCAGAAGTCACCGTGGGCGGACCGGCAACGCTCGTGCCGCAGGGCATTGAACAGATGGGCGTAAAGGTGTTCACCACGGTCCATGAAGCGATCGTTGGCGCGGACGTCGTTATGGGACTGCGCATACAGCTTGAGCGCCAAAAAAAAGGATTGTTCCCAAGCGTAAGAGAATACAACAGATTCTTTGGAATAGACGAAACACGTCTCAAATTTGCAAAGCCGGACGCACTGCTCATGCATCCCGGTCCCGTGAACAGGGGCGTGGAATTTTCGTCTAGTGTTATAGACGGGCCGCAGAGCGTCATAAACGAACAGGTCACAAACGGTGTAGCCGTAAGGATGGCCGTTATGTATCTGCTTTCACGCGGTGGCTTTAAATAAACCGAAAAATATATCAGAAAGGATGATACGGCATAATGAAAATTCTTATTAAAAATGGGCACGTTATTGATCCCGCAAACGGACGCGACGGGATCATGGATATACTGACCGATGATGGAGTTATATGCGGCGTCGGAACAGAGCTTGAGGTAGACGGCTTTGAGATGGAGGTCATCGACGCATCGGGTAAGACAGTCGTTCCGGGGCTTGTGGATATGCACTGCCACTTAAGAGAACCGGGCTTTGAATACAAGGAAGACATCGAAAGCGGAACACGTGCCGCGGCGATGGGCGGGATCACCTCTGTTGCGTGTATGCCGAACACAAAGCCGGCGACAGACAATGCAGCAGTAATTACATTTATAAAAGAGCGCGCAAAAGAAGCGGGCTATGCCGATGTATACCCGATAGGTGCGGTCTCAAAGGGCCTTCAGGGCAAGGAGCTTGCTGAGATAGGCGAAATGAAATTCGCCGGAGCCGTTGCTCTTTCCGACGACGGAATGCCCGTTACGGAGAGCTGGCTCATGCGCCGCGCAATGGAATACGCAAAGATGTTTGATCTCAGGGTAATATCGCACTGCGAGGACTTCGGCCTTGCCGACGGCGGATATATGAACGAAGGCCCCGTTGCTACGGCTATGGGTCTGAGAGGTATATCGCGTGCGGCCGAGGAGGTCATGGTCGCAAGAGATATAATAATTGCCGAAGCGATAGGCGCGCCGGTGCATATAGCACACGTTTCAACAAGGGGCAGCGTTGAGCTTGTGCGCCAAGCAAAAAAGCGCGGCGTTGAGGTCACCTGCGAAACATGCCCGCATTATTTTTCACTTACCGACAGGGCGTGCGAGGGCTTTAACACAAACGCAAAAATGAACCCGCCGCTGCGTACCGACGACGATGTTGCGGCAATAAAGGAAGGTCTCAGTGACGGAACGATAGACTGCATAGTGACGGACCATGCACCTCACCATATAGATGAAAAGAACTGTGAATTCGGGCGAGCCTTAAATGGAATAGTCGGCTTTGAAACTTCGCTCGGTCTCGGACTTAAGTATCTCGTAAATGAAGGAGTTCTAACGCTGCCGCAGCTTATAGAAAAAATGTCGCTCAACCCATCAAGGATCCTTGATATCCCAAAGGGCACGCTGAGCGAGGGCTGCCAGGCGGATATAACTATATTCGATCCCGATAAGGAATGGACGGTGGATATCACAAAATTTGCTTCAAAAAGCAAAAACTCGCCGTTCGACGGATTTAAACTGTTCGGAAAACCGGAATACGTTATTTTTAAGGGTGACATAATCTTAAATCAAGGAGTTATATTATGACTCCAACCATGTTGCTTATAGGCGGCGCGGTCATTATCGCAAGTATACTATTCAATAAGATCAGTGACAAGGTGGGCGTTCCGGCACTGCTGGCGTTTATAGTTCTCGGAATGCTCTTTGGCACCGACGGTATATTTAAGATCCCATTCGAAGACTATGCCTTTGCCGAAGATGTATGCGTAACGGCGCTGATATTTATAATGTTCTACGGTGGCTTCGGAACGAAGTGGAGCGCGGCAAAGCCCGTCGCTCTGCCGTCCGTGCTGCTTTCATCGATAGGAGTTATTGCAACGGCGTTTATCACGGGACTGCTCTGTCATCTGGTGTTCGGGCTTGAGCTTATGGAGGGACTGCTTATAGGTGCGGTGCTGTCATCGACGGACGCGGCATCGGTATTTTCCGTGTTGAGGAACAACAAACTGTCTCTCAAATACAACACCGACTCAATGCTCGAACTTGAGAGCGGCTCAAACGACCCGTTCTCGTATATGCTGACGCTGCTTATAATAGAATTTATTGGCAGGGATCTGTCGGCCGGCTACGTTGCATTTATGGTTATAAAGGAAATTGCCATCGGACTTGCATGCGGAGCGGCAGTCGCGTTTGCCTCAGGCGCATTCCTGAAAAAATTTAATTTTGATACAGACGGATTTGATTCGGTATTTATGATAGCCGTTGCTCTCGTTGGCTACGCGCTTCCGACCGCTATAGGCGGCAACGGCTTTTTAAGCGTTTATATCGTCGGGATCATTCTTGGAAATATAAAGATCAGCAATAAAAAATCGCTTGTGCATTTCTTTGACGGAGTAACGGGACTAATGCAGA
This sequence comes from uncultured Clostridia bacterium, assembly GCA_944390955.1. Lineage (GTDB taxonomy): Bacteria > Bacillota > Clostridia > UBA1381 > UBA1381 > Ornithomonoglobus_A. Next base: position 90,735 of record CALXRY010000176.1, on the reverse strand, counting down.
TAGTTGTATTTTTCCTGCTCGGGCTGCTTGCCACACCGTCGTATATACCGCAGACATTAGTCCTTTCCATCGGTGTGTTTCTGTTCCTGCTGCTCATTGCAAGGCCGATCTCTGTGGCGGCGATACTGCTGCCGTTCAAGGCAAAGCTGAACCAGATAACGCTCGTCTCATGGGCGGGTCTGAGGGGAGCCGCCTCCATCGTCTTCGCTATACTCGTGACGATGAGCAGCGCTTCAACGAGCAACGATGTTTACCATGTTACGCTCACGGTCGTGCTCTTGTCGATAGCGATACAGGGAACACTGCTGCCGTACATATCCAAAAAGCTTAAAATGATAGACGAGAGCGGCGACGTAATGAAAACGTTCAGTGATTACTCGGACGACGAAGATATCCAGTTTATACGGCTGGACATAGCCGATGGTCACAAATGGATCGGCAGAAGCGTAAAAGAGCTCTCGCTCATCCCCGGTATGCTGCTCGTACTGATACGCCGCGGCGGAAAACCAATACTTCCGAACGGCGACACAGTAATAGAGGAAGGCGACGTTGCTGTCCTGTCGGCGTCAGGCTACCGCGATAGGGGAGATACCATCACAATGCGCGAGATCGAGATAACTCCGCGCCACAAATGGAAAAACATTGCCGTTTCAGAGCTCAACCTGCGTGAAAATACGCTGCTTCTGATGATACGGCGCGGCGACGGGACAATAATCCCGAGAGGCGATACTGTAATACAGGAAAACGATATAGTAATAGAAGGCCGGCTTTGAGCCGTTCCTCAAAATTAATCAGATAAGGAGTTGAAAGCAATATGTCAGTTGATCTATTGGTACAGAAAATAAAGGAAAAGGGTAATCCGTCGGTTGCCGGACTTGACCCGCAGGTATCGTATGTCCCGCAGTATATACGCGACAAGGCATATAAGGAATACGGAAAGACATTAAAAGGCGCCTGCGAGGCGATATGGGAATACAACAAGGGGCTTATAGACGCGCTCTATGACATCGTTCCGGCAGTCAAGCCGCAGAGCGCGTTTTATGAGATGTACGGGCTGTACGGCGAGGAGCTGCTGCACAGGACGATCACCTACGCAAAGGAAAAGGGGCTTTACATTATCCTTGACGTAAAAAGGAACGATATAGGCTCGACGGCCGAAGCATATTCAAGAGCGTATCTCGGAAAAACAGACATAGACGGCGAGCTCGTTTCGGCGTGCGACGTCGACAGCGTGACCGTAAATCCGTATCTCGGCACAGACGGGATGGCGCCGTTTATCGCAGACTGCAAAAAATACGATAAGGCGATATTTACGCTTGTAAAGACCTCAAATCCGTCATCCGGCGAGCTGCAGGACCTCGACAACGAGGGCAGGCACATATTTGAGCGCGTTGCGCAGAGCGTGTGCAAATGGAATAAAGACACGATAGGCAAGTCTGGCTACGGAGCCGTCGGCGCGGTAGTCGGCGCGACATACCCGGAGCAGGCTGCTGTACTTAGAAAGCTCATGCCGAAGTCATACTTCCTCGTTCCCGGCTACGGAGCGCAGGGTGGGGGAGCCGATGGCGTAAGGCCATGCTTTAATGACGACGGGCTCGGAGCAATAGTAAATTCCTCACGCGGCATAATCTGTGCCTACAAAAAAGGCGACTGGAAGGAAGAGCAGTTTGCCGAGGCTGCAAGAGCCGAGGCTCTGCGCATGAAGGACGACCTGAACAGCGTGCTTAATTGATATAAAGAGGCTGTTGCATTAAGAATCGCATAGGGCTGCTCGATTTTAGATGCAGAACGGACGAAACGAAGGTTTGCTTGCAAACCCTTGCCCGACGGCGTATGTGGATACGCCGAGCGGTTCGTTTTGTTCGTAGTTTCAAGGCTTTTTCAGACTTGAAACGGTCTGCGCTAAAAGCGACAGCTCCTTTATTTTCTCTATCGCTCCAAAGCCATCGGCGGCAGTCGCCGCGCAAAGGCTCACTATCTCTTCACCATGGCGCTTCATATCCGGTATCCAAATAACCGGTATTCCGCCGTTTACCGCGGCCTTTATCCCGTTTTCACTGTCCTCGAGCACCACCGCCTCAGACGGCTCTGCTCCAGCAGTCTCGCACGCCTTTAGGAAAATATCGGGAGCGGGCTTTGACCGCCCTACCATATCTCCGCCGATCACAATATCAAAAAACTTATCCAAACCGCTTATTTCAAGATATTCCCTTACAAACTCCGATTCTGTCGACGACGCGACCGCGCATTTTATCCCCTGCGCCTTAAGAAACTCCAAAAGCTCCGGTATTCCCGGTTTTACCGGCATACCGTTTTTCCTTGCATCGTCGTTGAACGCTGCCCTTGCCGCGTCCGATATCTCCTTGTACGGATAGTCCTGCCCGTAATAGCTTTTCATCGTTTCCATGCACGACTCAGCATTTGCACCAAGCATCGAAAGATATACCTCAAGCGTCAGCGTATAGCCCCTTTCACTCATCGCTTTATCGAGCTTCTCCATAAACATGCGCTCCGAGTCAAAGATCAGACCGTCCATATCAAAAATCGCAAGCCGCATTTCGTTTTGTTCTCCTTTTCTTATATATTTTCCGCAAAACATAAAACAGAGCCGTTTTATATCAAGAAAGCGGCTCCTGCTATACAAGCAAATATTATTATTTTGGGTTTACTACGTCTCTCCAGTCAAGGTCTCCGCGCTCAAGGCCATGTATAAGCACCTCGGCCGTTGCAAGATTGGTCGCGATCGGGATATTGTGCATATCGCAGAGCCTCAGCAGCGAAAAAACGTCCGGCTCGTAGCTTTCTGCATTCAGCGGATCTCTGAAAAACAGCACAAGGTCTATCTCATTATACGCTATCCTTGCTCCTATCTGCTGATCCCCGCCCTGCGGTCCTGACAAAAATCTGTACACGTTAAGACCGGTGTTTTCGATGATCACTTTTCCTGTGGTGCCCGTGGCATAAAGCGCATGGCGTTCAAGAATACCCTTGTACGCTATACAAAATTGTACCATTAATTCTTTCTTCTTGTCGTGTGCAATCAGTGCGATGTTCATAATTAACCTCCCTATATCCATGAACGCCCTTACCGTGTACCCCCGGAATTTTAACCGAATGTACCTCTTCATTACCTCAATTGCCGAAAACCTCTTTCAATCTCTCCCAAAAGCTCTTTTTCTTAAATTCCATGATTGGCACGATCTCGCCGCATAGCCTGGCGGCTATGTTCTTAAATGCTGTTCCCGCATGGGACTCCGGATTGTTAACGGCAAGCTCTCCCTTAAGCGCCGACCTTATCAGCTCCTCGTCGTCCTCAACTATGCCTATCATCGGCACCGACAGCATATCCATACACTCATCGGCATTGAGCATAAGCTTTTTCTCTATCATCTCGGGCCGTATCCTGTTTATTATGAGCTTTATATCCTCTATTCCCTTTTCCACAAGCGCCGACACCGCCCTGTCGGCATCCCGCAGCGAGGCTGTTTCCGCAAGCGTCACAATAAGAGCCGTATCGGCGCCTGCCGCCGTATACATAAATCCCGCTCCTATTCCTGCCGGTGAATCCGCCACGCAAAATTCAAAGCGGTTCCTGAGCAAATCCCAGAATCCCTTTATTTTTTCCTCTTCAATGACCGAAACGGGCCGCGTCTGAGGCGCCGCGATAAAATACAGATTCTCATAGCCATCCGCCTTGACAAGCACATCATCAAGAGTGCACCTGCCATCGAGCATGTCCATAAAATCATAAACGATACCGCTCTCAAGTCCGAGCGCTATATCAAGATTCCTCAGCCCCATGTCCATATCGACAAGCACAGTCAGCCTGCCCCTTGCCGAAAGCGCCGCCCCCAGATTTGCAGCAGTTGTCGTTTTTCCGGTTCCTCCCTTTCCGGATGCGACCATGATGACCTTTCCCATGAAAATTACCTTTTCTATAAAATACCTTTCACTGTATGTTTTGTGTGTCAGAAAATTACTGTGCTTTAGCTGTAATTTCCCAATATCAAAAAAGCTTGCCCCTGTGCTAAAGACTCCGCCTTGTCAAAAACTTTTTTAATTCTCTTCAAAATGCCCAGTATGTTTATTATACCACAAACTTTTGATTTTGTCTATATATTCAACAAAAATTCCTCAACAAAAATTTCATTATTTATTAATTTTGCTTTTTTTGCGCCGCCCGGACCGGGCTCCATATCCCCCTGCCGTACATCAGCTATCGCGATATTGCGCGGCATAAAGTCAAGCGCAAGTATGTATGCATCACGGCTGCCCCCTGCTCCGGCTATAGCGTTGCCCATCAGCCTGCCGAATATCACGATATTCCCGGACGCGCAAACCTCGCCGCCTTCCATAACATCGCCGACAAGCACCATATGAGCATCCGACTCAACGCGCTTTCCGGGCTTTACTACCCCCTCAAAGAACCGCGCCCTGTTATGCTTGAAGTTTGTCGCTATGACCTCCTCCATCGTAGGGACATAGGGGCGCGGCTCCCGGGGCTCCTTATCTCTTTCCCGCTCCATGAGCTTTTCTATTTTTTTTAGAAATTTCTTTTCGCCGTAATTTATCGTTGCTTCAGGAAGCATAGTCCTCGAGACGGCCTCGAGCCGCAGCTTGTCCGTATCGGAGATATTGTCGCCTATGAAATATATATTGCATTTTCCGCTGCCGAAAAATTTCCGGTATTCATCAAGCTTGCTGTACAGGGCGCGCGTTATCTCGGATATTCCGTGTCCGGCGGAAATATATATCTTTACTCCGTCGCCCGCGCCCTTAAGCTTTATGATCTCGTCCATACCATAGGATACCTCCTTTTTGCAATGCCTTTACGGCAGCAGCTCACTGTCCTGTACCTCCTGTGTAGGCTGCGGCGTTCCCTCCGGCTGCGCTGTCGCCTGAACCTGAGCAAGCGCTCCGGTGTTTCCGAAGTAGCAGTCGAAAATATCTCTTGCAACATTTGCCGCGTTTGCGCCTCTTACGCCGTGCTCCAACACTACGGAAACAGCTATCTGTGGATCGTCAAACGGTGCATACGCTATGAACACAGCGTTGTTTGAACCTTCTCCGACCTGCGCGGTACCTGTTTTTCCGCCTATCGGAATAGCGTAATCGGTAAATACTGCCGACGCGCTTCCCTCGTCGACAACCCGCCGCATTCCGTTCTTTACGGCTGTGATGACATCAGCATCAAGCTCGATCGAATCCCGCACCTCGGGGACTGTTTCTTTTATAAGGCTGCCGTCCACGGACGAGCGTATGTTTTTTACAAGATTTACCTTGTAGTGTGTTCCGCCGTTGGCGATGGTCGCCGCATAATTTGCAAGCTGAACCGGCGTGAACAAGCTATAGGACTGTCCTATCGCCGCCTGCAGAGTATCTCCGTCGTACCAGTCCTGACTCGTTACGTTCTTTATTATAGATTTTTTATATTCGGGACTTGCCGCGGCGCCCTTCGATTCCTCACCCAGCTCTATGCCCGTATATTCTCCGAGTCCGAACATTGCGGCGTATTCGTCAATGACGCTTATCCCCATTCTGTTTCCTACCTCATAGAAGAAATAGTTGCACGAATTTTCTATCGCTCCCGAAACATCAAGCGGACCGTGCGTCTGGGTCATATTGCTCTCCGACCATATCCAGCAGGTAGGCTGATAGTCCTCGTAGACCGTATATATGCCCTCATCAACGATGATCTCGTTCGGGCTGAGATTTCCAGACTCCATCGCCGCGATCGCAACGAGCGGCTTAAAAGTAGAGCCCGGGCTGTACAGTCCGCTTACCGCTCTGTTCCACATCGGCTGGGCAGTATTCTCAAGCAAGCTCTGATAGTCCTCATCAAAGCGCGACATATCATAGCTCGGATACGACGCAAGAGCAAGGGTATCACCTGTTTTTATGTCAATAACAACAGCCGCTCCGGCGTCGCAGTCGCCGCCGTCCTTATCCGCTCTGCCGCCGCTGTTTCTTATGGCCTCTATGTTTGTGCCGAGCGACTGCTCCGCAACCTCCTGTAGCCTTGAATCTATCGTCAATGTTATGCTGTTGCCGGGTATAGGGTCTATGCCGTCAGCAACCGAGACCTCGTCATCGCCGACGCGCTTAACTGTTCCTGACGTACCGTCAACTCCTCTGAGATACTGCTCACCCCATTTTTCTATTCCCTGCTTTCCTATAGTATCGTTAAGTCCGTACCCCTCATCGGAAAGCTCATTGTATTCCTCCTGACTTATCCTGCCGATACGCCCGAGTATGTGCGTTGCGAGACCGGGCTTTTCGTATTCACGCATATACGTATTCGATATGCTCACGCCCTTGAAGTCATTGCTGTGCTCCTTTATTTTTGCAACGACATTCACGTTCACATCATCGGCAAGCACAAACGGCGATATCTGCGAAAATCCGCGTTCCTCCGCCTCATAGCGTATGCCGTCTATGCGCCGTGCATCAGCTTCATCGTATATATCGGACACTTCGTATATCTGCTTATACGCATTCACGACATCCGCCGCGCTCATGTCTCTCGTTATCTCATCGTCCGTATACTCGTTATTATCGAACCATGCCGCCTTTTCGTTTTCCGTTGAGCCGTCGCCGTCCTCATCGGTAAAGCTGAACTCATACGGCTCATACGTTATCGGCAGCGTGTCGTTATAGGCGCAGCCTTCCGAATACAGCACATCTATGAGCCGCTTTATCACGGCGTTAAGCTCCTCGTCGCTCTGACCGGCCTGCTGCAGCACAACACTGTAGCCGACCTTGTTCGTAACCAGCGGCACTCCGTACCGGTCAAGTATCTCGCCGCGCGGAGCCTTCTCTGTCACGTTCGTGGTAAGCCTTTCCGTAGCGACCTCAAGATATTGGTCGCCTTTTATTATCTGCAGGTCAAACAGCTTCCACGCTATCGCCGCAAGCATTATCACCATTATGACCTTTAAGATCACGATCCTTGCTTTGGGCATCTGTTTCACTCCCATTATATAATATTTTGCCGTCCCGCACTGTTATGTGATCAGCTTTCTTTGCTTTTCCTCATTGTAGACCGTTCTCATTATCAGCGGGTATATAACAAGCGCCGCGGCTATGTTGTACAGCACTGACGGCAGAGCTATCGAATACAGTGCGAACAGGCTTATGCTCCCCGTTTCGAGAGCAAAAAGCGCCAGCTCCATTACCGCCGTGAGCAGCCCGCACCAGAATACCGCCTTGAATATAGCATGGGTATACCTCGGCTTTTTTCTGAATGTATAGACCGCCGCTGCCGAAATCGTGTAAAATATAAATATAAAGCTGAAGCTTCGCCCGAGCAATGACCCTGCAAGCATACCGCATATCCCGCCCGTTACGGCCGCGGTGTAAAAATCGTCATCATTGAGCGCAACGCAAACCAAAAACGCAAACGTAAGCGCGGGGACGGCTCCGAATATTCGCGCATAGCCCATAGACTCGAGCAGTACCAGCACTGCGATCCATATAATAAGCTTTATTTTCTTCATCATTGAACTCCATTTATAACAAGGACCTCGTGCAGGTTCTTAAAATCCACCATCGGCTCAACAGAAGCATAATTGATTGTGCCCATGTTATCCGCCGAGATATCGCGTATCGTGCCGACGTTAAGGCCAGGCGGATATATACCTCCCGTTCCCGAGGTCACAAGAATATCTCCCACTATTATGTTCGCGCCTTTATCCACAAACGTAAGCTTGCAGAGTGAATCATAGCACAGCTCGGCGTCGCCTTCTATAACTCCTATGTCGCCCGTCCGCGCCACAGCTATCCCCGTTGCGCTTTCTGGATTTATTACCGTATTTACAACTGCCCAGTTCGGTCCCGCATCCGTAACGATCCCGACTATCCCGTCGGCAGCTATCACCGTATTCCCTGTATTAATTCCGGCAAGCGTACCCTTGTTGATCTCGATACTGTCGTACCAGTGATTTGACGAATAGCCTATCACCGACGCCGCCACCGTCGAATATCCCTGTATTGAATTTTTCAGCTCAAGCAGCGCATTGAGCCTTTCGTTTTCCTCACGGTACACAGCCGTTTCCTTATTCTGCTTCTTAAGCTCTATTATCTCGTTTACAAGCTGCTCGTTCTGTTCCTTGTATGCGCCTGCCTCACGTATAAAATTAATTCTTTCGCTCACCGCTCCGGAAACGGCCGCGATCCCGCTCCGAAACGGCGCAAACACTGCTCTGACGGCATTCGACACGGGATTTTCTCCGGTAAAATGAGTAATGACCGTCAAAAGTGCGGCTATGACCGCAACGACTATGACGGTAACTCCCGCTTTTTTCTTAAAAAATGACATTTGCTGCTTCCTCACTTTTTATTGGCTATAAGCTCTCTTATATTTTCGAGCGATTTTCCCGTTCCGACGGCAACGCAGTCGAGAGGATACTCGGCAACATGCGCAGGGATCTTAGTTCCTTCGGTTATAAAACGGTCGATGCCCTTGATCAGCGCCCCGCCGCCAGTGAGCATTATCCCTCTGTCCATTATGTCCGCCGCAAGCTCCGGCGGCGTATTCTCAAGCGTAAGCTTCACAGCCTCGAGCATCTCCTCAAGGTTCTCACTCATCGCCTCGCGGATCTCCGATTCCCTTATCTGAGCCGTTTTTGGAAGTCCCGTCGAAACGTCGCGTCCCTTTACGTCAAACAGTCCCTCCTCGTTATCCTCATACGCCGAGCCGATGGTCTTTTTTATCTCCTCAGCCATCTTATCGCCTATATTTATCGAATGTTCTTTTTTGAGGTAATTTATTATAGCGCTGTTCAGAGCGTCTCCGGCTATCCTTATGGACCTTGAGGCGACTATCCCTCCGAGCGAGATAACAGCGACCTCCGTCGTTCCGCCGCCTATATCTACAACCATGCTACCAGTTGCTCCTGAAACAGGCAGCCCTGCGCCTATGGCAGCCGCCATAGGCTCCTCCATGAGCACGACCTCCTTTGCTCCCGCCTGCATGACAGTTTCCTCAACGGCTCTGCGCTCGACCTCCGTAACGCCCGACGGAACACATACTATTACCCTCGGCTTGAAGATGCTGCTTATATTCGCCTGTCTGATGAATTTTCTTATCATTGCCTGAGTTATGTCAAAATCGGCGATAACGCCGTCTTTTAACGGTCTTACGGCAATGATGTTCTCCGGTGTTCTGCCTATCATCTCATTTGCCTCGTTACCGACGGCAAGGACCTTTCCCTCATACTTGTCTATGGCGACTACGGACGGCTCTCTTACGACTATGCCTCTGCCCTGAACGTACACCAGCGTGTTCGCCGTGCCGAGATCTATTCCTACGTCCTTTGAAAATATACCCATGTCAATTTACCCCTTTGTCCTGTATTTAAAAAATATATATATCAAAATCTTTTTCAAGTGTGTCTGCAAGCGCCGAAACACTGAGCCCGACGACGTTCTGGTAATCGCCGTCTATCCTCTCCACGAGCATTCCGCCCAGCCCTTGTATCCCATAGGCGCCTGCCTTATCGGCCGGCTCTCCGGTGGCTATATATCTCCATATCTTATCCTCGGAAAGCTCCTTGAAATAAACGTCGGTCGCAATGCTCCTGCATACCGTCTTTCCGTCACGTATGCGCATGACACAGCAGCCGGTATAGACCTTGTGTCCATGTCCAGAAAGCGCTGAAAGCATATCAAACGCTTCCTGCGCATCCGCAGGCTTCCCGAGTATCTTTCCGCCGTTTACGACTATCGTATCGGCAGATATAATGACGGCCTTCCTGTCCTTCATTACCTGCTTTGCAGCCGCCGCAGCCTTTATCAGCGCCAGCTCCTGAACGTAAATATCCGGCGAAACGCCCTCCGCGCTCACGGCGGACTCGTCCGCGTCGGATACGACAACTTTGTATTCAAGTCCCATCGAGCTCAAAAGCTCCCTCCTCCTCGGCGACGCCGAGGCAAGGATAATATGCTCCTTCATTAAAATCCTCCGCAATTATTCTACTCCTCTGAAGAAATGCCCTCTCGTAAACCCGTTTTCTCCGAACGGATTGTCCGCTCTCTCATCTTTTAAAGCCTTTTTGTATTCCCTTATGATGACGGCGCATTCCTCCGGCATTTCTATTGTAAACGCAAGCCGTATCAGATCCGCTCCGGGCTTAAGCAGCCCTTCCGGTTTGTCCGCCATAAACAGCGGCTTTGAATTTATAAGCTCACATATACAGTCCCTTCCGCAGAGCAGCGGAAATTCCTCGTTTTTTCTGTCCCTTAATCTATGCTCCGCACCTCTTCCGCAGCAGCGCCCGGCGGCCTTTACTGGACAGTTCTTCATTATCATCAGCGGCAGCCTACCATAGCCTATAAGCTCCGCCCGTACATTGCTGCCCCTTAGCAGCTCCGCCGCCTCTGCGGCGTTAAGCTCCGGCGAAAGCGTCACCGTCTCAAGATACGCGTAATGCTCAAGCGAGAGCGAATTATATATATTCAGCCTGAAATCGCCGTAAAGCCGCTTTCCCCTTTTTCGGTAGTAATACGCCGCAGCGTTTGCCGAAACGAGAGCGCTCCCGCATTCCGTATCTATGGGCTGGGACACCGCGCCTGTATCGGCTATGATGTCTATACCCTCGGCAGCAAGCTCACCGGCAAGCTCCGGCGGAGCATATATCGTTTTTATTCCGGCCTGCGCCGCAGCTCTCGCCTGTGCGGCAGTCCTCACCGACGCCGAAAGCTCCGGCATCCTCTTATCTCTTTTTATCCTTTTGAATTCAAATCCGCACTGCCTGCGCTTCGGAAACGATATCCTCTGCCGGATAAGCTCCTCTGCCGCCGCACGCCTTGCGGAATTTATCTCCTTTATCGGAACGGCTGCCGCTCTGTCCTTGAACACCTCGGTGCTCTGCGCCGCAAACGGCGTCCCGCCGAGCTTCAAAAGCTGTTCCCTTACTCTTTCCTCCGAAAGCGGACGCGTTTTTGCCGTCTCCGCCAAAAGATTTCCCTCTCCGCAGCCGACATTATCTTCATCGTCGTCTATCGTCACCCGCACCGGTTCTCCTACCGATATATATGCGGCAATATCTACGGGTATCTTTCTGAGATCGGCATTTTCAGCGGCACGCGCCAAAGCCTCGGACGAAAATGCTTTTTCGGTACCGGACGAATCTGACGAGCTCATCATTCCCGCGCCCGTCCTTCCACTAAAATATCCGTCGGTAAAGCCGCTTCTTGAAAACGCGTTTTCAAGCTCACGCATATCCTCTTCGGTTACCTTGGAGGGGAAGTCAAGATATTTTCTGTACATCCCCGTAACGGCGCTAACATATTCGGGACGCTTCAACCTGCCCTCGATCTTTAGCGACGCAACGCCTATCTTCCTAAGCTCCGAGAGCTCGTTTATAAGCGACAAATCCTTGGGACTCAAAAGAAAACCGCTTTTCGGCTTTCCGTCTCCGACGAGCGTATACCTCAAACGGCACGGCTGAGCACAGCGTCCCCTGTTGCCGCTCCTTCCGCCCAAAATACTCGACATCAGGCACTGACCCGAATAGCACTGGCATATCGCTCCATGGACAAACACCTCTATATCTGCCTTTGCATTACGGCATATATGAGCTATCTCATCTCGCGAAAGCTCCCGTGCAAGCACCACCCTGTCAAATCCCATTTCCTCGAGATACCTCACGCCCTCAAGCGACGTTACGGTCATCTGAGTACTCGCATGGAGCTCCATATCGGGGCACGCCCTCCGTATCATTCCGGCTGCGCCTATGTCCTGAACGATAAGCGCATCCGCTCCCATATCGTTAAGGCTGCGTACATATTCAAGCAGCTCATCAAGCTCGCGCTCCTTTATGAGCGTATTCACGGCGATATGCGTCTTTACCCCGTAAAGGCGGCAGTAATCTATCATCTCCCGCATCTCGTCCTGCGAAAAATTCCTTGCAGAGCGCCTTGCGTTAAACGCATAGCCTCCCATATAAACGGCGTCGGCGCCAGACTGCACAGCGGCTTTCAGCTGCGCCGCGCCGCCCGCAGGTGCCAGCAGTTCAGGAACGCGCATCATTGCTTATCTATGAGGTCAAGAATTTCTTTTTCCCTAGCCGCAAATTCCTGCTTCATTTCCTTCTGCTTGTCCTCCATGAGCTTTATCTGCCCCTCAAGGAACTTTATCTGCTCATTCGCATCGTCAAGCAGCTTGCTCGTTTCGTCCGCCTTTGCAAGCTTTTCCGATTCCTCGATAGTCAGCTGACCACTCTTTACCTCTTCAAGCTCCGTCTTAAGGCTCTCGTTCTGCTCCTTTAGCCGCTTGTTTTCATCAAGCTGCGCATTGAGCTTCATAGTGCATGTCTTTAGCTGCTCGTTTACCGTATATCCGGCTTCGTTTACCTTAAAATATTCGTCACAGATGTTGAGCGCGGCAAGGACCAGCGGTCTTTCGCCCATGACGTTTGTGCCGCTCTCGAGGACCTTGTCTATCTTTTCATTTATATGGTCGCCGAGAGCCTTGATATATTCCTCGCTTTCCTCAGCGATCACGTTGTACTGACGTGAATTGATTGTTAGTGTGACCTTATTCATTGCGCGTCCTCCATTGTATGTAAAGCGCCTAATCCTGCGCTTACGTATAATACTTCTATTATATTATACTCCATATTCCCGAAAAAATAAAGAGTATTTTTCAATAAAATAAAAAAAATATCTGAACAGGCCGAATTTTCTTGAAATCCCTCGAAAAAATGTGTTAAAATTTTTAAAAACTCTATTGACTTTCGGTCAATGACTGTGATATAATGAAATTATCAAGAGAGGAGGGCTGATAATGACGAACAGGCAGCTTGCCGCGGCCGAAACGAGGCGGAAGCTTATCGCCGCGGCCAAGAAGGTGATTGGCGAAAAAGGTCTTGTCAACACATCGGTAGAAGAGATAACAGAAGCGTGCGGAGTTTCAAAGGGAACGTTCTACACCTATTTCAAGCGCAAGGAGGACATCGTTTTTGAGCTGAGCCGGGATGTTTTTGCCGAAATTTTAAAGAAAGCCGAGACGTTTGAGGGCAGCTTTTCGGAGCGGCTCGAGAACTACATGGTCAATTTTTCCGGATATATCGAAGACAGCGGAGTAAAGCTTGCTCAGGAGTGGATACGGAACGTTGTGAATCCCGAGCTTATCGAAGGCGGCGCGGATCGAAGCAAGCTCAAGGCAGACTTGGAAGCAATGGAGGCGCTTACGGAATCAGGTATTAAAAGGGGAGAATTAAAATCGGATGCTCCGACCGGGATCATTGCACACACTCTTATCGACCTGTTGTACGGACAGCTGCTCTGCTGGTGCATGAGTAACGGTGCCTACAGCCTTAAGGAACGCACACAGGAATTTTGTACATTATATTTACATTCATATCTCAGTCACTATTTAATATGAAAGGATCTGATATTATTATGGAAAAGATTTTATTGAACGACGGAAATTATATACCGGCAGTCGGCTTCGGTGTATTTATGATACCGAACGATGGCTCGACTTACAAAGCGGTGCTCGAGGCTCTGAAGGCCGGCTACAGGCACATCGATACGGCGGCTGCATACTTTAACGAGGAAGAAGTAGGAAAGGCAGTAAAGGACAGCGGTATATCGCGTGATGAAATCTTTATCACAAGCAAGCTGTGGCTTCAGGACCATGGTCTTGAAGCGGCGCGGAAGGGGATAGATACATCTCTTCAAAAGCTCGGCACAGACTACATCGATCTTTATCTTATCCATCAGCCGTACGGCGACGTACCGGGAGCATGGAGAGCGCTCGAGGAAGCAAAAAATTCAGGAAAGCTTAGGTCGATAGGCGTAAGCAATATGACGCCTGAGATATGGAATAAATTCGTTCCGCAGTTCGATACAATGCCTGCGGTCAATCAGGTAGAGTGCAACCCGTATTTCCGTCAGAGACCGCTTAGGGAGATAACAGACAAATGCGGCGTTAAGCTCGAGGCATGGGGTCCTCTCGGGCAGGGCAGCAAAAAGCTGCTTGCAGAGCCTGTCATAAAAGAGATCGCCGCAAGGTATAATAAAAATGCCGGACAGGTCATACTCAGATACGAGGTGCAGGATGGGATTATCGTGCTGCCGAAATCGACGCATCCCGAAAGAATAAAGAGCAATATCGATATATTCGATTTTTCGCTCACTGACGAGGAGATGGATGCACTCCGTGCGCTCGACACCGGCAAGGGCACACACGATCCGAATGCCGAGGGCGTGGGTGAGATGCTGCTTGCAAATTATAAGATACACGACTAAATTGGGGAGGGACAGATTTATGGAACACCTTGAACTTTATAACGGCGTTAAGATACCGCAGCTCGGCTTCGGCGTATTTCAGATACCTGATCATGAAGCTGCGAAAAAGGCCGTGCTTTCCGCTTTAAAAACAGGCTATAGGCTTATCGATACGGCGCAGAGCTATATGAATGAAAGGGCTGTCGGAGATGCCGTAAAGGAAAGCGGCATACCAAGAGAAGAGGTCTTTATCACAAGCAAGATATGGCTTCAGGATTTTTCTTTTGATGGCACTCAGAAGGCAGTAATGCGTTCTCTTGAGCTGCTTTCGACGGATTATGTTGACCTTATGCTCCTGCATCAGCCTCTTGGCGATTACATCGGCGCATGGAGAGCGCTTGAAAAACTTTATAAAGAAGGTAAAATAAGAGCTATAGGCATGGCAAATTGTTATCCGCATGTGCTTGCGGACCTTTGCGAGACCTTTGAAATAAAGCCGATGGTAAATCAGATAGAAATGCATCCATTCTTCCAGCAGCAGCTGAACCTTAATATAATGAAGGAATACGGTGTAGTTCCCGAGGCATGGGCTCCGTTCAACGAGGGCAAAAGCGATTTCTTCAATAACCCAATATTGACGGAAATTGGTGCAAAATACAACAAAACTGCTGCTCAGACAGCACTGCGCTGGAATATTCAGCGTGGAGTCGTAGTTATCCCGAAAACAGTCCACGAGAACAGAATGCAGCAGAATTTTGATGTTTTTGACTTCACTCTTTCAGACGAAGATATGGCAAAAATAAAAGAAATGGATACTGGCAGGAGCGAGATAGTAGATCACTTTGATCCCTATTGGATAAAAGCACTCCATTCGTACAAATTCTAAAGCTGATACCATTCATACTTAAACAGCCGGAGCAATCATCTGCTCCGGCTGTTTTTCTGACTGCTTCCGTCATCCAACGATTTTCTGTCAGCACTGTTTTGCAGTTCTTTTAAGGATGATCATATTTGCGGCTCCGTATATGAACTCCATATTGGTTGGTCTTCTGTCCGGACCGCGGATACCAAACAAATTATGAAGCGTCTCAGAATCGGCTGTTCTCCATGCCTCCTCAATGCAATAGCGTATATCCCGCTCCACACACGCTTCGGTAGTTCCGTGTATGCGTGCAGCTTCGGAGTATAGAACACGCGCCTTTACTCCTATGCTTGTCATCCGGCAGACAGCCAACTCAACAACGGTGCAGAGATAGCAGTATCCCTTCATATGCACCGGCAGTCTGAGTTTTGCAAGCAGACGCTTTGCCTCATCGCTCACATTCGGGACGGCGTCAATTTCCAACGCCATTCCTCCTTTATGTATTTCTCCGGTATGCCGGAGTTTTTTTATGCAGAGAGCATATAAAATACTCAAAGCATTCCAAAAACACATGCATCCCTCATTTCAGAATCCTGCCCGTCCTTGTTGATAATACATCCGGCGCCGTGCTTTTGGATTATAATTATATAATATTTTTTGCTCGATTGCAATATAAAATATTAAAAAACATGTCGTATTTTAATTAAATTTTATCGATTTCCTGCTAAAATTCACAGATGGGGACTTTTTGAATAACGATACATCAAAATTTTTGGCATCATGACTTTTTGTGATATAATGTACTTACACGGAAACGGACCACACACCCGTTCCCTCATAAGGTCAGTAGAAATTAAATTTTACTTAACCACTCTACGTTGCAGCGCAGGCGGTTATTTTTTATCTCTATAACAAGCAATAATATTATAACCAATAATACTATTATCATGTCCATAGTATCACCGTACTCTCTTTATGGAAGTGTCTGGACAGCTGCTGTGCCGCTTCCGCGCTTTCAGCATATTGTTATATATCTTTATCAGATTTGTCAATATGCTTCCGAGAACGTTACCAGTAAAATTATATCTTGAATTGCTGTACAAAACATGATATAATAAAGCTATGTATTGTATCTCAGCTTTATTGAGAATGATAACAGGAGGAATAAAAAATGAAAAACACAACTGCAACCATCCTCGCCCAGAAGCAAAAGGGCGACAGGATAACGATGCTTACGGCTTACGATTACTCCACGGCAAAGCTCATGGACGAGTCGGGAATAAATTGTATACTCGTAGGCGATTCTCTCGGCATGGTCATGCTCGGCTATGATTCCACACTTCCGGTCACAATGGAGGATATGCTCCATCATACAAAGGCTGTGACGCGCGGAGCAAAAAATGCTATGGTAATAGCCGATATGCCATTCATGTCATACCAGACTTCCGTATACGACGCAGTCAAAAACGCAGGACGCCTTGTTCAGGAGGGCGGCGCATATGCCGTCAAGCTTGAGGGCGGCGCAGCCGTCTGCGACAGGATCGAAGCGATCGTAAAGGCGTCTATCCCCGTTGTTGCACATCTCGGACTTACTCCGCAGTCGGTCAACGCCTTCGGCGGCTTTAAAGTCCAGGGCAAGGACGAGGCAAGAGCTCGCGAGCTCATAGAGGACGCAAAAAAAATCGAAGCAGCCGGTGCGTTTATGGTAGTTCTTGAGTGTGTTCCTGCAAAGCTTGCGGAGATCATCACAAGGGAGCTCTCTATCCCAACTATCGGTATAGGTGCAGGTGCAGGCTGCGACGGCCAGGTACTCGTTTATCAGGACATGCTCGGGATGTTTTCCGACTTCACCCCTAAATTTGTAAAGAAATATGCCGACATAGGTGAGATGATGAAGGGAGCGTTCACATCATATATAAACGATGTGAAAAGCGGAGCATTCCCAGAGGAATCGCACACCTTTGCGATTTCCGACGAAGTTATCGAAAAGCTCTATTGATAATTCGGAAAGGCAGGATATTGACATGAAACTTGTAAAGACAATAAAAGAAGTAAGAGATATTATAAAGCAATGGAAAGCAGATGGTCAGACTATAGGATTAGTCCCGACAATGGGCTATCTCCACGAGGGGCACACGAGCCTTATCGATGAATCTGTGAAAAACAATAACAAGACAGTCGTTTCGGTATTTGTAAATCCGATACAGTTTGCCCCTACCGAGGATCTTGAAAGCTATCCGCGGGATATAGATCACGACAGTGCGCTCTGCCGTGATCACGGCGCAGACCTCATATTTAATCCCGACCCCTCGGAGATGTACAAGGACGGCTTTTCTACCTATGTTGATATGAGCGTTCTTACCGAGGAGCTATGCGGGCTTTCGCGTCCCATACATTTCCGCGGTGTGTGCACCGTCGTTACAAAGCTGTTTAACATTGTAACGCCCGACAACGCCTACTTCGGCGAAAAGGACGCACAGCAGCTTGCGGTCATAAAGCATATGGTGCGCGATCTTAATATGGACATAAAAGTTGTCGGCTGCCCGATAGTAAGAGAGACTGACGGGCTTGCAAAATCATCCCGCAATACGTATCTCAGCAGCGAAGAGCGGCAAGCAGCACTTATACTGTCAAAAACTCTTAAGCTTGGAAAAGAGCTTATCAGCAACGGCGAAAGAAACACTGGAGCTATTATAAATGCTATGACAACAAATATAGAGACAGAGCCGCTTGCAAAAATAGATTACGTAAAAATAGTCGACTCGGAAACAATGCAGCCAGTCAATAAGATCGACAGACCTGTACTGTGCGCAATGGCGGTATATATAGGAAAAACAAGGCTTATCGACAACTTTTCTTTTAAGGAGGCGTAAGCAATGACAATATCGGTTTTAAAAGCGAAGATTCACCGCGCCACTGTTACGCAGTCGGAGCTTGACTATATCGGTAGTATAACCGTTGACCGCGAGTTGCTTGATAAGGCAGGGATACTTGAATATCAGAAGGTCCAGATCGTTGACATAAATAACGGCAGCCGTTTTGAAACATATACAATAAGCGGCGAACCCGGCAGCGGAATAATCTGCCTTAACGGTGCAGCAGCAAGGTGTGTCCAGAAGGGTGATAAAATAATAATAATGGCGTATGCAGATATGTCGCCGGAGGAAGCTACCACAAACCGTCCGACTGTACTGTTTCTTGACGATGACAATAATATTCAAAGAATAACAAATTACGAAAAACACGGGCGGCTTTCCGATATGGAATAACTGTACCAAAAATTTTTACAGACAGACTATTATAGTAGTAATGATCTTTGAACAAGTCTCAAAATATCTTCTGCTGCTATAATAGTCCACAGGAGAGAAATATGATCTTAGCAATTGATATTGGTAATACAAATATAGTTATAGGATGCTTTGAAGGACATAATATAAAATTCACTGAACGGCTTTCGACCGACCATAAAGCAACGGAGCTTGAATACGCGATACTTTTCAAAAACGTTCTTGAGATATATTCGATAACGCCGAAGGAGCTTGACGGCGGCATCATCTCATCAGTCGTTCCATCGCTGACGAATGTCATAAAGCAAGCGATGGGCAAGCTTTCGGACAGCAGGATACTCGTCATCGGGCCGGGCATAAAAACCGGTCTGTCGATACTGACTGACAACCCGGCTCAACTTGGCGCCGATCTTGTTGTTGATGCAGTTGCATGTATAAATGAATATCCGCTTCCGGCGGCGATCTTTGATATGGGCACTGCTACGACTATTTCAGTAGTCGACAGTTCGAAAAGCTATCTCGGCACAGTTATAATGCCGGGAATCGAGGTCTCGCTCAATTCGCTTGTTGGCGGAACGTCACAGTTGCCGAAGATAAGCCTTGAAGCTCCAAAAAACATAATAGGAAAAAATACAGTAGACTCTATGAAAAGCGGCATAATCTTTTCAACTGCCGCCAGCATAGACGGTATGATAGAAAAGCTTGAGGAAGAAATGGGTCAGCCGCTTACTGTAATTGCAACAGGCGGTCTTGCCGGCACTGTTATACCCTACTGCAAAAGAAAAATAATACTTGACGACGAGCTGCTACTTAAAGGACTTGCTGTCATTTATTATAAGAATATATAGGCCATATCGCCCGGCTCAAACCTTCAGGCAATATACCATACACAAAAGCAACCATGTTAAATCCGTTCTTATGTGCATGTAACCACCGCCTCATGGCGGGGAACAGGAGGCTGATATGTTTATTTTTCGGACTATCTCCATAGTCTTGATTTTCTCGCTTTATTCATGCTTTGCAAATCTCCCGGAAATTGTCATGACGCTGGCACCTGTGTCGACTGCCGCGCCCACTGCTACGCCCTCTCCTTCTCCAACTGCTGTACCGACTCCAACACCGAAGCCACCCGAAAAGGAAGGTCTTGAGAATCTGAAAAGCCAAATAGAGGAGCTTGTTTCGAGATTGGGAGGAGAATGGGGAGTTTACATTAAAAATCTCGAAACAAACGAATACATGATGATCAATGAGCACGAGATGTATTCGGCAAGCCTCATAAAGCTGTTCATAATGGCTGCCGTATACAATGAAATTGAGGCAGGAACGATAACAAAGGACGAGCATATGTCGGAGTTGCTTGAAACAATGATTACCGAAAGCAGCAACGACGCGGCAAACGAGCTGTGCGAAATTCTCGGAAACGGAGACATGCTTGCTGGCTTTGACCTTGAAAATGTACATACTCGAAGCATTGACTGTACCTATACTGTCCAAAATACTGACCTTCAGGACAACCGTGCAAATTCCACGATAGAATATCGCGGCAGAAATTATACCTCGCCGCGCGACTGCGGACATCTGCTTGAGCTGATCTATAACGGAGAGCTGTGCGGTCCAGAGAACAGTGCCGAAATGCTTGAATATCTCAAAAACCAACAAACACGCTACAAGATCCCGCAGCTGCTTCCTGAGGGAACGGTCATTGCAAACAAAACCGGTGAAATGACAGGCGTTGAAAACGATGCTGCTATCATCTACAGTCCTAACTGCGACTATATAATCTGCATAATGAGCAACGACGCTTATGACAACAGCGAGGCGATCTCTGGCGTGCAGGATATTTCTCAGCTTGTTTACAATTATTTTAACAGCTAAAAAGGGGAGGATACTATGCAGAAAATTTATGACTCCGAGCTTAAGGTCCTTAATGTGCTTTGGGAAAATGGCCGTATGAAAGCAGCCGATATAGCACATGTTCTTGCCGATGACATAGGCTGGAACAAAAACACAACATATACGGTAATAAACCGCTGTGTTCAGAAAAAGCTTATAACGCGCATGGATCCCGGCTACATATGCACCGCTTCTCTTTCAAAAAGACGCGCATCCGAGATTGAAATGCGTACGATACTCGAAAATTATTTTGAGGGTTCCGCAGTGCGTTTCTTCCTTGCGCTTCTCAATATACGCGATATATCAAAAAACGAAGCAAAGGAAATGAAGAGGATACTAAAAAATAAAATGTCATAAAGAGGCGCCGCAGACGCCTCTTTCTACCTATATATATAGTAATTAATAAATGTCGCAGCAACTGTTAACACAAACAGCGACACACCGCCGGCTATATTTTTTTCCTTTATTGTGAAAATCATATACGAGATCATTCTCACAACACAAAAAAACATTATCAGATTTGAAACTATAAATCTAAACATTATGTCTTCATTCCTATCCTTCTTATCTCAAATTTCGCATCAACGCGTATTTCATAATTTTTGAAATCACTTTTAAAGTCATATTCCGCAAGACTTTCATTTGTCAGGAATTTATATCCGAGCTTTTTTTCTATACCAAGAATGTCACATCCCATTTCATCACGCACTTTTTTTATAAAATTCTCGGCAGATGAATTTATATCGTTCGTAATGTCCTCCTCAAGATGATCTACATCGTAGTTTTCCTGAGGTCTTGAATATAGATCCGATTCAAGAAAAAGCTTTATGTCTATCGTTTTGTTCTCTATATCGATATTATAATCCGGCTTTTTATATTGGAATATTTTTACAATTACTGGAGTGTCATTATCTCTGTTCCTAAAGCTTATATAGCTTCTTTTTAGTGTCCCCGAAAGCAGATTATACAGTTCTCCATCTACCGAGCCAAGAGTTCCTATCATTTTATCACCGCTGAAAACGGCCATTCCCATTGCCTCACTTTTATTTTCGCCGTTTACGGCAACCTCTCCCGCCGTGTAGTTTTTTACTTTATATTCAAAGCCTTCCTCATTTACAGGAGCATTTTGATTAGCATTGTTTTCCGTGCTTTTTTCGGTTCCATCCTCTCCGCCGCTTTGGGCTTGGGTCACTCCCGCAAGAGGAACAACGCTGCTTTTTTTCTCTGCTTCCTTATCAAAATAGAAATTCAAAAGATTTGTCTTCGGAATACCTCCCGATTCATTTTCACCATAAACAAGCTGATAATATTTGGCCGGGTTGACTTCAACAACCGGTTTTACCTCGCTCAGATATTCCTTTGCGCTGTCCTTTGCAACTGCCATGTATACATCCGGTTTTATCTCATTACTCCTTATTATAGTATCGACCACACTACCTATGCCCTCCTCTGCGAGACTCCTCGAAAAAACTATTAGCTTTGCATGAGAAAGTGAAAATTTTTTTGAGACTATGTGATTTGCCGTATTTATCGCTGAATACATATCCGGGGCTTCGACCGTAACATTCTGTATTATTTCCGGACCTGCCTTTCCGCCGTTCTCTGATGATCCTCCCGATATCTGATTGACCTTTGCAAACTGGATCGTTATCTCATACTCACTTTGAGTTCCTTTATCAAATCCAAGTGCAACGACAAACGCTATATCATTCGGTTCACTTCCGCCGCAGGAACATAAAAGACATGCCAAGAACGCTGCGGCAATAAATTTAACTGCTTTCATTTTCCTTTATTCCTTTTCTTTTATCAATCGCTCCTATTATAATAGGAAGCAAAAATGCTATCGGATAGCTTATGTTTTCAAAGACTCTCTCCATATTGTTGGCATCCATTATGGACTGTGGAATAAGAGCCACTGCCGAAACAAGCAGCACGACCGGTAAAAAAAGTGGTCTTATATATTTTAATCCGAATGTCGTCTGCCATACAAAGCACAGCATATATACATAGATCGTCCCGTAAAGAAATACAAGAATCGACCATATAAACTGAAACAATGCCTCAAACCTATTAAAGAAGCTGCTCAGATTTATCATTCTTGTGATCTGATAGATCGGCAGGACAAAGTTTTTCGATACCGGATACGGATAGATCAATCCGTAAACAAGCGTTGTCAGTACTCCGACTGTTCCGCTTATTATGATTGCACGGTAGCCACTGTCACGCGCCTCTCTTATGTTCTTTGAATAGGCAAGCAGAATATTCAGTACTATAATATCCGAAAAAACTGATAATCCGCTTATTCCTTTTAAAAAAATATTTGTGCCGCCGTTGCCAAAGAGCGGCAAAATATTTTCAATCTTGTAATATGGCAGCAGGAGCAATAAAAACGCAGCAAGCAGTATCCCGCATATCGGAAGAAATATATAATTTATCCGTACCGCCGATTCTATCCCTAACATTGCCCCTATAAATACCGTGAGAGTACATACTCCTATTATTATGTCTGTTTCAACATCCGGCAAAAGTACTATTTTTACGCTTTCCGGAAAAATCCTCATTACAGAAACCATATTAAGAAACAGCGCAATAAAGATCAGCAGTCCTACTATTATCCGCACCGCCTTATTTCCGTGTATTCCTGCAAGCTCTATGATATTTATTTTTTTCTCATAGAGCATCGTTGTGACCTTGAATATCAGCAGGCATATCAATGTAACAAAAATCATCTGTATCCATGCTGCATTTCCGCTGTTTTTTATAAGATTAAGAGGATAGCTCAGCAGCAGCTTTACAGACATTAGCGTAATAAGCATACTGCTGAATTCTTTCTTTCCTATTAAATTCATGACAATCTCCTATGTTTCACGTGAAACATTTATTATTTTTGCTTCCATTTTCGGCTTATCTTAGGCTCAGCGTCTTTATTCTGCGTCTTTAAAAATGACGGTCTCCTTTCTCTTCTCCATATCGGATTTACAAATACAGAACTATCGGTACTGTTATTTTCAGCCTTCGGAAGAGGTGCAATAAACGGAACCCCAAAGCTCCTGCTGCTGCCGAGCAACAGACTATACACAACGATCCCTGCCGCAATACCATAAAATCCGAAAAATGCGCCGATCGCAATAAAAATAATACGAAGTATCCTGTAGCTCCAGCCTAGAGAATAATCCGGGGTTGCAAACGAGCCTATACCTGTAAGAGCAATTACTATGATCATTATCGGGCTTACAATTTTTGCGCTTACTGCGGCCTGACCAAGAATCAATCCGCCGACTATTCCAAGCGTGGAACCTATAGGTCCCGGCATTCTAAGACCTGCCTCACGTATCATTTCAAATGAAATATCCATTAATATAAGCTCGATCACCGATGGAAACGGCACGTTTTCTCTTGACGCACTTATTGAATAAAGAAGATATGTCGGTATAACCTCCTGATGATACAGCGTTGTTGCAAGATAAAGTCCCGGAAGCAGCATAGATGCAAATGTCGTTATAAGGCGTATTATTCTTGACATGTTTGCATATGGCACACGCATATAATCATCCGACGCGGCATGACTTAGCTCAAATATTGATGTCGGGAACACAAGTGCCATCGGACTTCCGTTTAAAATAAGCGCGACCTTGCCCTCAGTAAGAGCTCTCGCCACCCTGTCAGGGCGCTCTGTTTTTAGCATCTGAGTGGTTATCCCGAAGGTCTTTTCCTCTATCATCATTTCGACCTCGTCAATCGAAATTACATAATCCATCGTTATACTTTTTATACGTCTGCGAGCCTCGTTTACTATGTTTTTATTTGCTATATCATTTATATAAAGAAGTACTCCACGTGTTTTGCTGATAGTTCCTATTTTCACACCTTCTGCTATCAGCTTTTCTGTTTTGATTATTTTTCTGATAAGCGCCGTATTTGTTCTGAGCATTTCGGCAAACGCCTCCTGCGGACCGTAAATGCTCTGCTCATTTTCCGGCTTTGTTATGCTCCTCGTACCCCAGCTTCTTATATCTATCGAAAACGCCTTTCCAAATCCGTCGACAAATACGGCGGCCGCTCCGAAGTTAACCTCCTCGGCGACTATGTCCATGCTGTCCGTGACCATCGCCTGATTATGGCTTATAAACCGCTCCGACATTTCCTCCTCGTATTTATATATGTCATCATCGGCAAAGTAAGGTAGCTCCTGCAGCGATCTTATAACGTTGCTGTCTACATTATCGGTGCTGACCATTCCTTCTATAAAAACGATAAAAGCGCGCCTGCCTTTTCTCAGTCTCAGCTTTCTTATTATAAAGTCATTATTGAGCGGTACGGAAAAACGCTTTCTTATATATGCCTCGTTTTCTTCAATATCAGTACTGACAAGCGGAGTTCCCTCCGAAGCCTTCTCCTGCCGTACATCATAATCTACATTGTCGCTTTCCTCGTTCAATATAAACTGCCTCTCATCTGAGGGCGGCATAAACTGAAATAATCTTTTTATTCTCTCCGGCAACCTCATAAATTTTAATTCCTTTCGATTAATCATTTTCAATTCGTCTCTATCCTTATAATTCCATATTTCATTGAAAATATTCGTATATTACAAACATATTTCAAATTTATAAATGTTTCACGTGAAACATTTACAAATAAAAATTTTGTGGTATAATATATTGTGAAAATAAATTCAGAAGGGATATGGCACACAGGTGGCTAAAATTATTGCTGTTACCAATCAGAAGGGCGGCGTCGGAAAAACAACGACCGCTGTAAATCTTGCATCGTGCCTTGCATACATAGGCAAAAAAACATTGCTGATAGACTGCGATCCTCAGGGCAATTCAACGAGCGGCGTCGGTGCCGACGAGCAAGAGCACGCACTTTCGGTCTACGACTGTCTTGCAGACAGCGGCAATACAAAAAATGCCGTGATAAAAACAAAATATATCAATCTGTATATAATACCGTCCTCAGCAGATCTGAGCGCAGCCGAAATAGAGCTGGCATATGAGGAAAACCGCGAATTTTTTCTAAAAAAATCGATAGCCGCCATAAAAGACGACTTTGACTTTATAATAATAGATTCTCCGCCGTCACTCGGAATGATAACGATAAATATCCTGACTGCGGCAGATTCTGTGCTGATACCGATCCAATGTGAATATTACGCACTTGAGGGAGTATCACAGCTGATAAAGACCGTAAAATCAATAAAGAAAAAGCTCAATCCTAAAATTGATATTGAAGGCGTGCTTGCAACAATGTACGACGGCAGGACAAATCTTTCAATACAGGTGCTCGAGGAGGTAAAGAGATTTTTTCCGGACAAGCTGTATAAAACAGTTATCCCCAGAAATATCCGCCTTTCGGAGGCGCCGAGCTTTGGTGAACCGATAATAAAATACGACAGGACCTCAAAAGGAGCAAGCGCATATATGGCACTTGCCAAGGAAGTAATTGATAGAAATTTATAATTTAAGTAATAATAGACGTATATGAAAGGATGGTACTATGGCAAGAAAGGGACTCGGAAAAGGTCTCGGCACGCTTTTTGACAGTGGTGGAATAGCTGATATAGAAGCCGACGCCTCCGGAGCGGAGATATCGGAAATAAAGCTGAGCCTTATAGAGCCAAACAGAAACCAGCCAAGAAAAAGCTTTGATCCGGAAAAGATAGACGCACTCGCCAAATCAATTTCGGAGCACGGGCTTATACAGCCGATAATAATTTCTCCGATAGAAGGCGGGCGGTACAGGATAGTTGCCGGCGAGCGGCGATGGCGTGCGGCAAAAAAAGCCGGACTTTCGACGGTGCCTACGGTAATACGCGAATACTCCGATGAGGAAACGGCGCAAATCGCTCTGATCGAAAATTTACAGCGAGAGGATCTCAATCCTATTGAAGAGGCTCTCGGCTATAGGACTCTCATAAATGATTTCTCACTTACACAGGAGGCTGTGAGTGAAAAAATAGGAAAGAGCCGCAGTGCGGTGGCAAATTCTCTGAGGCTTCTGTCCCTCGACGAGAATATACAAAAACTCCTTATAGATGGAAAGCTGACCGGCGGACACGCAAGGGCGCTGCTTTCAGTCGAGGACGAGGAGCTGAGAAACGAGCTTGCGAAAAAAATAATAGACGAGGGACTTAATGTCCGTCAGGCCGAGGCTCTTTCAAAGAAGCTCGGCAAAAACCGTCCACAGCGCAGAAAAAAAACAGAGGACGACGTGTATTCGATAGAGCTTGAAAGACTTCAGAACAGGCTTTCCTCGGGACTCGGGACAAAGGTCAAAATATCGCATAATAAAAACCGGGGAAAGATCGAGATCGAATATTACGGAAACGACGACCTCGAAAGAATACTTTCGATGTTCAGCGTCGAATACTGAAAAATACCGAAACAGGGGTGAAAAAATGAATAACACATTACTTTTAATATCTATGGGGATCATAATAGTTCTTATCCTCATATGTTTCATACTCATCATGATAAATTCGTCAAAAGTGAATACACTGCTTGACTACAGCGATGACGGCGATATAATCGGCGCGCTGAAGGAATATTACAACAAGGTCGATGACCTTGCAAAGACGGTCAATGACAAGTCGGACGCTGTGCTGCTTTCAAGACTTGCCAACTGCGAAGGGCAGACCTCGATGTCATTAAAAAAGCTCGGCGTAGTTAACTTTGACGCATACGAGGACGTAACAGGAAAGCTGAGCTTTGCCGTGGCGATCCTTAACAGCAGCAACGACGGAATAATTATTACGTCTCTTTACGGTCACAACTCCTGCAACACATACGTAAGGGAGATTGAACACGGAAAGACACAGGTAAAACTGCTCTCCGAGGAAATGCAGGCGCTTAACAAAGCAATTAACGGATTAAAGAAGGGTCAGAAAGATGGCAGCGAACAAAAATAACAATAGATCAATGTTTCTGTACACGGCTCTCATATTTGTCGTGGCGATAGTTCTGATCATAATATCATTTTTCGGTCAGGCCAATCTTGAAAAAAGCCAACCTCAGGTCGAGCAGACGCTGCGGCCGGCAGGTCAGCTGGACAATTCAATATCGCAGCGAGCTGCGGTGCTGAGCGAGGAAAATATGGTCCTGCTTGAGGAAAACCAAGGGCTTAAAGAAGAAAATGAGAAATTAAAGGAACAGATAAAAAATACCGAGCTACTCACCTCGGCCGCAAATTTTATGGCTGCAGATAATAAGGATGGAGCGGCACAGGAATTATCAAAAATAAACCAGGAGCTTCTTTCTGAAGCCGAAAAAACCTTATTTGCGTCCGTGCAGGCGTTCGTAAACGAGCAATAAATTTATGAAAGGAAAATAACCATGCTTGACATCAAAATTTTAAGACAAAACCCCGAAATAATAAAGGATGCTCTCAAAAAGAGAAATAACGATCTTGACATCGATCCCGCTGTGGAGCTTGACAAAAAGCGCCGTGAGATACTCGTTGACGTTGAACGCAAAAAGGCTTCACAAAACGAGATATCAAAGAAGATACCTCAAATGAAGAAGAACGGGGAAAACACCGATGAGATATTCAAGGAAATGAAGGAACTCAGCAATAATATAAAGGAGCTTGACGAGCAGGTCCGCCGGATAGATGAAGAGCTGCGCGACTTTATGCTGAGGATCCCTAATATCCCGAATGAATCATGTCCTATAGGCGCCGACGATTCGGAAAATGAAGAACAGAGGCGCTTCGGCGAACCGACAAAATTTGACTTCGAGCCAAAGGCACATTGGGATATCGGAACTGATCTGGACATACTTGATTTTGAAAGAGGAACAAAGGTTGCCGGAACGCGTTTCACAGTATACAAGGGTCTCGGAGCAAGACTTGAAAGATCTGTGATACAGTATTTTCTTAATACACATACTGAAAACGGCTATACCGAGATATTTCCGCCATTTATGGTGAACCGCGCTTCCATGACCGGCACGGGCCAGCTTCCGAAATTTGAGGAGGATGCATTCAAGGTAGCAAACAACGGATTTTTCATGATCCCGACAGCTGAAGTCCCAGTTACGAATCTCTACCGTGACGAAATAATAAACGGCGCCGAGCTTCCTATTAAATACTGCGCATATTCAGCATGCTTCAGAGCCGAGGCCGGAAGCGCAGGACGCGATACGCGCGGACTCATCAGACAGCACCAGTTCAACAAGGTCGAGCTCGTTAAATTCGTAAAGCCGGAAACGAGCTATGATGAGCTTGAAGCGCTTACAAACGATGCCGAAAAGCTTTTGCAGGGGCTGAAAATACCATATAGGGTAGTCGCTCTTTCAACAGGCGACCTCGGTTTTTCATCGGCAAAAACGTATGATATAGAGGTGTGGATGCCTTCCTACGGCAGATACGTTGAAATCTCATCATGCTCCAATTTTGAGGATTATCAGGCACGCCGTGCAAATATCCGCTTCAAGGACAGCCCCAAGGACAAGGCGCAGTTCGTTCATACATTGAACGGCTCAGGTCTTGCAGTAGGCAGAACAGTAGCAGCTATTCTTGAAAATTATCAGAACGCAGACGGAACCGTGACCGTCCCCGAAGCGCTCGTACAATACATGGGTACGAATATAATAAAATAACTGTGTTTTATCGGGGCCGTCGCTTTCAGCGCGACAGCCCCTTTAAATTTTTTCCAAAAAAAATTCACAAATAAAAGGTTGCATTTTGTAAAAAAATTATGTTAACTTTAAAGAAGTTATCCACGGTGGAAAAATTTATCTTATCCCTCAAAAACATTTGATAAAACGTGAATTCCTGTCCACTTATCCACAGTATCCACGGAGTTATCCACGGTAAACGTGAAATTGCCTTAACGCAAAAAATCAAGTATCCACGCCGTTTTTTGAGGTTTACATATTTTTTAGTTAAAAAAGACAGTTTTATTAACGATTTATACACCTTTAAGCGTTTTTGCTGTGGAGAATGCGCAAAAAACGGCTTTTTAAGCAGATTTCAGGGTTTATAAAGTTATCCACGGTGTGTGAATAAAAACATGGATAAATGCACAAAATAATTTGTTTTATTAAAGGAGCTTTACATTGATTACACCAAGATTACAGAGCATACTCGATATGTCTGATAAAGCGGCGGTTACTGCCGATATAGGTACAGACCATGCATATATCCCTATCGAGCTTGTACGGTCCGGGATGTCGGAAAAGGCGATAGCCTCTGACATAAAAAAGGGACCTCTTGAGATCGCACACCGGAACATTTCCGAGGCAGGGCTTGAGGATAAAATAGAAACACGTCTCGGAGCGGGGCTTTCAATCGTTGCACCGGGCGAGGCGGATCAGATCATAATTGCCGGAATGGGTGGAGAAATGATAGAGAGCATAATAAGCGGCGATATAAATACTGCACGCTCATCAAGGCTTCTGCTCCAGCCGATGAATTCTCAATATGAGCTGCGGAGATTCCTCATAAAAAACGGCTTTAGGATAACCGGCGAGGATATAGCGTTGGAAGGGTTTAAGATTTATAACATACTTTCCGTGGAAAGCGGCTCTCAGGAGCCGTTTAAACGCGACATAGATTATCATCTTCCGCCGTATCTTAAGGGCCACCCGCTTTACAGACAGCTGCTTGAAAAAAAGCGCAGGGAGTTTGAGAAGATAATCAGTGGGCTTGAGCGCTCAAAGGCACCGGATAATGAGCGTCTTGAGAAATATAGAGGGCTTTTAAAAGAAATGGCAAAATAAATAATACAATAATGGATTTTGCGAAGCAAATCCAAATTCACTTTCGCGGAGCGAAAGTCTGTTTTGCGAAGCAAAACTTACATATAGTGAGTCGTAACGTGTGCGGAGCACCGTCAGGCGCGTGGGGCGTAAGGTGCCCCGTGCGCAAGTGTCTGAGCTGTAAGTTTTTGATTAAACTTTTTTGAAAAAGTTTATGCGCGGGTGTCCAGAGGGGTTTCGCATTAAACCCCTCTGGCGGGGATTCGGGGCTGCGTAAGTCCCGATGCCGATATAAAAAAATATAATGCTAAACTGCTGTCTATGGGATTTTGAAGCATAGATAAATCATTATCCATAGCCGCCGTGTGGGCGCTGCCCCATTTTAGTGTTAACTCATATTCATATACTCGGTACCCCGCCAAAGGGTATCCTCGCCGATACCCTTTGGAATCCCAGGCGCAAGCTTTCAAAAGCTTGGCAAACAACAGCTCAAACATCCGCCATACCGTCCGCGTTCTTCGTCAGCTTCAAGTTATCTAAAACCGTCGCGGACGGGCGGCGGAACTCGCTATAGGTAGCTTTGCTACGCAAAGCAATTAACTTTCGCGCAGCGAAAGTGATGAAACAGAAAGGAATTGATATTATGCTTACAGTAAACGACATAGCCATGATGATCGAAGCGGCGGCGCCGCTCTCACTTGCATACTCGTGGGACAATCCCGGACTGCTCGTTGGCAGCCGCAGAAAAGAAGTATCAAAGATGCTCATAACACTCGACACCAACCTCTTTACCGTTAATGAAGCGATAGAGCAAGGCTGCGATATGATAGTCTCTCACCACCCTATACTGTTCAGAGGCACAAAAAAAGCCGACTATGACGACCCGATAGGAAGGCTGCTTGAGCTGCTCATAAAAAACGACATTGCCGTATACGCCGCGCATACAAATATGGATAATGCTCCCGAGGGCATAAACGCCCGCCTTGCGGAAATTTTTGAGCTTGAGGACGTAAAGGTCCTTGAGCCCGACGAAAAGCTGCCCGGAGCCGGACTCGGACGGTTCGGAAAATTACAGAAAAGCATGACCGCGGCCGAGCTTTGCAAACTCGTAAAGGAAAGGCTAGATACTCCTGCCGTAAGAGCCGCCGGAGATATGATACGTCCCGTAAGCACCCTGTGCGTTGCCTCCGGAAGCTGCGCCGAATGTATCGATACCGCCATAGAAAAGGGCTGCGACGCAATAATAACTGGCGATCTGAAATATCATGAAACAATGGACGCCGCAGAAAAAGGGATATTTATAATAGACGCGGGTCATTACCCGACCGAAGTGATGGTAAAGGATATATTTTCCGGGCTTCTAAAAAATAAGGGCGCGGAAATCGTGATTTCCCGCGCCGCGGATGTTTTTAAGTTTATTTAATACACATCGTAAACGTTCCTCGGCTTGTTATGGTAGGCTACGCTCATAACAAGCCCTATCGCTATCATGTTTGTAACGAGCGACGTTCCGCCGTAGCTCAGAAACGGCAGCGGTATTCCCGTAACCGGAGTTAAGCCTATGCACATACCTACGTTCTCAAAAACATGAAACAGGAACATCGCTCCGACGCCTATGCAGATAAACCGCCCATAGGCGTTGTCGGCGCGCCTTGCGATGCTGAAGCACCGCCATATCAGTACAAACAGCAGTATAACAACGGCCATCGCGCCTATAAATCCGAATTCCTCGCTTATAACGCTGAATATGAAGTCAGTGTATTTTGTCGGAAGATACCCCATTTGGTTCTGCGTCCCCTCAAGATAGCCCTTTCCCCAGAGCTGTCCGGAGCCCACCGCTATTGTCGACTGGATAACGTTGTAGCCGCGTCCAAGAGGATCGCGGTTCGGGTCGAGGAACACAAGTATCCTTTCCTGCTGATATTCATTGAGACCATACCTGTAGATAAACGGCAGCGATGCGATCCCTATTACTCCAACGGGAATTATATACTTATAGGACAGCTTCGCCGTGAACATAAAGCACAGGAACATAAATATAAATACAAGCGTGCTTCCGAGGTCCGGCTGCATCATAATAAGTGCGACAAGCACTCCGACATGTGCAAGAAGCCCGAGTATCACAATCGGCTTGTTTATATCGTCAAGCACCTTTTCAAGATGATACGAAAACGTCAGTATAAAGCACAGCTTTGCAAACTCCGCAGGCTGTATCCCTATCGGTCCGAAGCGTATCCAGCTCCTTGCACCCCAGTCGCCCGTCACTCCAAAAATAAGCACGAGCACAAGTATTACGATACTGAATATATATATCGGCTTTACGAGGTTCTTGAACTGCTCGTAATCGAACAAGCACACAACGATGAGCGCGGCGGTGCCGAGACAAAACGCCGCCGACTGAACGACCACATTCGTTATCGAATCGAGTGTCCTCGTTGCCGAATATATAACTATTATCCCGAAAACCGATAAAATTATCGTTATGGCAAAAAGCACCCAGTCAAAATCGCGCGCCATAACGGACCTTTTGTCAAGTCCGGGCGATATTTTTCTTTCTTTTCTGTTCAAATCAAATCCACTCCAAAATCAAAGAAATTTACTTTTCTTTTTATAAGCTAATCTTTATGCATTCTGTGCTAGAAACAGCGGTCCTACTCTTTATTCTAACACAAATCCTCATTTATTGCAATAAAAATATGTTGTATATTTGCCGGATTTGTGGTATAATTAAGGAAATACAGCAGCGGCAAAGCGCTTCGGGAGCCTGTGCCGGAATTTAAATACATAAGGAGAAAAACGATATGCTTTCTAAAATTCATACAGCAGGACTTATGGGTATCGATGGCTTCATGGTCGAGGTCCAGACCGATATTTCAAACGGTATGCCCTCAATAGAAATTATAGGGCTTGCGGGCATGGCGATAAAGGAATCGAAGGAGCGCACACGCTCCTCGGTAAAAAACAGCGGTTTTTCAATACCGCAGAAACGCATAACGATAAATATGGCTCCCGCCGCGACCCATAAGGAAGGCAGTCATTACGACCTTCCTATCACCGTATCGGTATTATGTGCATCGGGACAGCTTTCGATACCCGATCCCGACCACACTCTTTTTATAGGCGAGATGGCTCTCGATGGCTCGATATCTCCCGTGACGGGCGTTCTGCCGATGGTCATTTCCGCGTTTACAAACGGCTTTACAAAATTCTTCGTCCCGGTTGAAAACGCCGACGAGGCCGCAATAATAGAGGGAGCGGAAATATATCCCGTAAAAAACCTCCGCGCCCTTGCCGATCATCTGGCGGGACTTAATAAAATACAGGCGCATAAGACCGATATATCGGAGCTTTATAAAGCAAATCCCGAATTTATGATAGACCTTGCCGACGTAAAGGGTCAGGCTCAAGCAAAGCGCGCGCTTGAGATAGCCGCAAGCGGCTCACACAATATACTTCTCTGCGGTCCGGCCGGAACGGGAAAATCGATGATAGCGCAAAGGCTCTGCACTATCCTTCCAGACATGACGTTTGACGAGATGCTCGAGGTCACAAAAATACATTCGATAGCCGGTATACTTCCGGAAAAATCTCCGCTCATAACAGTACGGCCGTTCAGAAATCCTCATAATAACGCATCGGCCGCAGCTCTCAGCGGAGGAGGAAAGGTCCCGAAGCCCGGAGAGCTTTCGCTTGCGCATAACGGCGTGCTGTTCCTTGACGAGCTGCCCGAATTTAACCGCGACGCTCTAGAGGTCCTCAGACAGCCGCTCGAGGACGGACGCGTCACGATCTCAAGAGTAAACGCAACGCTTACATATCCGTGCAATATCATGCTCGTCTGCGCGATGAATCCCTGCAAATGCGGGAACTACGGCAGCAGAAATAAAATATGCACCTGCACGCAGCGTGAGATCGAGCGCTACAGAAGCAGGATATCCGGACCGCTGATGGACAGGATAGATATACAGGTCGATGTGCCGAGCGTTGAATATAACGAGCTAAGCTCAGCTAAAAAGGGAGAATCGAGCGCAATCGTAAGAGAGCGCGTAAACAAGGCGCGGAAGATACAGACCGAGCGGTATAAGGATATCCCGGGTATCAACTCGAATTCACAGCTCACGGCAGGGATGCTCCAGAAATACTGCCGCCTTGACAAATCCGCCGACAGCCTTTTAAGGAGCGCGTTCAATGCACTCGGGCTTTCCGCAAGAGCTCACAGCAAGATATTGAAGGTCGCAAGGACGATAGCCGACCTTGCCGGCTCCGAAAATATAACGGACGCTCATATCGCCGAAGCGATACAATACAGAAATATGGACAGACAGAGGCACATACAATAGATATGACACCTGAACAATCGTTAAATTATATAGAAAAGCTCAAAAAGCGCGGTATCGTTCCCGGGCTCGGCCAGATGCAAAAGCTCATGAGCCGCCTCGGTGATCCGCAGAACTCATTAAAAAATGTTATACACATAGCCGGAACGAACGGCAAGGGCTCGGTCGGGGCGTTTATCGAAGCGGCTCTCCTCAATACCGGAGCATCGGTCGGAAGGTATTCCTCTCCTGCGGTGTTCTCGTATTTTGAGATCATACGGAAAAACGGAAAAGATATAGCTCCGCAGACATTTGCGGAGCTTATATCAAAAATAAAGGACGCGGCCGAAGCTGAAGATATAAGCCCGTCGGCGTTTGAAGCCGAGACAGCAGCGGCGTTTCTGTATTTTTCCGGCTGCGAATACTGCATAATAGAAGCCGGACTCGGAGGGCGCGGCGACTCGACGAATGTTATAGACACAGCAAAAACAGCCGTTATAACATCCGTGTCGCTCGACCATATGAACATCCTCGGGAGCACGATAGAGGAGATAGCCGCCGAAAAATGCGGTATTTTTAATGATAAGACTACCGTAGTAGTATCGACTCAGACTTCCGAAGCAGAGCGCGTGATAAGAGAAAAAGCAGAGGGGCTTCCCGTTATTTTTGCTCAAACGCCCGAAAATATTAGCTTCTCGAACTCTAAAACTTGGTTTGACCTCGGTCCTATGAAAAACATCGAAATAAGTCTTTTTGGGACGTTCCAGCCGTTTAACGCCGCAGCGGCCGTATCTGTACTGCAAAGCCTCGGCATTGCGGAGGAGAGCATACGGAACGGCCTAAAAAACGCTGTCTGGCGCGGGAGGTTCGATACGGTCAGCCATGAACCGCTTATCATAGCCGACGGCGCGCACAACAGGCAGGCATTTTATGAGCTTAGAAAAAGCCTTGAGGCTTATTTCCCGGGAAAAAAATTTATATTCGTTGCCGGAGTGCTTGCAGACAAGGATTACCGTGCGGCGGCGAAAATACTTTCGCCGCTTGCCGAAAAAGTATATACAGTAACTCCGGATAACCCGCGTGCGTTAAGTGCGCAAAAGCTTGCCGAGGAATTTACAAAATGCGGCGCAGACGCCGATCCTATTGATATAAGCAGGATCGGCAGCATCATACAAAACGATAAAATAACGGCAGCCTTCGGCTCGCTGTCGTTCCTTAATAAATTTTACGAAGCAGTAAAGGAATAAAACATGGAAAGAATCAATAAAATACTTTCGTCACCACAATTTATCCGTGCCATTAACGAAACAAAAAAAGCGGAGCAGGGAAGGATATACTGCCTGCACGGACTCGAGCATGCGGCAGATACGGCAAGGATAAGCTATATACTTAGCCTTGAGGAGGGAACAGAGCTTAAAAAAGAT
This sequence comes from uncultured Clostridia bacterium, assembly GCA_944390955.1. Classification (GTDB taxonomy): domain Bacteria; phylum Bacillota; class Clostridia; order UBA1381; family UBA1381; genus Ornithomonoglobus_A. The sequence goes on along the minus strand of CALXRY010000176.1, from coordinate 55,017 downwards.
ATCATTTACGCCGCGGCTCTGCTCCACGATACGGGACGCTTTCGCCAGTACGCGGACGGAACGCCTCATCAGAAGGCGTCTGTTGAGATTGCTGCAGAAATACTGCCGCAATGCGGCTTTTACGATAACGAAATATCCGAGATACTGTCAGCGATAGATACTCACCGTCACGGAGAAACAAAAAACAAGCTCGGCAAGATACTCCAAAAAGCCGATAATCTTTCAAGGCTGTGCTTTGACTGCAGCGCAAGGAGCACCTGCAAATGGAAGGAAAATGAAATGAATATGGGATTAGAATATTAGCGGCGCACATCATGCGGCGTTAATATACATAATAACAGGAGGAACAAAATCATGAAGGTATTACTTATCAACGGAAGTCCAAATGAAAAGGGCTGCACATTCACCGCTCTGTCAGAGGCCGCCGCAGAGCTTGAGAAAAACGGTATTGAAACAGAAATAGTCTGGACTGGAACGAAGCCTGTAAGAGGCTGTATCGGCTGCGGCGGCTGCGCGAAGCTCGGGAAATGCGTTTTTGATGACGATGTTGTAAATTCCATCCTTGAAAAGGCAAAGACTGCCGACGGATATATATTCGGCTCTCCCGTTCATTACGCCGCGATGTCCGGAACTATGGCGTGCGTGCTTGACAGGCTGTTCATGTCCGGCGGCTCGCATATGCGCTTTAAGCCCGCGGCGGGAGTCTGTTCGGCAAGGCGCGCCGGGACTACCGCGACATACGACCAGTTCAACAAATATTTCGGCATAAACCGTATGATAGGCGTTCCGTCGCAGTACTGGAACATGGTCCACGGAAAAACTTCCGATGATGTCAAAAAGGACGAGGAAGGGCTCCAGATAATGCGCACCCTTGGACGCAATATGGCATGGCTTTTGAAGGTCCTCAAATGCGCCGAGGAAAACGGCATAGAGCTTCCCAAGCAGGAGGCGCCTGTAAAAACTAATTTTATAAGATAACTTATGGTTATTGCATCAAAATCATAGGACCGCTCAATTTTAGATGCAGAACGGACGAAACGCACCCGATGTTGTATATGTATACATCAAGTGGTGCGTTTTGTTCGTAGCAGGGGCTAAAAGCCCCATGGCGAACTTACACTGCGTGTAAGTCGCTGCGGTCTGCTCTAAAAGCGACGGTCCCATTTTTTTAGGAGGTTTTATTATGTTCCGCACCGACAGCTTCAAGAACAGAGAGGTAATAAATATCGATACGGCCGAAAGGATCGGCGTTGTTGCCGATGTTGAGATAGATACAGAAAGCGGAAATATAAAATCGCTTATCGTAAAAAGAAGCGGTATACTAAATATGCTCGGAAGAGAGCTTATAATCCCATGGAACAGCATCGCGGTCATAGGCAAGGAAATAATTCTTGTAAGAGTAGTTGAGATCATAAAATCTTCATTTTAAAACAAAAACACTAAAATTTATATTCCAATAATTTAAAATATGGTATATAATAAAATATATTATTTATATGATTGAGTATTGGGGAAATTTATCCTTAAGGAGAGAGAATTACAAATGCTTAAAAAACTGATCTCGCTGCTTGCTGCATCATCGCTCATTTCGGGCGTGCCTGCGCTTGCCGCCGAAAAACCGACATCCTCCGTAACCTTTTCATACGGAGAAACAGAATACACACGGGAGATGGAAAGCCTTGAACGAGGTCTTGTCGCTGTGAGGACGGACAACGGAGTTTACCTTTCCTGGCGGCTTCTCGGTACGGAGAGCACTCCCGATACTGTGCTTTCCTCACCGTCGTTCAACGTCTACCGCGACGGCGAGCTGATAGTCAATGTTTCCGACAGCACAAATTATCTCGATACCAAATACGGAGAAAGCTACAGCGTTGCACCTGTAAAGAACGGAATTGAAGGCGAAAGGTGCAGTGAAGTGAACGTTCTTAACAACAGCTATTTTGATATTCCTCTTCAAAAGCCAGACGATTTCACTGCCGAGGACGGGAGCATACATACGTATACGGCAGGCGACGCGTCCTGCGGAGACCTCGACGGCGACGGCGAATACGAGATCATTTTAAAATGGGACTGCAACGCACAGGACAACAGCAACGACGGCTATACGGGAAATGTTTTGATAGACGCGTATAAGACCGACGGCACTCTTTTGTGGCGGATCGACCTCGGCAGGAATATCCGCGGCGGCGCGCATTATACGCAGTTCCTCGTATATGATTTTGACCTTGACGGCATGGCGGAGCTTTGCTGCAAGACCGCTCCCGGCTCAAAGGACGCAAACGGCGATTACGTAAATCAGGCGAGCCTTGACGGCAGCGTGATATCGGGTGATAACTCCGCAGTCTATGTTGATTCCGGCGGACGTGTTCCCGAGGGTCCCGAATACTATACATACTTTGAGAGCGACGGCACTGCCGCCGATACGATATTTTATCCGTATTCACGTGACAGCAACGGCAGCTACTGGGGAAAGGACACCGGCGGCAGGGTCGATATGTGGAACAGAGTCGACCGCTACCTCGGGGCTGTGGCATATATCGACGGCGAACACCCCGCGGCAGTCACCGTCCGCGGCTATTACGACAGGACTACGATAGCCGCATATACTATCGAGAACGGCAGGCTTACGCTTGCGGCAAGCCACGATACCTACGATAACGGCGGTATATACGGACAATACGGAGGAAAATATTCCGGTCAGGGCAACCATAATATAACCGTCGCCGACGTCGATGACGATGGCAGAGACGAGATACTTACAGGCTCGATATGCTTTGATGACGACATGTCCGTTAAATGGTGCTCGGGACGCGGCCACGGCGACGCGCTCCATATAGGCGACTATGACCCGACAAATCCGGGGCTTGAATATTTCTCCGTCCATGAATCGGGCGGCTATACCATAACGGAAAGCACGACCGCGTCTCAGGGTCAGACCGCCGATTACGGCATGACAGTATACAGCGCATCGACAGGCGAGGAGCTGTTCCATTACAGTATGACAAAAGATACTGGCCGCGGTATAATGGGTAATTTCGGCATGGGCTTATATTACCAGCTCGGCTGCCATGCCGACGGCGGCGGAGGGAGCCTTTTTAAAGTCTGCGGAAACGGAACGGATTCAGACGCTCCTTCACAGCCGGCTCTTAATTTCCGCATATTCTGGGACGGCGATCTCTATGAGGAAACGCTCGACGGAACAATCATCTCCTCTTGGAACGGGTATTGGATGGAACAGATATTCAGTGCAAACGGCTGCACAAGCATAAACGGAACAAAATCAAATCCGGCGCTCTCTGCAGATCTGTTCGGCGATTGGCGCGAGGAGGTCGTATATCCTCTTTCCAACAATTCGGCGCTCAGAGTATTCACGACAACTGAGCTGACTGATTACAAGCTTCCGACACTGATGCACGACCCTGTTTACAGAAGCGGCGTTGCCGCAGAGCAGACGGCATACAATCAGCCGCCTCATATCGGCTATTACCTCAGCGAGGACTTGTTTACAGACAGCATCATCTTGATCAAGGCCGTTCCCGAAAAAACGGAATATGAAGTCGGCGAAAGCCTTGAAAACATAACAGTTACGGCAACTTACAAGAGCGGAAAAACAGAAGAAATTTATGATTATACTGTTTCGGGCTATGACCCAAATACGGAAGGACAGCAGACTATAACAGTAGTATACGGTGAGCTTTCCGATATGTTTACTGTAACGGTTATGCCTGCTTCTGTCAGAGATATAATATTGGATAAAGACATAGCCGGCATTGCCGTCGGGCGAAGGATAAAGCTCACAGCGGAGATAATCCCTTCAAATGCAGGCAGTACTGCGCTGACATGGACGTCCTCCGACCCCGAAACGGCATCGGTCGATCAAAACGGAAATATAACAGGCCTGAAAGAAGGAACGGCTGTCATAAGCGTCACAGCCGGTGATGTTTCCGCTCAGTGCCATATCACCGTAAAGGAAGAGGGCAGCTATGAACAGATACCGAGCTATATCGAGATATCGCTGCCCGATGATCACGTATATGTCTCCGACACAGAGAAAACATCATTTTACGGGATAACTGCCGCAGTATACGATACGTTCGGCGTAGAGATACGTAATGCAGAGATAGAATGGAGCTGCGACGGAGACGGAATATCTGTAGAGGACGGCGCGATAAATGTACAGCCGAATACCGAAACGGGCGTATATATGCTGACCGCTTCATACGGTAATGTTTTTAGATCTGTTGATATAACTGCCGAAGAGGCCGAGATATTGAACGAGGTCTATATAGACGAGGACTTTACAAATGCGCCGTCGTTTACTATGGGCACGGAAGGATGCAGCATACCTGTTGGAAATATAACATATTGCTTGGACGGCGGAAGAGGCGGCGGAGATACATCGACCGGCTTTATACCCGAGACCGACGACAGAACCGGAAATACGTATCAGGTATTCAGAGCGGGACGCTTCAGTAACAGCAACAGAAATCCGTATATGCTGCTTAATACCGCTCCGAATGAATACGATGATTCAACAGATTACGTATTAACCGCAAAGCTGTGCTTCCCACCGTCAAGCGCTCAGTATACGCAGACTATGACTTTTTCGGATAACGGAACGGCGGTAAAATCGATAATTTCCAGTGATTTTGAAACAGGTCATTGGTACAGGTATTCTCTTATACGCCATAAAGGAACGTGGTACGAGCTTATCTATGACCTTGCAAGCGATACGCTCATATCATTCGCAGAGACCAATGTGCTTTCGGATTCTGCTATAAACAGGATAGACGTAACGTCAACGGCCGCAGGAAATAAAGATGAGCACGGCTATAATGCGACCTCAAAGGTCTGCATAGACGACCTTAAATATTATTCCACGGACAATGCTGTTTTCGATGTAACTCTAACTCTGCTTGACGAATACGGAGAGCCGATGAGCGGTGAAGCTGCGATATCGGGACTTACGTTCGTGTCAGATGAAAACGGGACAGTCAGAACAGAGCTTCCTGCCGGTGTTTATACGGCGGTATCAGGCAGCGCCGAGCAAAGCATATGCGTTGCCGATGACTGCGGCTTTACGCTTACGCAGCCTATGACAGCCTCTGTAAAATACGAAAACGGCGGCGTTACCATAAGGCTTCCCGAAACGAAAAATATATTTTTCGTAAAGTATAATGATTCAATCCTTGAACGGATAGAGACGGAGAAAACAGACGGAGAAAAATTCTATAAGCCTGACTTTGAATTTGACAGGATATTTATCTGGGACGATTATATGGCTCCCGCTGAATTTGAAGTAAGGGAATAAAAAAAGGGCTCACGCCTTTTTTTTATGCTGCTTCCGAATAATTCACCTCAGCGATACCGGATACAAGGCTTCGTACCTGTGAAATTATCTCCTGAAGTCTCACAGACACATGATAAGAATATGATTTTTCACCGCATTGGGAGCATACTTGTGAAGGAACGTTGCGCACCACTATAATGCAGTCTCCAAAATCAGCAATATAATTTGTAAGCTTATTTTCTATGCTTCCTTTACATGATAAGCATTTCATGGTCATACCTTCTTTCTCGTTTTAAAATCATCTTCCCATTCAGTTTCATATAGGATAATATTCTGTTATTATCCATAATATATCTTCGCCTATCGCACATACGATATGAAGACACTTATCTTCATTATTTTTTCCTAATATCAGATAGCTTTTATACGGATAATCATCACTGTATTCCTCAATTATCTCACCGCTTGATAGCGCGGGGATTATATCATTCTCTATATTTATGTTTCGCTCTACAGCACTTTTTAATGCGTGATCCGTGAATTGCAGCTTTCTTAATAAACACAAATTTTTTATGATCTCTATTTCATTCATATTACTCTTTTTCCTTACATCATCATCGACTTATACCGTATATCCTCGCCGTAGAAGCGGCAGACGATAAAGTTTTCCATCACTCTTGACGTAAAGCGCATCGAATAGACCTTTCCGGTTTCCTTTAGATCGAGATTTGTGTTTATTATGAGCTTCTTCCCGCGTGCAAGCCTGTCGTCAAGGATATCAAACAAAAACGCGCTGTTGAATTTTCCCTGCGCCTCTGAGCCGAGATCGTCTACTATCAGAAGATCGCAGTTATACAGGTCATCCAGCAGCTTTCTGTCCTGAAGCCGTCCAAATTTATTATCCTCGAATATCGAAAACAGCTTTGACGCACGCACATAAATGACAAGCTTTCCAAGCTCGATAAGTCTGCCCATCGCGGCGCAGGACAAGAACGTCTTTCCGAGCCCCGTTGTGCCGTAAAAGAAAAGGCTCTTTCCCTCAGTGTCAAATTCATCGCAGAAGTCCACCGTTCTTTTGTATATCCTCTTTATATTGTTGAACGGTGAATCGGGATACTTCCCTTTCTCCGCAGAATAATAATCCATCCTAAAGCTCTTGAACGTACACTTTTTAAGCAACTCCTTGATATTCGACGAATTATACGCCTCGTCAATAAAGCTCTGCTTCAGGCACCTGCACTGCTTGCCATCTGGAGTATACCCTGTGTCTGAGCACTCGCTGCATTCGTACTCGTATTTGCTGAAATCCCTCGGTATCCCATGAGCGTCAAGCAGCTCGTTCTTCTCTTTCTCGAGCCTGTCAAGATTTTCGTTCAGATCGGCGTTGAATTCATCGCTCCTGCTCGGCTCGCGCAGTATATTTTGAACGTTCTTCATGCCGCGCATGTTCATTTCCGCGTCTATTTCCTTTATCCTCGGGATCTCGTCGTATACGCTGTCTATCCTTGCTCTGCGGCGGCGTGCGGCATTCTCGCGCTTTTCCTCATACTGCGCAAAAACCTTGCTGCTAATATCCTCCAATTCCGATCACCTCCAATATCTCGTCCTTTTTCTTTAATATCTCATCAAACCGCCTTATATACTCGAGCGGGTCCTTGAAATTGAATATCCTCTCTATCCTGCCGTCCATGACTATTTTTGTCGAGCCGCCCCCGCCGAGAGCGATTATAGTCTGCTTTTCCTCCATGATGTTCACGTTGTATGTGCTCATCGTTCCGGGCTTTGCATAGCCTACATTCTCAAGATTTCCCGATATGTTTTTCTGACGATACATGTAATACGGCTCGCGTCCCGTTTCATTCATACGTTTCTGTGCATACGAGAGCATATCGTTCATTATCCTCGCCTCGGTGAGACTGTTCTCGGTAAATCTGAGATTCGCTGCGCGCTTTACGCACATCGAATGGACAGTTATGTTTTCCGGATCAAGAGCTATGACTCTGTCGATGCTATTTCTGAACATTCCTGCGTCCTCTCCCGGGAGTCCTGCTATAAGGTCCATATTTATATTATCAAAGCCAAGCTCCCGCGCAAGACGGAATTTCTCCTCAGCCATCGCGGCGCTGTGGCTCCTGCCGACCTTTTTTAAAGTCTCATCGTTCATCGTCTGAGGATTTATGCTTATCCTGTTCACGCCGCCTTCCCTTGCAGCAAGCAGCTTTTCACGTGTTATAGTATCGGGGCGTCCGGCCTCAAGCGTAAACTCCTTTATCCTGTCAAAATCAAAACGGCTGTGCAGTCTGTCAAATATCATTTTCAGCTGTGTTTCGTCAAGAGTAGTAGGAGTTCCTCCGCCTATGTATATGTTCTCGGCATACGCGCCCATCTTTTCGATTATTTCAGCCGTTTTGTCTATCTCAAGCAGCAGCTTTTTCACAAAGCCGTCCATATATTTTCCGCTGACGCGTATATCGGTCGACACAAACGAGCAGTACAGACAGCGCGTCGGGCAGAACGGTATGCCGATATAAATGCTGACGCTGTTTTTTCCTATCTGAGAAAGCAGCTGCTCCTCATTCTTTGCAACGCGCATCGCAAGGTCTGTCTTTTCTTCCGAGACCTCATAAACACGTTTTAAAACGTCCCTTATCTCATCGTCCGAGATACCTGTTTCCTTGAGCTCGCGGACGTTTTTTGCAGGGCGTATCCCGCACATAACTCCCCACGGCAGGCTTACGCTTCGTATCTTCTGCGCAGCGCGGCAGAATGATTTTGTGACCGCGCACGTAAACACGCGCCGATCGCTGCCTTTGTATTCAAAATACAGGTCGTCAAAAAACGCTCTGCCGTTAAAATTTATCTGCGTATAGACATTTATAACGCGCCCATCGTATTTCATATCAGAATAGACGGACGCGTCCTCGCTGCTGTTGAAAAAAAGTCCGGCAAAAAGCTTCAGCTCATAATCGCATTCCCAGCCGTTCTGGATAATTATCATTCCGGTCTCCTTTACGCCTTTATGAACATATTGAATTTTTTCTCATAGCCTATGGATGTAGCTTCTCCATGTCCCGGATGTACCTTAGTCTCGTCCGGCAGAGTGTAGAGCTTCTCCCTCACCGACTTATAGAGCGTCTCTTCATCGCCCGTCGGAAGGTCCCAGCGTCCGCAGTTTCTTAAAAACAGCGTATCGCCTACAAAAACGTGATCCTCTACCATATAGCATACTCCGCAGTCAGTATGACCGGGCGTATAAATACACCTTACATCCATGCCGCCTATATCGATGCTCTCTCCGTCCTTGAGAATAATATCAGATGGCTTTGCATATATCGCTTTTCCGAGCCCGGCAAGCGTCATGTTTATCGCAGGATCGGTTATATTTACAGCTCCCTTTGTTCCGCTCACGAGCTTTGCGCCCGTCTTTTCCCTTAGCTCCTCCATAAATTCAATATGATCATAATGGCAGTGTGTTATCAATATATATTTTATTTCAACATTCTCATCCGCGGCGGCCTTTATTATACCGTCGGTCTTATAGCCCGGGTCTATAACAAATGCGACTCCGTTTTCATAAACGAGGTAAGTATTTTCATCGGTATAGTAGTTGTTAAGACGCTTTATTTTCATGATTTCCTCCAATAAATCTACTCATGGCAATATTGCATTATAACGTAAAAAGAAGCAAGCAGATTATTACACGAAGGGACGCCGACGTACTTTGTGTACTTCAAGTCCCTGAGAGTGATGAGATGCGCCGCTTATTTTTGCGTTAGTTGTATAGTCTTACAGGCAGAACCATATATACATATGAATCATCGTTTTCGTCTATCGGTCTGATAAAGCATCCGCTTGTCGGTGCGCTGAATTCTATCTTTATCCTCTGCTCGTCACATGCCGAGAGCGCATCGAGCAGGAACCGGCAGTTGAACCCTATTATGAGGTCTCCTCCCTTTTGCTCTACATCCACCGTATCGTTTACCTGTCCCTTTCCGGTCACGCATGATACGTCTATTTTATTATAGGCTATACTGAACCTTACCGGCGACTTATTTTCCGAATGTGCTGACATATCGTCGTTTATCAGCAACATCGCCCTTTCGAGCGAATCCATTATATACCGCTTTTCACAAACAACTTCTATATTATTAACGACGCTTATTATCGACTCGTACTTTAGGAAATCTCCCTCAAGCAGCCGTGTGTATACCTGAAAGCTTGCAAAATCAAGCATTACATGTCTGTCCGAAACTATGACTTTAACGTCTCCTTCATCCTTGAGCAGCTTAAGAAGCTCCCTTAATGTCGTTCCGGGGATTATGAATTTGCTGTTTTCAAGCTCCTCCTCAAGCTCCTGCCTTACGATAGCGAGCCTGTGTCCGTCGGAGGCTACGACATTAAGACGTCCGTTCTTTATTTCAAACAGTGCTCCCGTGAGCACCGGGCGTTTTCCTTCGGCAGCAGCCACAAAGGCTATCGTTTTTCTTATGAGCTTTTTTAATACCGGCTGCTCTATGTGAAAGCTGTACTTTTCATCGAGTACGGGAGCTGCAGGATATTCCGTTCCGTTTAGCCCCTGGATATTGAATTCACTAAGACCGCACTGTATTTTTGTAACATTGTTCTCCGGATTTACAGTAAGTGTTACTGTTCCGTCTGGAAGACGGCGTACTATCTCACCGAACATCTTTGAGGTAAGCGCGACTTCTCCTCCTTCCGGAACGTTCATTTCAGCATTGTATTCTATACAAAGGTCGAGGTTATTTCCCGTTATAACAACGTGTCCATCTCCTGAAGCATCTATTTTTATGCACTCAAGTATTGGCATTGTGCTCTTTGGCATGACTGCCTTTTGTACTGTGTTTACTATATCGAGAAGTTCTCCCTTGCTGCATGATAATTTCATGACCTGTCTGCTCCTTTTTATATGGTTTGATTTTAGTTCGCTAATATTTATTCATCATTGGACTTATGTTGTTTATCCACAGCTAAAATTCGCAGCTCCGCTTATATACATATGTATATAAATATAATATATTTAGAAGCAGTAGTATTAGTAATGTGGATTTGATGGAAAAGTCAGCCCAAGGCTTATTTTTCCTTGATTTTTTGTCAACGGATTAGTGGTGGCAAGCTGTGGATCAATGTTTATAATTGTGAATAAATTTTTCTGTGGAAAAACTGTCCAAATCATTCCACACGTTATACATTATTTGTCCACGCGCTTGTCCACGCTTAAAGCTGAGATTGCAAGTCCTTCATTATATAATCGATATCTGATTTAAGCGACTCATTCGTTTCAAGGTCGCTTTCTATTTTTCTTACGTTGTGCATTACCGTAGTTCTGTCCTTATTGCCGAAGGCCTTGCCTATGACCGTAAAATTCATATCGGTAAGCTTGTGGCAGAGGTACATTGCGACCTGCCTCGGCACCGCTACGTTCGAAGTCCTTACCTTGCCGGTCAGGTCTGCTACGGTTATATTATAGAAGAGGCTCACCTTTTCCATGATCTTGTCCGAGGTTATTTTAATTATCCCAGTTTTTGGGAGGTATGATTTAAGCACGTAGTCAGCAAGACTGTGGTCTATCGGTTTGCCGGATATTTCCGAGATAGATATCATTTTTATGAGTATTCCCTCAAGTTCACGGACGTTTGATTTTATTCTCTCGGCAATATAGCCCAGCACGTCTATATCGATATTTACGTTATGTTGGCTTGCTTTTTTCTGAAGTATGGCTACTCTTGTTTCGTAGTTTGGGACGGTGATGTCTATCGTCAGTCCCTGAGAAAATCGCGTTCTTAAACGGTCCTCAAGAGTTATAAGGTCTCTCGGTTTTCTGTCAGATGTAAGCACTATTTGTTTGTTTAAACTATAGAGCTCATTAAAGGTATGGAAAAATTCCTCCTGAGTAGCTTCCTTGTTCTCAAGGAACTGAACGTCGTCAACAAGAAAAACATCTGCCGAACGGTATTTTTTTCTGAATTCCTCACCCTTTCCCTCACGGACAGCAGTTATAAATTCGTTTGTGAATACTTCGCTCGTAACATATATTATATTTGCCTTTGGATTGTTTTCATGTATTCTGTTTCCTATGGCATACATAAGATGTGTTTTTCCAAGTCCGGAATTTCCATAAAGAAACAGCGGATTATATATATATCCGGGCTTTTCTGTTGTAGAAATAGCGGCTGCTGTCGCATATTCGTTTGATGCGCCTATTACGAAATTTTCAAAGGTATATTTTGGATTTATCCTGTTTGCCGCGTCGATTGGTTTTTCTTCATGTGTTTCAGAAGGTTCTTCTCCGCTTACAATTATATTAAGAGAAAGCTTCTGAGCCGTGACCTGCTCTATCGCCGATTCAATGCAGTCCTTATAACGGAACTGGATCATATTTTTGTTTATAGACATAGGCACGGATATTGTAAAGGCGGTATTGTCTATAGAAACCGGAACGGCATCCCTCATATGTACGTTCAGCCCTACGGTGTTTTCCGATTTCATTTTTACTATATCAAATATCTGCTCCCAAAGCTCGGCAATATCCTTATTTTCCATATTATACCTCCATTTACAAAAGTTTTGCCTACAGCATCGGTTTTTATTCCGTATTATATACATATTAAAAAATAAAGAAACTACCTTATATAATATCAAATTTCAAGATAATAATCAAGCTTTTCAAGAAATTTTTTTTTGATTTTAAGAAAAAAATGCTTGACAAACGGAAATAATGTTGCTATAATATATTAGTCAGCCGATATGAGGGACAAGATGCGGGTGTAGTTCAATGGTAGAATTCCAGCCTTCCAAGCTGGCCGCGTGGGTTCGATTCCCATCACCCGCTCCAATATGTGCCTGTAGCTCAGTTGGATAGAGCAATTGCCTTCTAAGCAATGGGCCGGGGGTTCGAATCCCTCCAGGCACGCCAACGATGTTTAAAGAGCGCAGGGTTCTTTAAACATTTATTATATACCGGCAAATTTGGTATAATAAAATATATGGTGGGTATAGTTCAGCTGGTTAGAGCGTCAGATTGTGGTCCTGAATGTCGTGGGTTCGAATCCCACTACCCACCCCATTTTATTTTTAATTTACGGTAGCAAGATTCGTAGGGATATCGCCAAGTCGGTAAGGCACCAGATTTTGATTCTGGCATTCGTAGGTTCGAGTCCTGCTATCCCTGCCAGGGCCATTAGCTCAGTCGGCAGAGCACTTGACTTTTAATCAAGTTGTCCGGGGTTCGAATCTCCGATGGCTCACCAGTAAAAAACGGCTTAACCATGCGGTTTGAGCCGTTTTTTTAACGTCTGTATTTTTTATTTTCTATACCGTTTGACCCTAATTTGACCCTAATACATTTTTATAAAATTGGTTCATATGTTTTTGTTTAACACATTATCTTTTGCGGTATATATTACTTAGAAGGTATACGTGTATCTGTATTTTTAAGATGTGATAATTTTACACACAGCTTAGGATTACAGAAAACACCATTCAATAAAATTATAGATATCCATAAGAGCTCGTATTTCATGGAATTTAATAATAAAAATCCATGAAATACTCAAATTCATGGATTAAGGGAAAATAACGAAGGGGAGGATTTTAGTCATGGGAAGATCGGGAAGTATTGATAAGGATATAAAAGATATATATGGTTTCTTGAGAAAGTATAAGAGAGATGATAAGGAGAAGCTTGATGATGTGTATACTTACACAAGAAAAACAGTCAAGAAATATCTTTCGGAAAACAAGAAAATCATGTCAAAAGTTTTAGATACTTTAGGTGTTGGAGAGGATACGATTGCAGACAAGATATTCTTGGATGCATGGTATCATATATATGAGAATATTTGTTTTCTTGATATAAGATATAATGTAGGCAGAGATGCAAAAGCAATAAAAGAAAACAAAGAATGCGATGCGGAGGAAGATAATAAGGATATAGGAATCATAGCTTTAAAGGATTACGTAAAATCACAGGGTTACCGCTTAAATGATTTTGCATATAAGACAGAAAATATATATGATTTTCAGATATATACTATAAACTATAGGACTAATAATAAGTATAGAATACAAAAAACATGTGAAATTTATTATACATATTGTGTTGTCCTTAATTACAATGATGAATGCAACAGAAACAAGAAGGATAAAACAAGAATCTATTTAGATAAAAATTATATAGATATATTTAAATTTATTCATGAGGGAAGAGCAAATGAGGGAAGAAAAAAGCAGGAAATAAGAAAATATAATATTTGGGATATAGATGAAAGATGGCTGCCATCGATATCAGAATTGTATATTACAATACAGAAGGGGAATAACAATCTTTTTCAGTACCAGCTTGCGGAAAGAATGTTTAAATTCAGGACTCTTATGGATCTATACAATAAGTTTTATAAAGATGAAGATTTGGGGGAAATGATGTTATATGTACAGCCGTTTACTTATTTCGGATATAGTACATGTATGGGGCTTATTACAGATAAGTATAAAAATTTCCATAATCGTAAAAATAAAAAACGATGCTGTGAATTTTTGTTTAATGGAATATCCTATACAATAAGAAACGTTTTAAGTAAGGTATTGAACACTGTATATGATAAAAAAACAAATACGGAAAAGGAAGAAGCAATTCGACAGATAAGACGTGAATGTAAACAAAAGGAAGAATTGCTGGATAGTTATAATAAATTTTTCAAAGACTATGATTACAATGTAAAGAATATCAATAAAGTAAGTACTGAAAAAATAATAGAATTATATAGAAAAATTTTATTTAACCTTAGATTACATAAATATATAGACATTGGTGTACAAACACGGATGGATACATATTTCAAACATATGGATGAAGATTTAGATGATTATTCAGAAGAAGATGAAGAAATTGGAACCTACGATGCGTATGGAATATATAAATATGAGATTGAAAAGTATTTTAAATCAATATATGTATATCCTTATGAAGAAGAATACAATAAGAAAAATGAAATAATATATAAAAAATATTATAAATTTGAATTTGAAGATATGTTGAAATTAATATCAAAATACAAATATAAGAAATTTTCCAAAAAGATAAAAAATAAATAATATAAAGTATTTTAATCAATATAAATATATTAGACTATACCGGTAGTATCGGTATGGTCTTTTTATTTTTGTATGGTCATGCGTTGATATAGATCAGGAATCTTTAAACCATAATCCGAGATGATATATGTCACAAAATACTCCAATAAAAAATGGCTTAAAACCTTGCTTTTTGGTCATTTTATTCGTAAAAGCTACGAAATCTTTGAGCTAATATCGGGTTTAGGTTCTCGTAATTTTTATATGACAAAATTTCAGATTTGTGATACTGTATGAGCGGTTCGAACCGAAAAAATAATAAATCGGGAGATGCCGGTGCACAGCATCTTCCGTAAAGGAGGAAAATAAAAATGTCTTTTATGGATGTTATTTATAAGACTAATGAGTCGGAAGAAATATCACCGGATAAGTCGAAGGACAAGGTGAAGGAACAGATGGAAAAGGATCCTTACAGTATCAGCGTAAACTGCCTTGATTGTCTGGAGGAGTATGAACCGTACGATTATTTTTATGATGATGATTATTCATCAAAGAAAAATAAGAAAAAGAAGAAAAAGCAAGCTAAAAAGAGAGCTGCGGAGAAAGAGGCTTTAAGACGTAAAAACGAAGAGCTGGAAAAGAGGGTTTTGGCCATTGAGGCAAAGAATGAAGTGTTTACACAACTTTTTTCAGCTATGCTTGGAGGAAAAAAACAGCTTGAGAATGAAAACTTTATACGCATGAGTGATGAGGAGTATAAAGATGTCTGAGACTAATGGTTACAGCTCGGGTTATTTTACGATAGGTTCTAAGCTGTATAGAAGAGATAATAAAGGAAAAAATACGTATATTTCTAATTTTTTCTTTGAGTTAAAGGAGGTGATAAATACCGATTCGGGCTGTAAATACAAGGTAGAAATATTTGTTGATATTGATGATGATGTGTGCAATATCCATACAGGATACTGCTCGTTTGATGAGTTTAAAAAGATAGATTTTTTTAAACTTGACAGACATCTTGTCGTATCGACAGAGAGACGATCATTAAAATATCTCTATTATTTATTTCAGCAGCAAGCTTCGGTGCTTGAAGACAGCGATATTTATCTTGTCGATAAGCTTGGCGATAATATTATCAACGGCAAACATTATTATTGCATGGGAGATCATATCTTGCCGCCATGCAATGATAATATACTCATAGATGAAAAGCTTAAGCGGAAGTTTAAGCTTCAGGTAGATGAGACCCTTACTCCTCAGGAGGCTTATCACGGAATGATGAGGTTCTATAATGTTGAGCCTGGAAAAACAGATATAATGATGGTGTACAGCATAATAGGCTGTATGCGCACTGTGCTGAAATACAGCGGTGCTGCTCCTAATTTTTCTCTGTTTCTTACAGGAGAAACACAGACTAAGAAAACAACAGGACTAACTTTTTCAAACAGTATATACAACAGGCTCAATACCATGAGGTTTAATACTATCAGAGTAGACTCTTCACTGCCTTATGCAGAAACAATGATAGAAGAGTACCGTGATACTTGTGTGAATTATGATGATCTGTTCAAGAATTCCAAGGATTCAAATGGAATAGATTTTCATGTGCAGGGAGTTATCCGTGAAATAGCGGATAACTCCCCAAGATTCACAGTAAAGGGCGGAAGGAAAGTCAACGCACAGCCGGCGATTACAGGCGAGTACTGTATAAATAATTTAAGCGATCTCGGACGTGTGTGGATGATCCATTTCAATAAGTCTTTAAATGAAAAACGGCTTAAGGAATGCCAGGACAGACCTCTTGATATTCCTACATTTATGCGAGATTTTATCTCGTGGATATACAGTAACTTTGATGAGGTAACGCAGAGCATAAATGAGGAGCGGCAAATATTCATGAAAAAAATAGTAAATAACAAAGGCCGGTACAGAAGGCTGAATATTGCCGAGTTTATATTCCAAGTGGTATTTAATAAAGTTTTGGAATATGGCATTGAAATAAAAGCCGTGTCAAATGAAGAATGCTGTGAATTAATGAAGAGCTTTGCGAAGTGTCTTTGTGAATGCAAGGAGAGGCAGCAGATGGTAATGGAGAGGCTTGAAAAGGAGGAAGCCTTAAACAACATCAGCTATGCAAAGGCATTTGTTGACTGTATAGAGAACAATATTATCAAATTTGATGATAATATTAGCAGTGACAAGCAGTGTTTTGTACATACGGTAAAGAATATCAAATGTATTTATATTCGTTCCGAATATCTTACTGATGTATTGAATTATCAATACGATCAGAAAAACACTGTAAAATTCTACGCAAATTACTTTGCCAAAAAGAATTTGTTATACCGCAATAAGGATAGCAATGTTGTTAAATATGAAGGTAAATGTTATATGGCTATCCGTATTGACAGGCTTAAGATAGAGGTTTACAGTGATGATTATAAGATAGACAAGTTATTTATATGAAAGGAAGATGTAATATGCCGGAAATTTTAACTGTAAAAGAAGCGTGCCAGATATTAAAGGTATCTAAAACAACGCTGTACCGCATAGTAAGGGAAAAGGAGCTCAAAGCTATAAAGGTACGTAAGTCCATAAGGATCAAAAAAGAGGATCTGATCAGTTACATTGATAACTATGGACAAGGAGCATAATATTATGGGGCGGATATTTCCGTCCCATAGTTTTATAGGAAGAGGTGAAATTCATGTCCAATAAAAAAGGTTACAGGAATATAAACGGAGAAGGAAGCAGGAAGGTAATGCCTGACGGACGCATAGCGTTCAAAAAAATGGTAGGCTATAAGGCTAACGGTAAACCAAATATCATAGAAGTGATACAACGGAAAAATGAGACGCTGACAGAGCTCAAAAAGAGATTCGATGAAAAGATAAATGCGGCCGAAGTTGCTACGGACAATATCACCCTTAAAGATAAGTATACGGTAAAGGATTGGCTCATAAAATGGCTTGAATCCTATAAAAAGAACACGGTTAAAAGCAGTACATATTCCTTTTATCATAATCTTATGAGCAAGCATATTATTTCCGATATAGGAGAGCTGCTTCTGTGTGATGTAAAGCCTCTTATATTGCAGGAGCTGTGCAACAGGATGATAGAAAATGGACTGTCTGTAAGAACAGTAAGAGGAGTTGCTCTGATACTGAAATCGTCGTTTGAGGAGGCTTTTGTAAATGGAATAATAAAAACAAATCCTGCCTTGGGAATAAAGGTCCCGCGCAGCTGCGGCAATAGAGAAAATAAGATAAAGGCATTTACAGAGGAGGAACAAAAACGTTTTCTTGAGGCGGTCAAGGGGACGTATCATGAGGTGTTTTTTGTAATGGCGCTGAACACCGGAATGAGGATAGGAGAAATACTCGGACTTCAATGGGAGGACATAGATTTTGATTCCGGTATCATTCATGTAAATCATAATCTGGTAATAGTACATGATTATAAAAGACCGCAGGAGGTGATATTAACAACACCTAAAACCTTGTCGAGCATAAGAGATATACCGATAACAGCTTCGTTGAAGGCTGCGCTTATGAAGCATAAGCAGCTGCATACAGATCTGTTCGGAGAAGTAAGCGGGTTCGTATTCAAAACAAACAGCGGCAGAGAATATCATTCAAGAACTTCGGTTGATAAGGAGCTTAAGCGGATATGCAGTGAGAATAATTTGCCGTTTATCACCATGCACGGAATGAGGCACACCTTTGCGACACGAGGACTTGAAGCAGGGGTTCTGCCGAGAGTTATGCAGAAGCTGCTCGGACATTCCGATTGGAATATGTTTTATAACACATACAGTCATGTTTTGTCGGGGATACAGGATATAGAGCAGAAAAAGCTGCTTGAGGCTCTCGATAAGATGGGGCTGTGAGTGTATAAGACGTTGACAAGCGTCAGAAAAAATATTATAATTGACTTAAG
This sequence comes from uncultured Clostridia bacterium, assembly GCA_944390955.1. Classification (GTDB taxonomy): domain Bacteria; phylum Bacillota; class Clostridia; order UBA1381; family UBA1381; genus Ornithomonoglobus_A. The sequence continues at coordinate 36,698 of CALXRY010000176.1, read as the reverse complement.
ATTATCCGGAAGGAGGGAAGAAGCGTGGATAAAATACCGTCAAAAGCCTCGGCAGGCAGAGTGAAAAGGTATACGATAATGTATGAGGATAAGCCTGTTTTGGAGTTTGATCGAGAGACAGATGAGGTAAAAGTATATGATAAAGAGAGACTTCCTTTCGGATTAAGAAAAAAAATCTCCGCCGTTACGGTATTTGAATGGCTGTCAAACAGGGTAGATAATTTAAGCCGTACCTATATGAATATGGTGTATATCGCCAGAAAGGTCGGCAGGGACAGAGACAAGATAATAAAGGACAGCTCAGGGATATCGTTTACAGATAATTTTTGGATAAGGACAAGAGATTCTGTTGCCGGCTGGAGTGAATTAAAGCGTCTGCGCGACGATAATATCGCACTTAATAATGTGGCATTGACAGGTAAGATAACAAACAGCGAGGAGCTGCTGAAAGGTTTTACATCTCTGTTCACAACAAAGGGATATTTTCCGAAAGCTGTTTTCGGCGGCTATATATACAAGCTTAAAAAGGATGCGATCTTGGAATATCCTGCGTATCTGATAGGGAAGCAGCTTGGGATAAATGTCGCGGAATGTGAGCTTGAGGGAGAGTATGTCAAGATAAAGATATTTACTGATAATGATACGTCGCTTGTTCATGCAAGCGAGCTTAAGGTATATTTCGATACGGATGATGAAATTTATAATATTCTTATAAGAGATGAAAAGTACCGGGAAATAGTAAGGCAGCTGCAGAGGATGTATATATTTAATTATATCATTGGAAATCCCGATCTTCATGACGATAATTATGGCTTGCTGTATGACAGCAGAACGTTTGAGTTTAAGTGTGTATCACCGTGCTACGACCATAATGTAGCGTTTCAGGAGGGATTTTTGGGACTGTCGCGTACAAATATGGGAAATTCGGCGTCACTGCCGCTTGATGAGCTGTGTGAGAGATTTATAGCGGAGCATAATGATATAGCTGAAAAGCTTAAAAAGATAGAACTGAGCGAGGTAAAGCAGTATCTGTCGGAGCGTCAATACAGTGAGCTTAAGGAAAGGATAGAAAATGCGGTAAGGTGGTCGGATTAAGATTTATAATAAGAATTTCATATTAAAATAATACGATGAATGAGCTGGTGTCATTAATGAAGCAGTCCTAATGGGTTTTTTAGTGTGAAGTGGGATGAATAGATTAGAGATGTTGAGATTTCTGTACTAATTATCTTTATGGGCGTGCGAAATTTTTTCTGTAAATTAAGCTTCTATGGTAAAATTAAGATTAATTTTGATACAATGAAAACCACAAAACCGCAGTAATACTGCGGCTTTCGTGTTTTCTGCTATAATTTTTAGCCTATTTTACAGCAATTTTTCAAATAGGCTAAAAATTCCATACTCTCTTGGGGGAATTTAGACCTCTTGCGCTTGTTAACAAAAATTTTGCAACTGCATTTGCACTTAATGTTTTCGCACCCAAACGAGCATATCACTTTTGCCGCGATTGGCAAAAGAATAATATGGAATAAATTTTGCAGTAATCGGTGCATACTCCGTTTCTTCTGCATTACAATACAAACGCTCGTCATCTTTTAAACGATATGCGGGCATTGAAATGGAATACATACTGTGAAAATCCATTTCAAATTTAGCGGCGTTTAAGTCTGAAATATCCACTTCAATACGATTTAATCTGTCTCCGTTGTCTACTCCTTCCAAACAATATACAATCGGACCGTAGGTTAAAGCTACCCGTCCCGCATCAGCCCGTATATTTGGATTGGCAGAAATAAATTGCGGTTTGATATGGAAATCCAACATGATGCAAAACTCGTTTTCAATCGTGAAGTACGCATATCCGTTCTTTTTTACAAACTCGGCAGACGTTCCGGCAGTTTCTGCATTAAATTCTGTACACCATTCGGGGATACGGACAGCTAATACTTTAGCGGTGCAATTATTTGAAGAAATTTCCACTTTGCCGTCCAAGAAATAATTTCCGTTAATTTTAATTTTTCCGAAATGACCGGTGATTTCTGCGTTAATGTATTGTTCAACTGTGACGCCCGATTTCTCTTCCAAACAAATAATATTGCCGAAGTTACCGAAAAATCTGTTAATATTTGGCGGACAGCAGGAGCAATCAAACACCTCAAGTCTTTGAGTAATGGGCAAATGCTCCCTTAGGGATTCCGGAACGGCAACTTCGCGTCCGTACTCTTCTAACGCCAGCTCCAAGGGGTTAACATAGAAGAACGATTTTCCGTCTATTGAAGTGGAAGACAGAAGCGAATTATACAGTACGCGTTCAATTATATGACCGTATTCTGCTGAATCATCAATTTCACGCATACGGGTGGCAAACATAATCATCGCTATTGCGCAGCAGCTTTCGGAATATGCGTTCATATTCGGTAAATCATAGGGTACAGTAAAGCTCTCTGTGCAATGGGTGGAACCGACTCCGCCGGTTATATACATTTTTTTGTATATAATATCGTGAAATACATCCTTCAAATTTGTTAACAATGCTTCGTCATTCGTCTCACGCGCGAGGTCAGCAATACCGCTGTATAAATACAGTGCGCGTACGCAATGCCCGTTTGCTTCGTGCAGATTATAAATATCGGCGTCGTCCTGTGCGCATCTGCTGTTTTCAAACAAGTGCGGTTCATCGGTTTTTCCTCTGTTTATTAGGAAAAATCTTGCCATTTCAAGATATTTTTCGTTGTTCGTATATCTGTAAAGTTTTATCAGCGCAAGTTCAATTTCCTCATGTCCCGGCGTGACAAATGCTGCAGTTTTTTCGGATATAAACACCCTATATATACAATCGCAGTATCGTTCCATAATATGAAGAAACTTATCGCGCCCCGTGGCCTTTGAGTATGCAATTGCAGCCTCTATTAAATGACCGGCGCAATAAAGTTCGTGATGGTCGCGGTTTTGGAAAATTTCCTCAGGTGAGATTTGCTGATGGAACGAATTCAAATATCCGTCATCACGCTGCGCTTTTTCCATACAATCAATAAGCTCTTCGCAAAGCTTTTCGTTTTCTTTCATTTCTTCGGGATTTTTTGTAATTAAGTAAGCGACTGCTTCCATCCATTTTGCAACATCCGAATCAAAGAAAACATGCGGTTTACGTCCATTTTTTAAGAAATTAAAGCGCATTGCATCAAAGCGGCCGCTGCTTTCAAACCGTTTGCGGACATTGTCAACAGACACTTTTTTATTAAGTTCATACCTGTCTTTCCAAAATCCGTTCTCTAAGTTTACCTGTTCAAATGATATAAAATTGTTATTTTTCATTTTATCACCTCATAACTATTGAAATTTTAATAAAATTATAGTATACTATTGTTAAAATTTCAATGAAAAAATCTGTAATGAAGTGAGAAAATCCGTTATGATAAATATAAATAATACATTACAAATAGAGCATTGCGGCATGGGCTTGTTTGAAACATATGCCGAATGGATACACCCGGTTATAACTGTTGATACCTATGAATTGATTTATTGTATTGCGGGTGATTTGAAAATATTTGAAGAAACCGAAAAGTACATTGTGCACCCGGGAGATATGCTGATGTTAGAACCGAATCTGATTCATGGAGGGTATGACATAACAGAAAAGCATACCTCTTTCTATTGGCTGCATTTTAAGACTTCTGATATTCAAGCCATTCAAATCCCGAAGGTTTCGGATTCACTTTCCGGCAATGAAAAGGCATTTCGCAAAATAATGCATTATTATCTGACAAATATGAACTTGGCAGAAATAGCTTTGGCAGAATTTTTGCTTGAAATAGGCGTTGACAGCAGTTCCAAAAGTAAACTTGCTCATGATATAGACGAGTATATAAGGATAAATGCATCACAACCTTTGACAGTTTCCCAAATTTCGGACAAATTCTCTTATTCTCCGGACTATATTTCAAAGATTGTAAAAAAAGATTTCGGAGAAAATCTAAAGCGCAGAATTATCCGACATCGGTTAAATCTGATTGAAGCGCTGCTCTTAAATACGAATAATTCAATAAAGCAAATTGCAGGGGAAACAGGTTTTCAAAGTGAAAATGAATTTGTTAAGTTTTTCAAATATAACACCGGCGCTACGCCTACAAGTTTTAGAAATAGCTTTTATAAGGTTTGTATGAATAGTCGTTAATAGTCGATGAAGTATTCTTTTAGCGGAACCCTTTGGGTTCCGCTTTTTATATGTTTAGATTTGATGTGTTATTACCAAATTTAATTATTAATTTTCCTATTATATAAGTTTTATATATTTGAAGTTTGATTCTATAAAACTAAAAAGACGAAACAATACAGATTTTAGACGAATAAATACATGTTTGTGATATTTTTTTTTTGATATAATTAAATTGTAATTATGATAATTATTTTACAGATTAAAGAAAGGATATGAAAGGAAAATGAAAGTTAAGGAATGGTTAAAAAATACGGTATTTTATAATATTTATCCGCAGTCTTTTTATGACAGCAACAATGACGGTATAGGGGATTTAAAAGGAATTTGCGAGAAGCTTGACTATGTAAACTATATGGGTTTTAATGCAATATGGATAAACCCGTTTTACGAATCGCCGTTTAATGACGCAGGGTATGATGTCACAGACTTCTATAAAGTAGCAAAACGCTACGGAACAATAGAGGATTTTCAAAAATTATGCAAAAAAGCACACGAACTTGGTATAAAAGTCTGTGTGGATTTGGTAGCGGGGCATACCTCAATGGAATGTGAATGGTTTAAGCAGTCGCAAAAATCAAAAGAGGGTGAATATGCAAATCGGTATATCTGGACAAACGACTGGCTTGTGTGCCCTGAAAATTTTATAGCGGGCTACGGAGAACGCAACGGCTGTTATATGAAAAACTTTTTCTATTGTCAGCCTGCGCTTAATTATGGTTATGCCAATGTCGAAGAGCCGTGGCAGCTTCCTATGAACCATCCGGATTGCAGAAAAACAAAACAAGAACTTGTAAATATAATGGAATTTTGGATAAAGCAGGGATGTGACGGATTTAGAGTTGACTTGGCAGATTCGCTTATAAAAAATGACCCTGACAAGAGCGGTATAAAAGTATTTTGGGCAGAAATAAGACAAATGTTTGACACAAAATATCCTGATTGTGTGCTGATTTCGGAATGGTCAGACCCTGCCGTGTCAATAGATGCGGGATTTCATGTAGATTTCCTTCTTCATACAAATTATCCGATATATACAAAATTATTCAGAGCTGAAGAGGGCAGAAATGTAATAGATACTTATTGCGGCGACAGCTTTTTTTCAAAAGACGGAAAGGGTGATATAAACGACTCTTTGAACGACTATATTGATTTGTATAATCATACCAAAGGGCGCGGATATATTTCCATGCCTACGGGCAATCATGATTTACCTCGTGTAAGCTATATGCGTGATAAGCGTGATTTAGAATTGGTATATGTGTTTTTACTAACTATGCCCGGAGTGCCTTTTGTGTATTATGGTGATGAAATAGGAATGAGGTATATAAAAGATTTACAGTCAAAAGAGGGTGGATATACAAGAACAGGTTCAAGAACACCAATGCAGTGGGATAGCAGCCAAAACGCCGGTTTTTCACATGCAAACAGCGATAAATTATATCTGCCGTGCGATGAAAACTACAAACAAATCAATGTAAAAGCACAAATAGAGGATGAAAATTCATTGCTAAATATAATGAGAAGTTTAATAAAGCTAAGACAAAGCTCAGAAGCTTTGTCGGCAGACGGTGATGTTGAATTTTTAAACAGAGAAAATCGTGGATATCCGCTTGTATATAAAAGAATGGGTGGTAACGAAGAATATTTAATATGCATAAATCCGTCCGGTAAATGTCAGCAATTTGAAATTACATTATGCGCAGATGTAATTATGCAAAGAGGAGATGTTACAATTTCTAAAGAAAAAATTGTAATGGAACCAACGAGTTACGCAATATTAAAACTAAAATAACAGGTAAACCAAGTATTTATATTACATTGCTATATACAGAAACGGAGTATTTCATATGGAAACATATAAAATTTCAGAAAATAAATTTAATACCGATAAACTGCAAAAATTTGAATCAATAGCCTGTCAGGGAAACGGCTATATGGGCGTGAGGAATTCGCTTGAAGAAGAATATGTGCATACTCACAGGAACACATTTATAAACGGCGTGTTTGACGCTCCTCATGAAGAGGTGACAGAACTTGCAGCGCTGCCTGATGTTACGAATTTTGAACTGTATATAAATAGTGAGAGGTTCGATATGCTGACGGGGACAGTAAATAAATATGAACGCAGTTTGAATATGAAAAACGGCGAGAGTGTCAGAAGGGTTACAAGAACAGGAGAAAACGGTATAAAAGTGACGTATGTGTTTTCACGGCTTGCTTCACAAACTCACAGGCATATAGTCGCAGAGCGAGTGCAGATAATATGTGATAGTGACGCTCAAATTCGTGTTGTGACAGGCATAGACGGTAAAATGACCAACAGCGGAGCGCAGCACTTCGGACCGGCGGAGCTTCGCTCGTATTCTGACAGAAGAATAGGTCTTTACGCAAAAACCTTGCAGTCGCAGGTTGACGTGGGAGTGCAGTCTGTATTAAAAAGCAGTGAGGATAATAAATATTCCGTAAAGACGGACAGACGCGGCGTGTTTTCCTGTATGCAGCTAAGCGTGAATAAAGGAGAACCGGTCGTATTTGAAAAAATATCGGCATATGCAACGTCAAGAGATTTAGGATTTTCGGAAAATGACAGTGTAGAAGAAAAATGTAAAAAATATCTGTACGATGCTGTGCAGCTTGGTTATGACGGACTTTTGAAATTAAGCGCTGAAGCGTGGAATAACTTTTGGGAAACAAACACAATTACAATAGCAAGCGACAATAAATTTTATCAAAAAGCGGTGAATTTTGCGCTGTATCATCTGCATATCATGGCAAACTGCGAGGATAATCGTCTTGGTATAGGGGCTAAAGCTTTGAGCGGCGAAGGCTACAAAGGACATTCTTTTTGGGATACGGAAATATTTATACTGCCCTATTATATTTATACTGAACCTCAGACGGCAAGAAAACTACTGGAATACAGATACAGCCTGCTTGAAAAAAGCAGGGAGAAAGCAAAAAAATACGGTTTTAACGGCGCTATGTATCCATGGGAAGCTGCATGGAGTGACGACGGCGAAACATGCCCGTTATCGGGAGGAATGGATTTGGAAACGGGTAAGAGTATAGAAATTCATGCGAGCGAAAAGGAAGTACATATAAATGCGGATATCGCGTATGCGGTGTGGCATTATTATATAGCAACGGGCGATAAGGATTTTATGGAGAAATACGGCTGTGAAATGATTTTGTCCATAGCTGAATTTTGGCTGTCAAGGGTTGAAGAAAGAAACGGACGCTATGAAATTCTTGACGTAATAGGTCCCGATGAATATAAGGACGGAATAGACAATAATGCTTATACAAACTATATGGCATATTTTAATTTTTGTCTCGCGCAGGAGATTATACAAAATATTTCTGATGAATACAGAAAAGAGTTTGAGAAGAAAATTGATATAAACGGCTTAGAGATATGTCTGCCGCAGGTTATGGATAAAATGTATCTGCCCGAGCCTGACGAGAACGGCATTATTCCGCAGTTTGACGGGTTCAGGGACTTAAAGGATGTTGATTACAGCCTGTATAAAAATAAGGAAAAGGTCGGTATGATTTTTGACGATTACTCATTTGAGGAAATAAATAAAATGCGTGTTTGCAAACAAGCAGACCTTGTAATGCTGTTTTATACGCTGCGCAATCAATTTGACAATGAAACGGTAAAGCGTAATTTTGAGTATTATGAAAATTGCACGCTTCATGATTCCTCGCTCAGCCTATGCATACATTCGCTTATGGCAAGCCGTCTTAATATGTTAGATACTGCATTTAAGCTGTTTCATAAATGCTGTGAGGTGGACTTGGGCGATAATACCGATAATTCGGACAGTGGTATTCATTCAGCGTCTATAGGCGGAATATGGCTTGCAGTTGTAATGGGATTTGGCGGAGTAAAAGCGGAAAATGATGCGCTTACAGTAGAACCGGTATTACCGGACGGAATAAACAGCTATTCTTTGCCAATAATTTATCGCGGAAGCAAATACAGACTGACAGTCAGCGCAGATGAAGCGGATATGGAAAGATTAAGCGGTGAACAGCAGACGATTATTTTAAATAGAAACAATATAACAGGATTGAGGAATAAATGATGATAAAAGCAGTAATATTTGACCTTGATGGGGTTCTTGTAACGACAGACGAACTGCATTTTGCGGCTTGGAAAAGGTTAGCCGAAGAGCTTAATATAACAGGATTTACAAGAGCAGATAATGTGCGTCAGCGCGGAGTAAGCCGTATGGCGTCGCTTGAAGTAGTTCTTGAAAAAACGGATAAAAAATTCAATGAGGAAGAAAAGCTTGCACTTGCGGAAAGGAAAAACGCTATGTATGTTAAATCACTTGAAAGCCTTGACAAATCAGCGGTACTTGATGGGGTATTTGACTTTATTACATATTTGAAGCAGAAAGGGATAAAGCTTGCTGTTGGTTCGGCAAGCAGTAATACTCCTATGATATTGGAAAAAACGGGGCTCCGGAAATATTTTGATGCAGTAAGCTGCGGACTTGACACACAAAAATCAAAGCCCAATCCCGAAGTGTTTTTGATTGCAGCGGATAAGCTCGGCATAGCACCGTCAAAATGTGTCGTAATAGAGGATTCCGATGCAGGGATTGAAGCGGCAAAGGCAGGTGGAATGTACGCAGTTGCACTGGGTGAAGCGGAGCATAACGGCAAGGCTGATATTTCTGTATCATCTGTTGATAGTCTGTATAAAGTGATTGAAATGTTTGGAAAATAACTACAAAGTAATGTGAACAACTTTGAGAAAAATCAAAGATTTATGACGAAAATATCTATATTAAAACGAAAAAATCAATGTTATAATTAAAATGTACAAATAATATCAAGCTATTTGCGGGAATTTGTAAAAAAACCATAAAAGACATGATATTTAACGGATTTATGATGCTGGAAGGAGAAATTATATGAAAATTCAAAAACTTAAAAAAAACAATAGAAAATATTATAATTTATTGTACATACTCCCATTGTTTGCCTTTATGGTGGCATTTATGCTTATGCCGTTTATTACGGGTATTGTAAAATCATTTTACAGATACGATGCGGTTTCCGTTAATGAATTTATAGGTTTTCAAAATTACATTGACTTATTTACAAAGGACAGCAAATTTCCCATAGCATTAAAGAATATGGTGTTTTTATTATGTGCGATGGTCTTTTGTTTCGGTTTTTCGGTGATGGCAGCCAAATTGACGCTTATGGTTAAGAATAAGAAAAAACAATATCTATTTAGAGTTTTATTTTTTCTGCCGATGGCATTGCCAAGTATTGTTGTGGTTATGATGTGGAAATTTTTGTACTATCCAGAAATAGGTGCGTTTGCACACATTTTTAGATGGTTTGGTGCAACTTTCCCCAATGTTTTAGGCACAGAAAAGTATGTGCTATGGGCTATAGTGCTTATAGGTTTTCCATGGATTTCCGGATTTAATTACATTATAGTCACTTCTGCATTACAGAGTGTAGATATAGGGGTTATTGAAAGCGCACAGATTGACGGTGCAGGAGCTTTAAAAACCTTTTTTAAAGTAGAACTTCCGCTTATATCACCTCAGATTAAAACTCTTCTGACGCTTGGCGTCATAGGTCAGATACAGGAATATGAAAGATTTTTGCTTTTAACTAATGGCGGTCCCAATAACGCCTCGCTTGTTCCCGGACTGCATATGTATAAGATGGCATTTTCATCAGGAAACAGTCAATATGGATATGCTTGTGCAATAGCTGTGGTGTTGTTTATTATTACGCTGATAATAAGCCTCATTGTAATGAAAAGAAAGAAGGAAGACTAATGAAGTTATCTGATAAATTTGTATGCGAGAGCAGGGAATATTCTACATATTTTAAACACGTAGCGGCGCCTATATTCCGATTGAGCTTTACCGCACATAAAGATGTAATGCGTGCGGAGCTCAATATTTGCGGTATCGGATTTTATGATTTGTTTGTAAACGGTAAAAAAATAACAAAGGGTTATCTTGCTCCGTACATATCTAATCCCGATCATATTGTCTATTACGATTTACATAATATAAAGCCGTATTTAAGGGAAGGTGAAAATGTAATCGGTGTAATGCTCGGGGATGGTTTTGGAAACAGTAAAACCTGTGTATGGGATTTTGATAAGAATGTGTTTAATTCCTCGCCGAAGCTGGCATTTCATATGGAAATTGAAGACGACGAAAAAACAAGAGTCTACGACGCAGAGGATTTTAAATGCAGGCAAGGAGCTGTCACATTTAACGATTTGCGTTCGGGAGTGTTTTATGACAGTAGACTTGAAGAAAAAGGCTGGAACGAAGCGGGCTTTATTGAGAACGACGCATGGCATAAACCAATATTGGCAGAACGTCCGAGGGGCATGGCGAAAGTATGCGAAGCGGAACCGATAAAGATTATAAAGGAAATAAAACCTGTACGAATTTATAAAGGAGAGCTTGCAGAGTATACTCCGCGTGAAGATGTATGCAGATGGCTTGACGGAAAAACAACACAGGCGGCTCCGCCTGAAAAAACAGGCGGATACATATATGATTTCGGAGAAAATAACGCCGGTATATTCAGATTGAAAATAAAAGGTAAGGCAGGTCAGAAGATAGATATACAGTGCAGCGAATGTCTTAATAACGAAAGACCGTATTACGGAAATATTAATTTCTTCCCTGACGGATATGTTCAGCGTGATATTTATATATGCCACGGTGAAGGAGAGGAAGTATTCGAGCCGATGTTTACATATCACGGTTTTCGCTATATTTATATTTCGGGAATAACGGAGGAACAGGCGACAGAAGAATTGCTGACATATCTTGTCATGAGTTCAGATTTAGAGGAAACAGGCGGTTTTGAATGCTCTGATAATATGGCAAATAAGATTTTTGAGATTGCAAAACGCAGTGACAGAGCAAATTTTTATTATTTTCCTACTGATTGCCCTCAAAGAGAAAAAAACGGGTGGACAGGCGATGCGTCAGTATCGGCAGAGCATATGATTATGACAATGAATGCCGAAAAGAGTTGGAGTGAGTGGCTGAACAATATCAGGCTTGCACAGCATCCGGACGGAAGTATTCCGGGAATCGTTCCTACGGACACATGGGGATATGAATGGGGAAACGGTCCTGCATGGGACAACGTGTTGTTTAATATTCCTTATATGCTTTATAAATATAGAGGAAATACAGAGGTCATCAAAGAGAATGCTCACGCTATGATGTCCTATTTGGAATATATATGCCGCGAAAGAGATTCAGAGGGGATTATTGCAATAGGTCTTGGAGACCATATACCTGTGGGAAGAGAAGCAGACGATTATATCGTCCCGCTCGGCTTTACAGACAGTGTTGTTACATTGGATATATGCCGTAAAAGCGAAGAAATGTTCCGTGCAGTCAATCTCAGCCACAATGCGGATTTTGCCAAAAATCTTGGCGATGAGATGTACACGGCAATAAGGAAAAAATATTTAAACAGCGATACCATGACGATTAAAAGCGGGTGTCAGACAGCGCAGGCAATGGGAATATATTTTAATATTTTCACAGCGGCGGAAAAGCAGGCTGCGTTCGGACAGCTCATGAAAATATTAAAAAGAGATGGTTATAAGCTCACCTGCGGTTTCTTGGGGACGAGAGTAATATTTCACGTGCTGGCTCGTTTTGGTGAAGCTGAAGCAGCATACAAAATGATAACAAGTGACGAATTCCCATCCTATGGCTATTATGTAAAGCAGGGAGCGACAACGCTTCCTGAACAATTTACTCTTACAAACACAAACATATCATATAACCACCATTTTTTGGGAGACGTTATACACTGGTTTATGAGGTATCCCGGGGGAATAAATGTGCAAAATTCAAAAAGCGTTTTGATAAAACCGATATTTATTGAAAAATTGGACTTTGCAAAGGCGCATTATACTCTGCCTGATGGAGACGTCAGTGTCGAATGGCACAGAACAGGAAATGAGATAGAGCTTAAAGTGCATTGTCCGGACAGTGTAAGATGTGAAATAGAGCTTGAAGGCGGGTATTGCTTTGCGGATAACGGTTATGTTTACAGCGATTGCGATGCGGGAAGAAAAATAAAAAAAATATGTGATTGGAGGAAAGAAGATAATGAAAAATAAAAAACTGAAAAGAGTAAAAAGTACGCATATACCGGAAATTATTCTTTTGATATTTGTTGTGCTTACCATTGCGCCGATATACATAATGATTGTAACTTCCCTAAAAGACCAAAACCAAATAGTAACAAATTTTTGGGGAATTCCAACAATGCCGCATTGGGAAAACTATTCAAAGGCATGGAGCGTAATAAGAAAATACGTTTTAAATTCGTTTATTATAACGCCTTCAATATGCGTAGGAGTTATAATGATATCTGTGTTTGCGGGATATGCATTTGCAAAACTTGAGCTTCCGGCAAAGGAATTGTTATTTACGATTGTATTGATGTTTCAGATGATTCCTGTGGGATTGCTTCTCATACCGATGTATCTTAATATATTGTCCCTGCATCTCAATGATACTTATTGGGGTGTAATACTGCCGGGTATCGCGGGCGGATCTATTGTTGCAACGGTGCTGTCGCGTTCGTTTTTCGAAGGTATTCCGGATTCCGTCTTTGAAGCGGCGAGGATTGACGGCGCAAAAGAACTCGTTATAGTTTTGAGAATGGTTATGCCGTTATCTTTGCCTATAATGGGAACTATATTTCTTCAAACATTTTTCTCGAAATTTAACGAGTTTATGTGGCCGTTTATTGTGCTCAGTTCCGATAAAATGCGTACGATTCCGGTAGGACTTAATCAGCTTGCCGGACAATACGGCGTGGATTACGGCTTGCAAATGGCAGCGTATTGTATTGTAAGTATTCCATTGATTGCTTTGATTGTATGTACTATGAAAATATACATAGGCGGAGTAACAGTGGGTGCGGTAAAAGAATAAACAATAAAAAAGAGGAGGATAAAAAATGTTTAAAAAGGTAACAGCAGTAATAATGGCGGCGGCTATGGCGGTAATCGCTTTGTCGGGCTGCGGGAGTAACGGAAAAAATGAACAGGGTTCGGAAAAGGTAAAAATAAGTTTTTCGTTCTGGGAACCGAGTACAGGTACAGAGATGGAGGATGCACTGTCGCAGATTGTGGAAAATTATAAATCAGTACGTCCGGATGTAGAGGTTGAGTTAATATCTCAGCCGGTAAGCGGATATCAGGAATGGATAAAAACAAGATTTGCTTCAAATCAAGCTCCCACCATTGAGAGCAATTATTCTCTTACTATTGGAGACCAATACAAGCAAGGGTTGATTGTAGACCTTAAAGACGCTTTGGAGGGCGAAAATCCTTATGACAAAAAAATATGGAAGGATTGCTTTGTTGACGGAAAGCTTGAGCAGGCTACCGATTACACTCAGCCATGGTATGTGGCGCTGCCTTTATTCGATTTAGGTGTGGCATATTACTATAATATGGATGTATATGACAGACTTAATTTAAAAGTTCCGGAGACATGGGGTGAGTTTATGGCAAACTGTGAGGTCATAGAAAAGGACGGCATAAACCCGATTGCGCTTATGGGGCAAAAAAAGGACGCTGTTGTTTGGCTTATGTGGTATCTGAATACAGCGATGCTTGGCGACGCTTTCTTATCTGACAGTGATATAAATATAAACGGCGACTGCGCTATTGACTTGCGGGAAGCAGCGGCGGCAATTGCAAACGGTAAGCTTGATTTTACAACAGGAAGATATCAGAAGGTTCAGGAAATGTTTTGGGATGAAATAAAAAAGTATTCAAAATATACTCAAAACGCCACAGGATTTGACGAGGCGGCGGCAAAATCTCAAATGCTTACAGGAAAAGCAGCGCATATTATGTCGGGTAGCTGGGACATTAATGCGTTTATGGAAAACGAGAACGGTTTGCGTATAGGGGCGTTTTCATTGCCGGCATTCACGGATAAAGACAGCGAGTACAACAGCGGTAATCCTGTAATCGGCGGAGTTCAGGCAATCGGTCTTACAAAAACAGCAGCGGCGGACGAAAAAGTGAAAGAAGCGGCTGTCGACTTTTTGCAGTTTATGTTCTCAAAGGAACAGTATAAAATTTTTGTTGACGGCACAGCCCAGATACCGACGGTTAAGGACTTGGATATAGACCCGATATTCGAGGCATTTCAAAGCGGAAGTATGCCTATAAATAATGTTTTATGCCTTGAGGCAGAGAAGATAGATCAGACACCGTATGATGTTGTAATGCAATTATTATCCGGACAGGATGTGAACTATGCCGAAGCTGAACAGAAAATGAATGAAAGCTATAAGATGTGGCTTGAGGAATATGAAGCTGACGGCAAGTACACCAAGGACAACAACTACGGACTTGACGAATTGGAGGAAAAAGGGGGTAAATATGAAAAGGCTCAGTAAATATATTTTTGCCGTTTTGCTAATAGGGATAATATTTATCCCTGCGTCTGCTATGGCGGCGGACTTTACATGGCTGGAAGCCGAAAACGGAACAGTAGTATCGGGAGCATATGAACCTGTTTCGGAAGAACAAGCAAGCGGCGGCGGTGGAATGTTCTTATACACACCGGATGAGGAAACAGCGCAGGTCGATTTTACGTTTTCTGTCTCCAAAGCGGGCGAATACGATGTAAAAATACTTACTACGGCAGGTGATGTTGATTATTTATCAAATTTTTCGTGGTCTATAGATGGCGGGAACTATACTGCATGTTCAAGACTTAAGAGTAAAAGTGTTTATAATTACGGAACATTAAATCAAGCTGTTATGTGGTACTCGCTCGGCAAAACGACATTAGGAACAGGCAGCCATACTTTTTCGGTAAAAACAGACTACAAACGTTTTGACGATGATTTTATGTATCACTATTTTGACGTTGTGGCAATCGTTCCGAGCACATGGGAATGGACGCCAAACGGAATTGAACAGCCCGTGAAGGTTAAAGAGGCGCGTGATACGGGTTTGTGGATTAATATAGGTCCGAATACAAACATAAATCAAGAAGGCGCGTATATAGTCGACGGAGTAAGCGCCGCTGTGCAGGGACCAAAACCCGAAGGAACGGTTTATGAATTCCCTGTGACCTTCAAGGTTCCGCAAGAGGGTGAATACGACGTTTATTTTTGCGGAAGCCCGAATAATGCAGATTACGCCACGCCTGCGAGGTATTTTCTTGACGGCGTAGACAAAGGGATGCTGAGTGCGTCGAAGAGCTACAAGAATATATATTCGGGTATGGTTGCCGGAGATGGCTGCGGTATGGTGTGGGAAAGAATAGAAAATCTTACACTTGATACCGAAGAGCATACAATAACCTTTAAATATGATTCAACAAGAGCTATGGATGATTGGTATGTTTTTGTTCTGCGCTATTTGGTATTTGTACCGTCCGGCACGCAGATTGATTTGACTGATTTAAGCCGTGCTCAGGCGGCGGGAGAAATTGCAAAAAGCGCAATAACTCTTGATTGTGATTATGATAATGTTCAAGATGATTTGGCGCTTCCAAAAAAGACCATAAACGGAGCGAATATTTCATGGAGCAGTTCAAATCCGGAGATAATAAATAAAAACGGCATAGTAAATCTATCAAACGAGGATAAACAGGTTATTTTGACGGCTGAATTTACAATTGAAAATGAATTGGGCGATACGGCTAAAATAACAAAAGAATTTCCTTTGACGGTCAAGAAAATAGGTGAATATGCTGTCAGGAATTTCGCTCTTACATATTCCGACGGCAGCGATGTTAATGAGCTTCGTTCAGGGGAAACACTTATCGCAAGTGCGGATATAATAAAAGGCAGCGCGGACGCGGGAGAAGCCGTTATGATTGTGGCAGTATATAACAGGGATAATGCTATGGTTGCGGTAAATTCTGTCAAGACAGAACTTTCGGATATAGCGCAGAACGTTAAAGTAAGCCTGCCGCTGGAAGGAGACGTCAGCGGATATACGGCACAGGCGTTTATATGGAACGGAATGAAGCTCCATAAGCTGATGGTATCGCCAATATTTATAGGAGGTGGTAATCAGTGAAGAAAATCAGAAAAATTCTTTCCGCTGCTCTGGCTACGGTGATGGCGTTGTCGTCTGCTGCGGCATTGGCAGAGGGAGAAGAGGCAAAGCCGCAAGCTCTCGTTATGGAATTTGAAAAATCGAATTATACGGGCGATGTATTTATAGAGTCAAATCCGAAAATGAGCGGCGGCGGAGGTCTGACGATAAATCAGCCGAATGCTCAGGACCACGAATTAACCTTTAATTTCAACATAGATGTAGCCGCGGAATACGAAATCCGTATTTCATCCACGCTCGGTAATACGGATTATGTTTCAAAAATTAAATGGGGCATGGATGGCGAGGAATACCGGGCTTACAGCGGTCCTACATCATTGGTAAATGCAGGATATACAGGAACCCATGGCGTCCCCATATCATGGTGTAAGCTAGATACGAGGTTTCTCGAAGCGGGCGAGCATACTATAACTTTTGCGGTAAACGATATACGTGATATGGGCGAATTTATGCTTGCATGCTTTGATTCATGTGTAATTTCGCCGAAATCATGGAATTGGACGCCTGCGGGAGTAATGCCTCCGTATAATGCATCGGAAATGAAATTATCATATGTAAGCGGAGAAATTTCCGCTGAGCGCGTTTATTGCGGCGATAAAATAAAGGTGGATGTTGTAAATCAATGTGATGAGGTAAGTCCGTATGACGCTCCTTTAATAGTAGAGCTGAGATATAAAAACGGGAAAGTGGTAAACACTATATTCGAGCCTAAGATAGCGATAAAGAAATGGAAGCTGGGCAGAACGTACAAAAACAGCGCAAGCTTGACGGTGCCGTTTAACGCGCCCGACGGCGAATATGAAATATGGACGGGAATTAACGGCGTCCCGTACTCAAATGGCAGCGAAATGGAAAAGGTAGGTGATATAAAAATCGGAAACGACGTTGTATTTCCTGAAAAGGCCGAGGCGACGGTTGAGAATTTTGAAATACCGGACACAATAAGCCGCGGTGAGGAATTTAGCGTAAAAGCAAAGGTTACATCAAACAGGGATATAGAAACCGCCGCAGGCTATCTGGAATTTTATTCCGGCAAAGAATTATGGTATGTAGCGGAGTTGGGCGAAATTCCGGGTGGAATAAAGAAAACTTCGGCGGCAGAAATTGATATTAAAGGTATTATAGACGAGGATGTGCCGGACGGCGAATACAGCGTAAGCTTCGGCATACATACCATGAAAGCCAACGGCGAAACAAAAAGCGTAACTATAGATGGTGGAACGTTTACAGGTGAAAGAACCTATAAGCCGCTTTCAAACGGTAAATATATCCCGGATAAAACGGGTAACTGTCATTTATGGTATGTGAATCAATTCCATACTCTTATTTGGGACGGCGAGCCGTATATTCCAATGGGCGGAATGGTCTGTCCAAATTATATTATATGGTTTGATAATGACAATCCCGAGGTAAATAAGAATAATTGGGACAGCGACATGGCGATGCTTAAAATGCTTAAGGAGAAGGGCATTGAGCATGTGTATTTTAATACATGCAAATGGATTAACGACATACCTGTATGGGCGTGGGAAAGCTATTTTGCGGAGGTTGAAAAGCTTGGTATAAAATACGGCATACAATTAGGCGCTTCTTATCACGAATCCGATTATTACGCAATACGTGCGGCTAAGGCGCAGATAAGCGCTAAGGCAACGGGAGCGGGAGAAGTAAGTACCGAGAGCGATATAAACTTCACACCATCCGGAGCCGGCAATGTTCTTGAATCCTCCTGCGCATATGTTGCAATAGACGACCAAACCGGCGAAGCTGCCGACAGCGGCATAGGGAAAACACAGATATTGGAAAATGGCAAAATGCAGTTTACAGCAGACATAAAAGTGCCGTCCGGCAGCTACAGCGTGTATTTCACACCATGGGTATCCGTAAACGAAACTATGTCGGTGGACCCGTTCAAACTGCGTACTGAGCAGGAAGCAGAATATAAACGGCTTGCAAATTCCCTCTTTTTAGGCGATAATTTCAGAGATTTTATAGATATTCTCAGTAATGAATCGGGTTACGCAAATTCATCCGAGGCAATAAGGCATACCGGTGATTTGCATGATACGGAATATGAAAAATGGTTAATGGAAAAATATGAAAATATTGATGCTCTTAATGCAAGCTGGGGTATGCGAGATGCAATAGACAGCTTTACAACAGCTGCGAAGCTCATTCCGATGTTTACGAATATTGAAAACACCGAAAAGGCGATAGCGATGGATATGCGTAACAGTAAGACCTATATATACGATGCGAAAGGCTTATTATGGGATGATTATCTGGAATTCAGGGATTTGGCGGCACTGGCAATAAATAATGACGCATCTGATTGGATAAAATCTACAGACAATACGAACGTACCTGTTGTAATCAAGCATGTGTCAGTGCTTGCGGATTATAATACACAGAACCGCACGGTAGGCGGGTTTGACGGATTAGGCGGTGAGATATACGGAGATATATCAATGGCAAGTGCGAAGCGTACCTATCCGTACTCTGAAGTTGAGCAGGCGTCTAAAACTATGTGGTATATAATCACGGAGACGAATACCGAGGAGAATATGGTTCTGAAAACGGAAAATGAGGACGTTACATATCCTTCAAAGGAATATATGTTTGAATTTTTTGATAATCATCTGGAGCAGGGATTTAAGGGAATTTATGATTTTGTAGTCTATGGCACAATGAACCAGTATTTGCTGGTATACAGCTACCATACAAAACCCGAAACATATGACTGGGCTAAGGAATACAGGGAAAAGGTAGAAAAGGACGCCGATAAGATTGCATCACAGCTGAGAATGGACGGCAGACCGAAACAGAGCTATATCTACCCGGGTGTACAAGCGTGGTGGCCGGTTACAAACAGGCGTGCGGCGGCTTTGGACAGCAGCGATTATGGCGATACCCGTATTTTCCGCTTTGGTGACGAGTTGGTGCATCAGACGTTTGACCCTAAGGTTGATAAAAACATTCTTTTTGTAAATCTTGAAGATGCGCCTGCAACAAAGAGGTACGGTCCCGAACTGAATGAATATCTGAACGATATTCCCAAAGACGAACGAGTGGTATATCTTGGCTTAAGAAAAGATTTGGGAGAGCTTCCTGAAATTGATAAGTATTTTACAGATGAAATAGTCGAAAATGCGGACGGAAGCAAATATCAGGTTCTGAAGCCTTCAGAAACTTCAAAGGTAATTTATCAGACCGACGGAAAGCCCTGGGCAATACAGGATGGAAATATATACATTGTATCCAAAACAGACTGGAACGGCGGTATAGGCGAAAGTGACCAGTATACCAAGGTGAATTATATTGAAGAATTGGGATTGGGACAGCAGTCACAGGGGAAAACCTCGGATAATAAAAACGGATTTATTGATATAGATTCAAGCTGGGCGCACAATGATATTCTTGATATGTATAATCAGGGAATAGTCGCAGGAAAGACCGAGGAATTATATTGTCCTGAGGACGATATAAGCCGCGCAGAACTGATTGCGATGATATTCAGGGCTATGAAATACAAGCTGTATGATTACAACGGCTGCTATGACGACGTTAACGCTGCGGATTGGTATGCGCCCGTTATGCAGACGGCTAACGATACAAAGATTATAGATTCCGCAATGCTTGACGGAAGAAAGATAAATCCGAATAAAGCAATAACCCGTGAGGAGGCGGCTTCAATAATATCGCATATATGCGTTGCAGCAGGAATGGACGGCACCGATGATATGAAAGCGTTCAAGGACAGCGCCGATATAAGCGATTGGGCTTTATACGCTATGGCAAATGCGGTAAATTGCGGAATATTCAGCGGTGACGACAAGGGAATGCTTAAACCCGCCGATAACATTACGCGTGCGGAAGCGGCGTCGGTTATTAAGCGGTTTATGGCAAAATATTTAGAAGAATAACATGAATGGAGGGACTAAAAAATGAAGAAATTAAAAAAAGTTGTGTCCGCTGTTATAGCGGCGTCAATGGCAATTGCGTCAATAGTACCGCTCACGCTCGTAAGCGCAGAGGGTGAGGAGTCTGCTAACGAATATATCTATGTAAATGGTAATGCGGCAAGCAGTGTAACGGGTTTTAATGCCGGTGATCCGGAAGTGGGTATTATTAGCAGTGCAGACGGCGAACAGCCGACGGCGGTGTATAATATAAATTTGCAAAATAGCGGCGAGTATGATATATGGATTGACGGTGTATCAAATTATAGTTTATTTGTGAAGTTTAACTGGGGCATTTCATATCAGCTGGACAGCGGCAAGGAGCATGTAAACAGGGCAACGTCGGTAAAAGCTACGGACGGCTATATGGGCGCGGTGGAAACAGGCTGGATGAAAATAGGCACAGAGAGCATAAGCGCGGGCGAACATTCTCTTACTTTCAAAGCCGTTGTCTGTGGGTCAAATCAATATGTTGCGGCTATAAAGCATCTGGCGGTTGTGCCAAGGGACTGGGGCTGGACGCCTAATATTTCCGACACTCCGCAAAGGGTTGAGGCAAGCAATAATGATATAATATGGATTGAGGCGGAAACTGTAGCTTCAGCGAATATTGATTTTGATGAAAAAGCAAGTCAGCAGACTGTGGTATCTATCGCAGGCGGCACTGATACGTTTAAGGGAGATTATGACGTCAATATAGACAAAGCCGGTGAATATGAAGTGTATGTGTTAGGCACGCCGTTTGATGCAGATTATCTTTCTTCGTATAAATTCGGAATTGATACGGAAGAAGATAATCTCCAAACAGTAAGTTCTGCGTCAGGCGCTTTAACGTATATGGGTAATTGGCAATATGCATTTCAACATGGCGGCGCTGCTATACCGTTCTATTGGCAGAAGCTTACAAGTCAAGAGCTTAGTGAGGGCAAGCATACGCTGTCATTTAAGTGCGACACGGAAAGAGCGGCAGGCGGTATATACTTCGGTCTTGACCTTATTGCAGTAGTGCCGAAGGGCGGAGCCGTAAATCTTGACAGAATGGGTATGCCGGACGGTATTGCGGAATTGCAGATTGCGTCGCTGAATATTCCAAGCACGGTAACTGAGGATTTATTACTTCCGACGGTTATGGGCAGAGACACCACAGTTACATGGACGTCGAGCAATACGGATGTACTTTCAAACGACGGTAAAGTAACTGTTCCCGAATTTGACACAGACGTAACGCTTACGGCGGTCTTTAATATCAAAAATAACAACATTGATTTGAAGGCTACTGCATTTGATGACGAAAGTTTTAGACATGATACAGAGGAATTTGTTACAAAGCAGCTTAATTTGACCGTCAGGGGAGAAAAACGCCCTGACATCGGACTTCCCGTTTACCCGTCCGAAAATAATGAGTATGTTATGAAGAAAGCTATTGATTACAAAGAGGCGGTAGGGTATGCCGACCCGTATAAATGCGGAATTATGGGCATACTCGGCGGTAGTCTTACTGACCCGCAGCCGAAACTCGTGTATGAATTTGAGCTTGCAAATAGTGGCTATTACGATATTTGGATAGATACGGTAACAGACAGATACGCTTCACCGTTTGTTGAATGTAAACTTGACAACGGAAACGCAATGCGAAACAGAGCCGATACCAACTGCGCCGAAACAGGCAGAAACGACCAAAATCTTCCGATGGGATGGACGAAGATTGCCACTGTTGCAATCAGAAAGGGTACGCATACGCTGGAATTTGACGCTTTATGGCAAAGTGATTATAATAGATATATATCATGGATTCAGCGCATGGCAGTTGTTCCATCAGACTGGAATTGGTCGCCGAACATGTCTGATGCACCTAAGAAGATAGACAGCAAAATCATATGGGGCGAGGCAGAGTCATTCGTTATGGACGAAGGTGTGAACAGTGAGCATGACGAGAATGCAAGCTCGGGCGGTTATACATTCGTTATGGGAGAGCAGACCGACGGCAAGGTTTTCAATAATGATTACAGTTTTAAAACGGAGGAAGCGGGAGAATATACTATCTATGCTCTTGGTACTCCGGGCGATTGGGAGAATACTTCCTCGTACAAATTCGGTATTGACGGCGGCACAAAGACTCCGTTGACGTCAATTGAGGGCGACCATACATATTGGGCGGATAATCAATTTGCATATCTGTCGAGCGGAGTACCAATTTACTGGCAGAGAGTGTGCGACGCAGAACTTAATGTGGGTAATCACACAATAAGCTTTGAATGGGATTCGCCGAGAACTGTGGATTCAAATTACCTGTTTGCACTTGATTTGGTGGCGATAGTGCCCAAGAACGATTCGATAGACCTCAATGCAAAGGGCATGGCGGACGGTATTGCTGAATTACAGGCGTCAACGATTGATATTCCGTCTGTTGCGACGGGGGATATTGACTTGCCGACGGTTATGGGCAGAGACACCACAGTTACATGGACGTCGAGTAAACCGGACGTTATTTCAAATGAAGGTAAGGTGACCATTCCCGCAGCGGATACGGAGGTAACGCTTACGGCGACATTTAATATTGTAAATAAAGGCGTTGTTATGGGAGCAACCGCATTTGACGGCAGCAGGGAAGATGCAGAAAAAAGATATAATCTGACGGATGAAGACGGAAAGCCAATTCCGATAACAAGAGAATACAAAGTAAAGGTTAATAATCCCAAGAGCTTTGCATTCACCGAAGCGTCAAGTCTTACTCCCGGTTCGACGGTTGAGGCGGTGGCTGCTATGGGCGAGTCTGCGGAAGCAAGCGTACTATATACAGCAGTGTATGACAATAATGGTACTCTTATAAGCGTTGCGTTAGATAAGCTTGAGGGCGAGGGTACTGCACACGCATCGGTTACTCTCCCTGAAGGGGATTTAACAGGATATAAAGTCAGAGCATTTCTTTGGACGCCTGATAACGTGCCGATTAAGGATGCGATAGAATTAAAGTAAATTTGAGAATGTGGACACTGCATTGAGAGTGGCAAAAGCCACTCTCAATGCGCCGCCGCATATGGAGAGGATATTGTATGAAGAAAATAATTCGATTTATTACAGCGTTGTCAATTTTGATTAATTGTTTACCTACTTGGCACACTTTGGCAGCCGATGACACTGAGAAGATTGAAAATATAATATGGCTTGAGGCGGAGGAGATTTCTGAAAATATCAATGAGGGCGTCGATATTCTGCAAAATGACCCCGCCGCAAGCAAAAATGGGGTTATATATGTATGCGGAACTCAGCCCGAAGAGTCGGTTTTTGATTTTTCATACAGATTTACATCACAAAGCGGCGGTTATTATGATATTTATATGCTTGCCTCGCCGGCAGATGCGGATTGGCTGGAGCCTGTGAAGTATGCGCTTGACGGCGGAGATAAGGTATATTTAAAGGACTTAGAGAATTATAAAAATTACGGCGGAGGATATGTTTCAAACGCTTTCGGAATAGGCGTATCATGGCAAAAAGTTGACAGTAAGCTCTTGTCCGCCGGAGAGCATAATATATGTTTTACATATGATAGGGCAAGAAGCTTTGAAAATGACGGTAAATATGTGGCGTTGATGGACGCGGTTGTAATAGTGCCGTCGAACAATGAGATTGATTTGACAGGGATGAACACGGATGAGGGAAGAGCCGAACTGCTTGCGGGAGCGCTATCTTTAGGAGTGAACGGCGCAAATGTTACGGAAGATTTGGAATTGCCCGAAAGCATATGTGGTGAGAAAGTTACGTGGTCGTCCGACAATGCATCCGTAATTACGGATGGGGGAAAGTTAGCAGGAGAAAAAGGAGAAGCGACGCTTACTGCCGTAGTGGCATCGGGCGAGTATGCCGCAAACAGGGTATTTCATATAAATGTACCCGGCAACACTGAGACGTTTGGAAAAGATTACGCTGTGTTAAAAGCAGAGCAGGCGGCAGTAAAAGGATATAAGATTGAAAAAAAGGTGAATTCACTTGGAGATTCTGTGCTTTATGCAAACTCAACAGATGAAGATGCGGAATTTTCGGCAGAATTTAATTTTAATATAGATAAAGGCGGAGAATATGAGCTGTGGATTTTGGCAACGGCAGGCAATGACCCGTGGTCGTCGCCGTATTCATATAATATTGACGGTGCGGCGGATAAGACAAACGAAGCTGCGATAACGCCGTTGTACGAAACGGCGGACCGTGTGAGCGTCGGCTGGAGCAAGGCAGAGGAGCTTGATTTGTCTGAGGGAGCGCATACGCTTAAAATCAGACTTACAGATTTGAGAAGCGCAACTGCATACGACAGGTATTATCAGCAGCTTGATACGGTGGTGCTTATAAAAAAGGATGCAGAGTGGCAGCGCAGCGGATACTCTCTTCCGTCAGATTTCGTTTCGGGCGGAGCTGTTACGCTTCAAAAGGGGACTCATACTCTTACTGTTACGGTTGATGAACTCAGGCAGCTTGGGAATGACTTTATGTACTACTCATTTGATGCGGTGGCGATAGTTCCGCACGGCAGTGCATGGAACCCGGACGGTATTAATAAGCCCGAAAACGGAATATGGCTTGAGGCGGAGGATTTCAGTTTCAACTGTAAATCCGTTGAAATTCAGGATAATGCGGATGCAAGCGGCGGAAAGCTTCTTCATATTGACACGACATATTTTCAACAGAAATTTGATTTAATGCTTGCATCAAAAAGCTTTGTGATAGAGGAAGCGGGTGAATATGATATAAAGGTTCTGTCCACGCCTACGAATGTTACGCATTTGTCAAGACCGAAATGGAGGCTGGACGATACTTCTTATCAATATGTAACCGCAGAGGCGGAATCCGATATTGTTTGCTATGCAGAGCAGTATCATGTGCCGATGCAATGGTATACCTTCGGTACGGTAGACTTGCAAAACAGTAGCAGCGTTTACAGTATGGTAAACCTAAGCGTTGAAGAAGATATATATGATTTATATGTATTGGCAAACGGTGATTTTGAATATGGCATTGACAATGAGACTTACAGTAACGCCGGTATTCAAAAGGGAATATCAACTCCTTATCATTATGATAAAATCGGAACGATGGCCTTAAAATCGGGAGTTCATACGGTGTTCTTTAAGGCACCCGATGGGTGCGTAAAAAAGGTAATGGCAGTAAAGGCGTCTGCCGGAACAGGTCCCTGCGGCGAAAATGAATGGAGTGCGTCCGGCACAGCATATACCCGTTTGGACTATAATGATGTAATTGATTCTAAAAATGTTGCGCCGTTACAAATTAACGATAGTATGGCTGAAAAAATTATGCAGGTGCGGGGAGTCTATGATGAGGCGACAATAAAATATTCATATTCGGTTCCGAAAACGGATGAATACGACATATGGGTATTGTCAAATACGACAAATGTAGCGCATTTGTCTGAATTTCTTTATAGCTTTGACGGGGAAGAAAGCGTTGCACATTCAACAGGAATTGATGAAACCTTATGGGACTATTATGGTCAGTCAAATGGTTGGAGCAAGCTGACGACAAGAATTTTACCCGGCGGTACGGGGAATATTGACATTTCATTTTTAAAACGGAGTATGGATGATGAAACAATCGGCGATATCGACACGATTTTAATTGTTCCCTCAGCGTGGAAATGGCAGCCTAAAGGGTTTAATTTGCCATATGATGCAGCAAAGTTAAATGTAGAATTTACCTCTATTTCGACGGACAATGTGAAAACAGAACGCAGCGGCAAGGTAAATATAAGCTTTGGAACCATTGTTAAGGAATTAACTGATGCACAGGTAGTGTTTAAGGCGGAAATGAAGTGGAACGACGAAATGTTTTTAAGCGGCGTCACTGAGCCGAAAGTTTTATTAAAAGATAGGCAGAAAGATAAGGAATATATTGATACAATTACTTTGGATATTCCGTCCTATGCTCCTGATGGGGAATACACCGTGTATGTAGGTATAGCAGGTACGGATATCAGGTCAGAGTCTGTAAAAATAAAGATTGGAGATAAAACGTCCACGGAAAAACGCACGGTATCGGTAAAATCTCTTGATTTAGAGAACAACTGTGTTTTGTTTGATGCTAATTTTACAGGGATTGAAAAAGCACGGCTTGAATATTGGAGAGATAATGTACTTTGGGGTGTATCCGAACTTGGGGATATTAACGTGGAAGAGAAAAGTTATAATTTTAGTAATCCCTCTCTGCCGCAACTAAAGGCAGGACAATATGATGTACGTTTCGGAATAAGCGGTGCGTTCTCAGAGGGAAAAACTGCATCATATACGGAAACTGCTGATTGTGATATAAAGCCACTGTCAAATGGAAAATATTACAATAAAACAAGCGGGAAGACGCATTTTTGGTATGTGCGCCAGAACGGAGCTATGGTATGGGATTCCGAGAATTACATACCAATGGGCGGAATGTATTGTCCAACATTTATACAAGGATATGATTATCGTTATCCGCAGGCAAACGAGGAACGTTTAAAGGAAGATATAAAGGTTCTGGATGACTTAAAAGAACATGGAATTAACGATTTATATATTAACGCAAACTCCAACGGTACGGGAAATCTTGTCGCATGGCAGCGAATGATAGATATTCTGAATGAATATGGTTTCAGGTATGGAATACAGCTCAGCGGCTCAAACAAAAAAGCGGACGGTTATTTTGTCGGAACAAATGTAAATGCAGTAACGGTTGATGTTCCCGACGAAGGAACATACGCGTCGGGACACATAGTTTCATCGTGGCTTACCAATGCTGAATATGCGGAGGGAAGATACTTTATAACCGATGAAAACGGAGAGATTGTAAAGCGCGGCACGGCATCTGTAGAAAAAGAGGGAGGCAATTATATTTTAGGTGCAGAGGTAGGCGAAGGCTACGCCGGGAAAAGGGTATATTTTATGCTTAAAGCGTATGACGCCGATATTTATGCACCTAATACCTTTGAGGATATGGACGATATACACCAAACTATGAATTCATTTTTTGAAAATGTTGATTTGGGTGATGAAGTGAGGTTCGTTATAGACCCTATGGTAAACGAAACAAATTATGCAAATCATACGGAAGGTTTCAGACCATATTGCGGAACGTTTAATGCGGATTTTGAAGAATATTTAAAGGATAAATATTCTGATGTCGGCGCTTTAAATGAAGCATGGCGCACCACGCCGCAGCTTACAAGCTTTAAGGAAGCGGCGCATCTTATACCGGCAGCGACACGCGGAAATATAACATGGCTTGAAAACGCGGAAAATTATAAACTGTATGGCTATGATAATGTGAATGGCTGTATGTGGGATGATTGTATAAAATTCAGGGACATCGAGCTTCAGTATGCTCAGATGGAAGTTGCTGATGTAATAAAACAAAATGCTGAAATTCCGGTTATTTATAAAAATGTCGCATATTTTAACGAATTTTTTGTAAATCCTGAACTTAGCGGCGGACATGATGGAGTAGGAGCGGAGGCATATGGTGAGTTTGACCGTGTAGCCATGCTTTCAGGCGTTAATTCGGCAATATGCGCACAGTCGGCAAAAACTATGTGGAATGTTGTTACGGAAACCAATATTGACGAGAATATTGTTGCGAAAAAAGAGAGCGGTATCATAAGCTATCCGGATAAGGCAACAATGTACAGGCATTTTGACTCGCTGTTTTACGGAGGTGCAAAGGGGATTTTTGATTTCCTTTTCTGTAACAGTGACGAGTATATTAAAGCGTATGCTTATACAGAAAAACCGGAGCTTTATGATTGGCTTGAAGAATACAGAAAATCATTAAACAGCGAAACCGTGTCGGAAACGAATATGGCGGCGAGCTTATTTACCATGTATCCCGCAAGCTTGGCGACATGGGACTGGACAGGACGTCCGAGAGCGCATAATAAGCGGAATGCCGTGTTGAGAAATGATGATGTCACAACGAAAATGGTATATAAGCTTGATAACGGAGCGTTATTTAGCGGTACAAACGATATTAATACATCAAATGACAAAATTGTGGTATCAATCAACAATGCGCCTGCATCTAAGGTTTACGGACCGTCTTTGAATGATAATTTTGAAGAGCTTTTGAAAAAGAAAACCATTATTATTATGGGATTAAGGAATGATTTGGGTTCTATACCGAATGTAGATAAGTACTATACGGAGGAAACTCGAACATTAACACATGATGATGAGTATGGCAATAAAGAGGGGGATACTGTTCAGATATTAAATCCGCCCGAGGAAGCTGAGATTTTATTTAAAACGGATGACGGCGGAGTATGGGCGTTTAGATATGGAAATCTGTGGGTATTTGCAAATAGCAACTGGTCTGAAGGAAATGTGCGTTACTTAAGCCATTTTGATTTTGATAATAAAGCGCTTGCTCTTGAAAGTGTAAAATACGAACAGACAAAGGAATCATATAAAATTCCCCAAACTGGTACGCAGGAAGCGGTATTTACTTTTAATAATTATTCTTCCAAGGACATTAAAGCTACGCTGATTATAGCGTTAAATAGCAATGAAAAAATTATTACAAAAGATATATCAATTCCGGCAAATAGCAAAGATGCGGAAATCAGATTTGAAATTGATAATCCTCTTACAGATATAGAAGAGGTAAGTTATTTCTTGTGGGACAGTATAGAAGGAATGAATCCTTTGATACAAAAGCAGTAACAAAAAGAAAGGAGATATGGATATGAAAAAAATAATTCTTTTGACGCTGCTCATATTGACAACGGCATTGCCTGTAAAAGCGGCTGTTGATGTTGAGCAAAATTTTACCGATGGCAAAGTGGAAGCTAAAATATCTATAAGCGGTCATAGCAGCGAGGAATATATTCCGATAATGGTTGTAAATCCAAATAAAGATTATACATCAGTTGATTTGAACATAAACGGTGCGGCAGCGGATACATTCCAAATGCTGACAAACCTTAGAACAGATGAAAACGGGAACTATTCATACAGTTATACGGTTACAGATAAATCAGGTACATATACGCTCATAGAGGGAGATGAACAGCCGCAGGAGTTTATTATTATGACTTCCGACATACTAAGTGAAATATTTAATACCGTGAATGATGCTTCAAATGTTTCGGAAGCAGCAGCCGTATTAAATAAGTATCATAATCAGCTTAATGTAAAATGGTCGGATGAGTGCAGTTTCAATATGAATGAAATCAGCGCCGGAATATTAAAAGAGCGTCCTTTTGCTGATGTAAATACTGTAATTCAGGCATATAAGAGAAATCTTGCTGCAAATATTCTTGGGAACAAGGAAAATTCCCAAAAAGCAGAGAGCGTTTTGACGCAATGCTACAATATACTTAACATAGAGGACAGCGGTATTGCAGATATATATAACAGTTTCAGTGACAAAGAGAAAAAAGAATTCTTGGGGTATATAGCTAATGTAGGAATAAACAATTACAGTAATTTTGAAGAAAATTTTAAAGAGCAGGCAGTTTTAGCCGCTTTAAAGAACAGTATAAGCTATGGTGCGTCAAAGGAATTATTAAATGAATATCAGAACATCATAAAAATAGATTGGTCAAGTGAATTAAACGGCTTAAAAGATGTATCAGCAGTATATAAGGGTATTACGGGCAAATATTATGCAAACACTGATGCGCTTTTAACAGATGTACGGCGGCTGGTGCAGGAACAGAAAAATAAAAATTCAGGTACAAGCAGCGGAGGAGGAAGCAGCAGTTCAGGAGGCGGATTTGTAAGCTCTGGCAATAATCAAAGAGGAGGCAGTACAGTCGTAACGCCGGCAGACACTGCTCCAACATTTATACCGGAACAGAATAATGGAAATGAAATGTTTACGGATTTAAACGGCTTTGAATGGGCAAAAGAAAGTATATGCAAGCTTGCTGAAGATGGAGTTCTTAATGGTATAGGAAATAATCGTTTTGCTCCTGAAGAACCCGTTACAAGAGAACAATTTACAAGAGCGGTTGTTTTGGCATTTGGTTTTACAGATAGTAAAGATGTATCTTTTAACGATGTTAATAAAAATGAATGGTATTATGATACTATTTGTATAGCATATGCAAATGGTATTATACAGGGGATTGATGATACTCATTTTGGCATAGGAGAAGAGCTTACTCGTGAGCAAATGGCAGTGATTTTATGTCGTGCGGCGGAAAAGAGCGGTATTTCGTTTGCAACGGAGAGTAATTTGACTTTTATTGATACAGACAAAATTAATGGTTATGCAAGTGAAGCCGTTAATAAGCTGTGTAATCAAGGAATAATAAATGGTTTTGAAGACGGAAGCTTTCGCCCGCAGGAAATATGCACAAGAGCGCAGATGGCAAAGGTTATCTATCTTGTGAGAGGCGAGGAAAAATAGGGAGGACTCTGAAATGAAAAAAATAATATCAATACTATTAGGTATAACTATATTGTGTCAGATTGCTGTTGTAAGCGTATATGCAAAGAACAGTGTGCCTGAAACATCTGTTTTGTCGGAACTTGATATTATAAGCAATAACATAAAAGACGAAACGGCTGTTACAAGGATTGAACTTGCCCGTATAATTGCAAAGATGCTATATAACGATACGCCCATTACAAGCGATGCGGAAGGGTACTATATTGATGTACCCTATACAAAGGAGGATGCGGGAATACTTTCTATGTTATCACAGCGAGGTATAATGAGTGGAATAGAAGGAGGAAAGTTTAATCCCGACGGTACATTGAAAATTGAACAGTGCATGAAGGTCGTGACTGTTATGTTGGGCTATAATATATTGGCTGAGGATAAAGGCGGGTATCCGCAAGGATATATGGCTGTTGCATCAGAGCGTGGTATTTTAGAGGGCGTGAACGTGACGGATGAAGATGTAAATTACGGGATGCTTAGGAAAATACTTTGTAATGTTATGGGCGCAGAGGTTATGGTTACAAAAAATCCCGGAATTAGACCTGTATATGAAATAAGCGATGAAACTTTTATGGAAAATGTTATGGGTATGATAAAAGTAGACGGAATAGTCAAAGGAACCAATAAATCGGCGCTTACTAACAGTAGCTTTTGCGGCACAGAAGAAATTAACATTGATAATAATCCGTATCTTACAGGTGAAAATTGGGAGCTTGATAAATATGTGGGATATTATGTTCACGCATATTTTTCAAAGGATGAGGACGACCGAAAGCTTTTTTCCATCAGCATGGATGAGAAACGTAATAACACGCTTGTAATAGATGTTAAAGATATAGAGAAGTTTGAAAACGGAAAAATAGAATATTGGTCGGACGGAAAAAAATCAAAAAAAGCAACGCTTGATTCAAATGCAGATATACTACAAAGCGGGACGCCTGTTGAAAATTATAATTTCGATGTATTTGATTTTGAAGATGGAACCGTAACTTTAATTGATAATAATAACGACAATGCGTATGAAGTTGTAAAATTAGAATGTACATACAATACTGTTGTTGCGGGAACTAATGCAGAAAAACAAATTATTTATGATATGTACGATTCAAACAATACAATAGACCTCAGCAATGTAGATTATACAATATCGGATGCCGAAGGTAATAGTATTCATTTTGAAGATTTAAAGAAAGGAGAAGTGCTTACATGGTCCGTCAGTGGTGACGGGGAGACATACAGCATTGTAGCCGCACAGGATAATACTATTACAGGAACAGTTACAGGGATAAGTGAAGATTCCGATAACGGCGAAACAGTAATCTTTGTGGATGATTACGATTATGTTGTAGCACCTTCATATGCTCAGTATTGCAAGGGCAAAATCAGAATGGGCGAAAGTATAACGCTGTATTTGGATTACATGGAACGTATTGCAGGCAGTACAAATAAAACCAACACATCAAGTGAGTGGAAATATGGATTTCTTATAAACAGCTATTTCCATGAGTCCGGAGACACATTATATGTAAAGCTTTATTCCGAAGATGATACGATGCTTTATAAAGAAGTAAGCAATAGACTTGAGATTGATTATATAAAATATAAAGATGAAACAGCTATGAATAACGAGTTGAATACTCTTAAAAATCAAATAGTGCGTTATAAAATAAACAGCAACGATATAATAACGGCAATAGATTCACTGAAGGCTGATAATACAGATGGTTCTCTGAAAAGAAACTATCAAGGAAAAAACAGTTATATGGGCGGTGTAATAAATTCGTTTTTTGGCCATGGACATTTGGGTCCGAATACAAAGGTTTTTGTTGTGTCAGGGGAAAACGATGAATTTTCGGTTAAAGACTATACCTATTTTGGCGGCGAGGAATACGAGATTTCAACCTATATTACGACCAATCCGATAGTTTGTGATGCAGTACTGGTTCTCACAGCGGAAGCAGGTAAAGAAGAAAAGGGGCTTATAGTATCAATTAAAGGTACAGGAGTTGATGAGAATGATGAAGCTGTTGGATTGGTTGATATTTTGGAGCTTAACGGTCAACATATAGAAAAACAATATGAAGTGAGTTTACAGAATATGTCAATGGAGGACTTAAAGGAAGGACAAATAATTAAATTTAAATGTAATAACAGCGGACAGATTGCTTCAACGGAACTTATATTTGATTTTGAACAAGGTAAGAAACAAGGTTTCGGGGAAGTATCAAAGGAGACAGGTTCTACAGGCAGATTAGTGTATGGTAAAGTGGGAATGTTAGAGGACGGACAACTGTTATTGTTAGAGGACGATGAGACCTCCGTTGCAAGCAGCACATCGGAAATACACAACGCGTCTCTTTACAGTTTGTATGTATATGACAAATCACTGATAAAAGATAAAGTGCGAAAAGGAACACTGGCAGATATTTATGATTATGAATCGTTTGGAGATATGTGCAGCAGAATAGTGATATATACCGACATCTTTAATCCCAGAGTTATGATAATTTATAATGAGGAATAATAGCTGTATGTGAGGTAAGCTTATGGGTAAAAAAATAAGATTTTTCTGGAAAAAATTGTTTTTGGTATATATGGTTACCTTCTGTATAGCAATAACCGCAATATTTGTCGTGAGCGCATACTCGTATGCAGTAAACATTATAAGAGTATCGGGGGATTATGTAAGCAATATAGCCTCGGCTGTCCGTGATAATATGGACATTGAACTTAATCAATATCCAAATATATTGCACAGTGTAAGTTCGGCGGATATTGAAACCGTTATAAACAATAAGTATGAATACGGAAACGAAAAAATATATACCTATAATCTGGCGCAACAATTACAGAACTATGCCGATAAGGTAAGCGGGATAAATGGTATATGCTTCATTGATAATGACGGAATGAAGGTTGGAATAGGGGCATGGAATGAAGAAAAAATATATAACATTCACAAAGAAGAACTGGACACAATGAATAAGCTGGATGGACAAGAAGTATGGAATTATTGTGACGGAAGCATTGTCCTTAGCAAAAAGTTATATTCCTATTCATCGGTTATGAAACCGATAGGATATATACACATTATAATAAATGAAAATAGGTTAATTGATATATTTTCCCGTTCAAAAAGAGATAAAGACATTTTTCTGATTTTAGGGGATAAGGATAATATCGTTTTAAGCAGTAATGACAGTCTTAATGGAGAAAATACAAAAGAACTCGGCATTTCAGATGATAGTTTTTCATATGAAGGCAATAAATATCAGTTGTATTATGAGAAGTCAAACAACTTTAATTTGACATACGGCTATTTGATGAATAAAACTGCAATTAACAATGGAATTTATATGATTATATTAGAATTTCTGTTAATGTCTTTAGGTTTTTCGATTGTTTTAATATTGATTGTAAAGAAAATATATAAGCATCACGGCAAGCCTATAACTCAAATGCTGGAGTGTATGAATGACGTAAAGAACGGAGATTTAACCGCCAGAGTAAAATACACGGGTGATGATGAGATAGGCTTGCTGAGCGAGGAGCTTAATAAAATGATTGACAAAATTGACGAGCAGGTAAATAGTATTATGCAGATGGAAATTCAGGTTAAGGATGCTCAGCTTATGGCATATGAAAGTCAGACAAATCCTCACTTTTTATATAATACGCTTGACCTTGTACGTATGATGTCCATAAACGGTGAAAATGATAAGATAGAAAATGTTGTTGTAAGTCTTTCAAGAATATTAAGATACAATCTTTCGCAGGAAGTATCGGTTGCCTTAGAGGAGGAAATCAAGTGTGCGGAAAACTATTTTGATATATGGCATATGAGAATGGGAGATAAATTTGAGTACGAATTTGATATAGATGACAGTCTTGTCAAATGCAGAGTTGTCAAGTTTATTTTACAGCCTTTAATTGAAAATGCCATAAAGCACGGAATAGAACCAATGGAACGCAGGGACGGGTTTATAACGGTTATAGCGCAAAAACATAATAACCGTGTTATTATTAATGTAACGGACAATGGCGTAGGAATAGAAAAGGAGCGGCTTAAAGAAATTAAAGACAATTTTGAAAAGCCGAATAATTCTGACAGCCATATAGGATTGCGGAATTTATATAAGCGGCTGGTATTATTTTATGGGGATGAAAATGTATTTATGGACATTTTCAGCGAAGTTAATAAATCAACACAGGTATTAATAGAAATCCCATATAGTGAGAATTAAACTGTAAGCAGGAAAGGAAAAGAAGGTTATGTACAAACTGATTATAGTTGATGATGAAAAAAGCGCGCGCGAAGGAATAGGACAGCTTTTGAAATGGAAAAATTTTGATATTGAAGTGGTTGATACGTGCGGCAGTGCATCAGAGGGAATTAAGTCGGCAATAAAATATAAGCCTGATATAATAATAACAGATGTTAAAATGCAGAATATTGACGGTTTAACAATGATAGAAGAAATTTTGAGGCATATAAAGTGCGAGGTGATTATAATAAGCGGATATGCTTTGTTTGAATATGCCCAAAGAGCTATAAATATAAATGTGGTTCAATATCTGTTAAAGCCGGTTTCCAGAACCGATTTGGAGGTTGCCGTTCTTAAATGTATTACGAACATAGAACGTAGTATACGCAGCAAGCTGGTTGAAAAAATAGGCAGAAACGAATATATACTTGATATGCTTCTGAGTGAAGACATTTCGACGTACGGATTGATAGATTTCGAGAATTATTATCTGTATATAATTAAAAGTAAAGTAGATTTTATTTCAGACTTTGATGAGAAGATGAAAATTTATGAAAAGATAAATGCAAGCGTAGGGAACGTATACACCTTTTTCATAAATCGCAAAGAGCTTATGCTTATTCTGCCTGACAAAATGGAAAGCTTTAAGAATTTAAAAGAGGAATTATCAGTGTCATTTTGCGTTGGATTTGCAAACGGCAATCATAAGATTAAATTCTCAGAAATATATTCCAATGCAAGAACAGCTCTGAATTTTGCGATACGGGAGAAAATTTTTGTACAGGAATACAACGATAATATAACGCATTACATCAATGAGTTTTATAATGATATATATAACAACATTATAATGATGCTTGAAAGCAATGACATTGATACTGCAAAAATTGAAATAAGACGCAGCTATATGCACTTCAGACAGGAAAAAATAATTTTTTCGGATATTATCGTATGGACAAAAAATCTCTTAAGCAGCATACAGGATATTATTAAAAGAAATAATAATTCAACTCAGTACGCGGAACGCTTAATAAACGAATTAAACGGTAAACTGGACGATAAAAACGCTTTTAATTTTTCTGTAAGAGATTCTCTGGTGGAGTTGTGTGATTTTTGCAGGTTAGACGATAAAATGGAAATAAATGGAGAGTCGCAAACAAAAATAAAAAATATAGTCCAATATATTGACTCGCATTATTGTGAAAACATTTCGCTGAAATCTTTGTCAAAATATTTTTACTTAGAACAAAAATATCTAAGTAAATTATTTAAAAGCTATATGCATCAAGGGTTTATGGAATATGTAACCAATAAGCGTATTGAAAAGGCTAAAAATTTGCTAAAAAAGACTAACTGTACAGTTTCGGAAATTGCCGAACAGGTTTCATACCAGGATTCCAATTACTTTTCGGTTGCTTTTAAACGCAATGTCGGAATCACACCGCGTGAATACAGAATAAAATATCAAAAATAAAGAAGGTTGGTAGTGTAAAGTAGGATATGAAAAACTACAGAAAACCTTACTCCCTTTGTGCAACATTTTATCATGCTCCAAAATGCTTGTAAAGCTTGAAATTGACGGGCTTTCAGCCCGGGCTTGACAAGCAGTTCGGAGCATGATTAGTAGTAGTTACAAAGGGAAATAAGGGGAGGTAATCGTCATTTTGCACAAATAGACGCTACAAACCGCATGGTTG
>CALXRY010000175.1 GCA_944390955.1 uncultured Clostridia bacterium | reverse complement strand
AGCGTAACACCCTTAAACATTCAATTTAAAGCCGAATTAATCCTCAACTTTTATAACTTCCTTGCCGTTATAATATCCGCAAGATTTACAAACTTTATGAGGCATCTTAAATTCGTGGCACTGGGGGCATTCCACCATATTAGGCGCAGTAAGCTTCCAATTGGCACGTCTTTTATTTCTTCTGGCTTTCGATACTTTACCCTTAGGTACTGCCATTTGCTACACCTCCATAAAATAATACACTCTAATTTTCCTTGTTCATAATATCGACCAAGGACGCCCATCTCGGGTCGATGCTCTCGGTCTCGCAGCCGCATTGCTTTTCGTTAAGATTGCAGCCGCATTTCGGGCACAGCCCCTTGCAGCCCTCGCTGCAGAGATGCTTGCCGTTCTCGTTCATAAAAAAGCTGTTGAGCACAATCTCATCGATCTCTACGCTTCCGCCGCTGAAGATCACCGCGTCCTCGGACTCGGCTCCGCTGTCGTCCTGCATCAGGTCTTCGTCTACTGCGAATGACAGAGCGACCTCGATATCTCTTCCGCATCTTGCGCACTGAGTGTTAAAGGTAGAAGCACACTCGGCCGTAAATGTGAGAGATTCGCCGTTATTCCTGATAACGCCTTTGATCTTGACCGGCGAAGTGAAATCATAGACCGAACCCAAAAATTCAGCCTTTCCGAAATCTATGCAGCAGTCTATATCTATCCTGCCGCCGATCTCCTTTAAAATTCCGGATACATCGATTATCATGATACACTCCTTAGTCCTTACGGATACGGCAAACGCCGCATACCGAATAAAAAATCAGAGTCCGATTACTTTAATTCAACCTTAGCTCCGGCTTCCTCGAGCTCAGCCTTCATCTTTTCAGCCTCTTCCTTAGCTACAGCCTCTTTGATAGTTCCGGGAGCGCCGTCAACGAGAGCCTTAGCTTCCTTCAGGCCAAGACCTGTAAGGCTTCTTACTACCTTGATAACGTTGAGCTTCGATGCGCCTGCCTCAGCCAGAACTACGTCGAACTCTGTCTTCTCATCAGCAGCAGCTGCACCGCCTTCGCCGCCTGCAGCAGCAACCATAACGGGAGCAGCAGCGCTTACGCCAAACTCTTCTTCCATCATCTTAACGAGCTCAGCAACTTCAAGTAACTTTAATTCCTTGATTGAATCAAGAATTGCATTTAAATCTGCCATTTTAATTTCCTCCTAAATTTTCATTATTAATATATACCTGCCTATTATTCTGCAGGTGCTTCTGCCGGGGCTTCCTCCGCGGGAGCCGCCTCTGCTGCGGGAGCTTCCTCTGCCGGAGCTGCTTCGCTTGCTTTCTTTGCGATAAGCTCCGAGATCTCCTCGCCTCCGTCCACTATAGTCTGAAGCAGACGAACAAGATTTGATGCGGGCGCATTCAGGCTGCCCATCATCTTTGCGATCAAAGTCTCCTTGTTCGGAGTAGCCGCCAGCTTCTTGATCTCATCAAGAGAAATAACGGCGCCATCCATAAATCCGGCCTTGATCTCAAGCTTTTCATTGCCCTTTGCAAAATCCGCAAGCACCTTTGCGGGTGCAACTGCATCCTCGTCCGATACGGCTATGGCCGTCGGTCCGTGGAGCGCCTCGTCAAGACCCTCAAGACCTGCATCCTTTGCGGCACGTCCGAGAAGCGTATTCTTTATAACGAAATACTTTACGTTTGCTTCTCTGAGCTTGTTACGAAGATTTGTGTCCTCCTCAACGGTAAGACCTCTGTAGTCAACGAGCACGCCTGTCTCGGCAGCCTTTAATACCTCGGCAACCTCAGCGACCTGCGCTTTCTTTGACTCCAATACCTTCTCGCTTGGCATAAAATTTCACCTCTTTCGGAAATTACTCTTATTGAATGCCGTTCCAAAACAGAAAAGACCTTTTGTCGCAGACGCGCAAAAGGTCATAGTAATCATGTACCAATTACCCTCGGTAGGACTTACACGCATGTGCGCAGCCGACTGTCTACGGATTCAACTTTGGTATAATACCACATTTATATGCTTTTGTCAATAGTTTTTTTAGATTTTTTCGAAAAAATAGCGTTTTTCCACTTTCGGATATGCACGCTCTTTTTATGATTTCTGCGCGATTATTTAAGGCTTGAGATTATCTGCTCCGCTTCATCCTCAACAGTGCTGTTATAGTTTATGTCTCTGCATGACAAGTCAAAGACATAGGCGTCACCGTCTACTACGGCAGCATATAAGGTATCGTAGATAGTCTCTGTTGTGTACTCGCATTTCAGCGTTATAGTATAATACGTTTTCCCTCCGAGGGTTTCAGTGCTCAGATGCTTTTCATATTCCGCACCGACAGCATCCTCCGAGCGATCCTTAAAATTCTCGATGGTATTGTTTGCAGTACTTGACAGCAGCGATGACAACTCCGTTCTCTGTACATCGTCCATCTTTGTTACAGTTAGTATCGATGAAGTATATCCGTGCAAAATAAATTTCACAACATTTGACGTTACAGATGTGGACTCACGCCAATTTTCAGGCAACGTAATAGTCTTTGTCCCGAGCTTTACCGTACTTTCCGCGCTGACAGAGGTATCCTTCAGGATAGTGCCGACCGCCTCAGCATCAAGCTCCTCCACCTTAAGGCTGTCAAGAAGCGCATTGCATTCGGCCTCCGATGACATGCGGCATGTTATATTATACACATATTCTCCGAGTTCAAAGTATGTATCCTTCATCACGTACTTTCCTAATATGCCGTCCCCGCTGTATTTTATGGTATACTGTTTTGCAGGTATCCCGGCCACTGTGATATCTGAAATATCAGATACCTCCGAAATATTAGGATTTGAATATCCGCCTACCCTGGCATGATCTTCCTCTGATACCGAGGCTGCCGTTATCGTATCTGTCTTTGAATACAGCGCAGCTGTCACCTTACCGTAGTCATCGGCGTTTGTAAAGTCTGCAATATTTGTATAATTCGTTTCAGTCCGATAATAATCTGCCGGCAGCTTGAACGACAGCTTCATATCATCGTCCTCAAATATCCTGTAACCGCCCTCGACATTTGACATATCGTACATATCCGCGGGCTGCGAAATGCTCAGGCTGCCTGCAATGTCGAGTATATCATTCATATTTTCGCTGCCATTGTTCACCATGGTCACCGTTCTGCAGAACGTCTTATCTTTCAGTATCCCGTAGTAATCTACAGTTTTGTCCTTGTCCCTTGCGCGTATATGAATCACTATGTTGCCGGACGGCTCGGTCGTCTTATCGGCAGCCGAGACAGTCATTCCCTGGACCAATGAGAGCGCCGAATTGTACAGGTCGTCCGATGTCACATCTTCGCCGACCTTGCCGACCGATATGACCATAGTGCCGTCATCATTTGAAAATACGGTTTCCGCACCGTCAAAGCTGCGTTCCTCCATCTCCATGACCGTCGGATTTTTTATCGACCAGCCGTAGTAGCTGTCACCTATGTACGGCTGATCAGTCCCTGTCTCAAGCTGCGGCTGCTCATCCTGCGAATCCTTAACTACCGTTATCAGCTTCGTCTCATCCTCGAACGTCACCTCAGCGTCGAATGTCTCGCTTATAAATCTGAGCGGGACCATCGTCGTGCCGTTGTAAAGCTCCGGCGCCTCCGGCAGCTCCTCGGTATGATCGTTCACCGTCGCCGTCTTCGAGCCTATGACAAGGGATATTTCAACATCCGGATAAGAAAGCGTTACGGTTTTTGTATCTCCGTCCCAGCCTACCTCAGCACCGAATGCCTCCGTTATGACTCTGACCGGCACAAGCGTCGTGCCCTCTCCTATCACATACGGCGCCATCACCTCAAGGTTCTCACCGTTTACAGTCAGCACGCTGTCACCGACCTTAAAACTTATCTCTACCCTCTCAGGCACCGTGTTCTCCGGACCCTCCGCCGCAAACGCTGCTGCATTGAAAGCAAGCAGCAATGCTGAAATAACTGCTATAATTTTCTTTTTCATTATAAAATATCCTCTCTGTTTATTTGGTAGTGTCAAGTGTTTTTTTGTACCACTACGAAAACCTTATCAACCATGCGGTTTGTAGCGTCTATTTGTGCAAAATGACGATTACCTCCCCTTATTTCCCTTTGTAACTACTGCTAATCATGCT
>CALXRY010000174.1 GCA_944390955.1 uncultured Clostridia bacterium | reverse complement strand
GCGTAAGGCGTCCCATCAAAATAACCTTGTTCATGATTCTACCTCAAAAGACTATTCTTCGTCTTTTCTGATTATGATGGTTCTGAGGACACCGTCAGTGATCTTGTACTGTCTGTCAAGCTCCTTAGGGAACTCGCTGTCAGCCTTGAAGTTTACGAGATAGTAGAAACCCTCTGTTCTGTCGTTGATCTCGTAAGCAAGACGTCTCTTGCCCCACTCGTCTACAGACTCGAGCGTACCGTTCTTTTCGATAAGACCTGTAAACTTATCCTTAAGTGCGGTTACCTGCTCCTCTGTAAGCGTTGCATCAATGATAAAAATCGTTTCATAGCTGTTTAGAATTTTCTCAGCCATTTTTGCACCTCCTTATGGACATTAGTCCCGAAAGAAACCCTTCGGGCAAGGATGTCCGCATTTTTGCAGACTGTAATATTATACACCTCAAAAGACATATTGTCAAGGATTTTTTTCGGATTTTTTATTTTTCTGCCGATGTCTTCTATCGGCATCGGGACTTACGCCCCCGGTAATGCTATATATCATACATATCCACTCTCACATTTCCGTTTTCTATCTTCGCCACGGCGTACGTCCCGCCGTAGCCTGCACTGCCGGGATTTACGACAGTCATATCTCCGTCCCAGTCAAGATACGGCTTGTGCGTGTGTCCGAAAACTATCAGATCCGCCCCGAGCTCCTTTCCCTTTTCTCTGAGCGTGCTGTAATCGTACTCAAGCTTTACATTATACATGTGTCCGTGCGTGATGAATATCTTCACGCCATCTATTACTACCGTCAGGTCCTGTGGCTCTCTCGAGAACAGATCGCCGTTGCCCTTTACGGCATAGACCGGCAGTCCCGGGAATGCCGCTCTAATGCTGTCCGCATCACGCGTATAGTCGCCCGCATGGATGATGCCGTCCGCTTTCTCCTCCGAGCCCCTAAGTACAGCCTCGCAGCCGTTTACGGATCCGTGCGTATCCGAAAAAATAAAAATGCGCTTCATAATATTCCTCCTCCGCCTGCGGCGGCTCCTGCTTTTTTTCATCATATCATATATGTCGTATTTTGTCAAAAACTTTTTTAGTTTCCGTACACGTTTCGACAGCTTTTTCTCCCGATAAGTGATAGAATATACAGGAAATATATGTAAATCCAAAGGAGAAAAACAAAATGGCAAAACCAATGCTCAGCAAAAATACGGCTTTTTTGCGTGCACCGTCAAAATCAGATATACTTCCGTCGGCGCTGCTTTTTCTTGCAAGCCGCGCCGCGGTAATGGGGGCGTTTCCGTTCGGAGCAGCATTTTTTGCGGCGTGCTTTGACAAGAGCACGGCATATCTCGGGATAACAGTGATGTATCTCGGGCTGCTTTCAGCGGGCACGGTCAGCGGCGCAGTAAAATACATGATGGCGGCGCTCATATTTTGGCTGTTCATAAACCTCTACAGCAGGCGGTCAAAGGCTGTTGAAGCGGCGGCCTGCGGCGCTGCAATGTTTATAAGCGGGATGGCGTCGATGTTCTACAGCTTTGCGGGAGCGTACGACGTTTTTCTGCTGTTTATCGAGAGCGTCATCTGCGGCGTAATGTATGCCGTATTTTCCGGTGCAAGAGACGTCTCTCTCAGGTATAAAAATCCCTATGCGATAACGCAGGAGGAGCTTCTGAGCCTTGCTGCGGCCGCCGGAGTTTTTATTCTCGGTCTCGGGCGGACGGAACTGCCCTTCGGTATAAGCGTTGCCAATATCCTCGCAGTTTATACGGTCCTTATCGTAGCCAATAATGCCACTCTTTCTGGTGCAGCCCTTTCAGGGCTTGTTATAGGCTTTATAACCGGCGGCAGCGGCGCAGTAATGATGATGGGCGCATTCGGTCTGAGCGCCGTGTTCGGGGGATTTTTGAAAAGCTTCGGACGGATAGGGACGGCTGTCGGCTTTATCGGCGGCGCATGCGCAGTGCTGCTTTATGCTGGAACGGCGGAATCGCTGCCCTACGGTGTATGGGACGTGCTTATAGGCGCAGGGCTTTTTGCGGCGACGCCGGGTTTTGTGCAAAAACGCTTTGCATCATTTTTCGGAGCAGAAAGGCATATCGAGGAAGCAAAGGACGGAGAACGGCTCAAAGCGTATCTTGCCGATCGGTTAAGGGGCTGCGCCGGAGCGTTCAGGAGCCTCGAGGGGGCATTCATTTCCGCATCGAACGGACGCGCAAGGACTGCTTCGCCGCGGCCCGAGGATATTTTTTCGGAAACGGCCGGACGCATCTGCTGCGATTGCCCGAGGCGCTCAAAGTGTTGGGACAAGGAGACCGACAGGACGATAAGGGGCATGACGGAGCTTCTTACGGTTCTTGAAAGCAAAGGCGTTGTCGGATTGAATTCCATGCCCCTTGCCCTGAGAGAACGGTGCCTTCGTCCCGAGCTGCTTCTGCTTGAATTCGGACATGTCTACGAGCTCTTCAAGCTCAGGCTGTCGCACGAGGGCGAAAAGCTTTCAGGACGCGACGTTACTGCCTCGCAGTATCGCGAAACGGCGGAGCTGCTTGAGGGAATAGCAAAGGAGCTTGAGGACGATTTTGAATTCTGCTCGGAGCTTGAGGAGGAGGCCGCCAATGCATTTGAGGCGATAGGGCTCACCGTTTACGAGATAAGCATCTCCGAGGGAGCGCGCGCGGAGGCGTATGTGCGTCTGAGTGATAATAACAGGATAGGCGAAACCGAGGGTATACTGTCCGAGATAATCGGAATAAACATGGGCTTTGACCGCGATGAAAACGGCGGGATGTATTTTGTGTCAAGACCGCGGTTCAGCGTGGACGCCGGAGTCAAGCAGCTCTCAAAGGAGGACAGCTGCGGCGATGCGGTGAGGGTTTTCGGAACGGACAAGTACAAGCTGTACTGCATCATCTGCGACGGCATGGGAACGGGCGAAAGAGCGGCAGCCGAAAGCGGGCTGACGGCTTCGCTGCTGCAGGAATTCCTTGAAGCGGGCTTCGGCATCCGCACGGCCGTAGGAATGGTGAATTCATCAATGTGCATGAAGGCCGAGGACGATTATTTTACAACGCTAGACCTGCTCTGCATAGACCT
Organism: uncultured Clostridia bacterium; assembly: GCA_944390955.1. Lineage (GTDB taxonomy): Bacteria > Bacillota > Clostridia > UBA1381 > UBA1381 > Ornithomonoglobus_A. The sequence goes on along the minus strand of CALXRY010000174.1, from coordinate 50,664 downwards.
TATGAACGGCTCTGCGGAATTTTACAAGATAGGTGCGGCTCAGTCGATTATATACCGCCGCGGCGGAACAGAAACTGTATTTTCGGCGGCGTTTCCGATAGGCGCGGCGCCGTTTACAGAGGTACTGCCGCAGCTTAAGCGTATAGAGGACGGCGATGTGCTCGTCATGGCGTCAGACGGCATAACCGAGGCGGGGGAAATAAAAACCGAATGGCTCAAAAAGCAGATAAAGGCGCCTGTGCTTTCGATGCAGGCAATGGCCGAGGAGATAACGGCGCGTGCGCTTGAGCGCAACAACGGCGAGATACAGGACGATATGAGCGTGATAGCGCTGAAGATCACTGAAAATTAAAGTGTTCAAGGGTGGCCCGTTGACTTTTGCCAATAGCGTTTATTAAGCAATTCAAAGGGGTTTTATGCTAAACCCCTTTGAAAGCTCCCGTACAGGCGGTTCAGAAAAACGTGGCAAAACACAGCTTACTCTTCCTGATGGAACAGCTCGTTAATATCCACATCGAGCAGTTTGGCTATCACAAAAAGCTCCTTATCCGTGACAAGCCTAAACTGCCCCTCGAGCTTTGAATAGCTCGTTGGATTCATGTCGATACCAGCTGCCTGTATCTGCGCGATAAAGTCCTTTTGCTTTATTCCTTTGCTTATGCGCAGACGTGCGATATTCCTTCCCACCATATTTTTATCGCTGATTTCAAGTTTTCTTGTTTTCATGATATCCTCCGTTGCTGTATTTATTTTATACAGTAATTTTATTATAAAATCAGCTTGACAAACTTCCGTAAAAGAAGTATAATAAATTTATAATTCCAAAACGGAATTATAAATTAGATCGGCAAAAATGGTCGTATTCATTTGTTATCCGCTTTAATTTATTTGTCTGCTTAGGACTTGCTTGTTTTTATTCCCCAAAAGGCCTCGTTCCTAAGCAATCTTTGGTTTGGCTTATACAGCCTTTCCCTATCAAAATAAACAGCCTGCGGCATTTCGCCGCAGGCTGCTATCTTACTTTATCTGCAATCTTATCCGATCTGCTACCATGGCTATGAACTCAGAGTTCGTCGGCTTACCCTTTCCGGTGTGGATAGTGTAGCCGAAAATATCATTCATAGTCTCAGGCTTGCCTCTTGACCACGCCACCTCGATTGAATGGCGTATAGCTCGCTCCACGCGGCTCGAGGTCGTTCCATATGTTTTTGCAATCTCCGGATATAGCCGCTTTGTTATGAAATTCAGCATATCCATATCCTTTACCACCATCATGATCGCCGTGCGTATATACTGATAGCCCTTTATGTGTGCCGGAACGCCAAGCTCGTGTATGCATTCCGTGACAAGCGCCTCTAGGTCCACCTCCTGCTCCGGCGACTTGACTGCAACGGTGCCTGCTGCCTTAACTCCGGCAATGCTTTTTATTACTTCATATACTGATTCAAACGGCTGTGGCTTTGAAAGAAAATAATCGGCTCCGGCGTTTATCGCCATCTCAACATTTTTGTCCATCGCCGCAACCGAGAACATTATCACCTTTGGCTTCTTTTTAAGCTCTGCTGATTTTAGCCTTCTTAAAACTCCGAGTCCGTCCAGCTTAGGCATTACCATATCAAGAATAACAACATCCGGTTCCGTTTCTTCTATTAGCCCTACCGCCTCTGCTCCGTCATGAGCCTCCGCCCTGAAATCTATACCCGGCTTCGCCCGTAAAAACTCCTTCAGCTCGTCCGCAAATTTTACATTATCGTCCGCAATTACTACTGAAATATTAGAAAGCATGTTCTAAAATCCTCCTTAAAGTAAATATTTTTGACATAAGAAAATGTAATATTTTTCCTTTATATCTATAATATTACCATAAAATGGATCAAAAATCAATAGTTATTTTGAAATTTATGTAATTTTTTTGCTTAATGCAATAGAAATGATGTCAAAACAGGCATAGCTGCGTCAGCGAGTCTGTTATAATGCTTTAACAACTTTTGGGGTGTTTGCGGAAAAAGCTGTCCGGCCTTTGAACATATGTGCTTTAAAAATAATTATTGCTTGTTGTGATTGAATAATAATAAAATTCGTGATATAATTTAGACTGAGCCCGGCCGCACGTCATATGTATGGCGGTGCTTTCGGGGAAGGGAGCTCAAACGCTGCCGAAACGCAGCAGCGGGAAAGGATAGATTATGTATTATGAAAATACTCCGCCGCTTGAAACGGAAAGACTGATACTAAGAAAATTTACAGAGCATGATATTGACGACATGCTCCTGCTTTACGGCGATGAAGAAGTCAATAAATTTTTGCCTTGGTTCCCGATGAAAACGCGAGGTGATGTTCTAAACTATTTTTATAACAGTATTTATCCGGTCTACGAAAAAGATATTGCATACTCCTATGCGATATCTCAAAAATTGGATGATCGGGTCATAGGATATGTGCATGTTAATGATATTGGAGACAGCAACGATATGGGCTATGCTCTTCGCAAAGAATACTGGCATAAGGGAATCACAAGCGAGGCCTGCGCCGCCGTTGCAGACAGACTGCGTAAGGCCGGTTTCCCATATATCACAGCAACACATGATATCAATAATCCATACAGCGGTGAAGTAATGAAAAAAGTGGGGATGGCGTACCGCTATTCTTATAGGGAATTGTGGCAGCCTAAGGGGATTTATGTCACTTTTAGAATGTACCAATTAAATCTTGACGGGAACAGCGAACGAGTTTATCAAAAGTATTGGGATAAATATGATGTTCATTATATTGAAAATATTGTATAGGCTTTAGCCGGCGTTATCGTTCTCAAAAGCATATTACAATATATAGAAGTCAAAAGTCAAAAAGGACCGATACGCGATATGCCTATCAGTCCTTTTTTCTATTCGTCATCAGCCAATGCAAGTTCTTGTTCATACTGAGTTAATATCTGCCGCTCTATTTCTGTCCTCATTTCACTGTTAATAGGATGAGCGATATCTTTATATTCTCCCTCCGGAGTTTTTCGACTCGGCATGGCTGTAAAAAGTTTATCCTGTCCTTCAATTATTTTTATATCATGCACAACAAAGGAGTTATCAAAGGTAACAGAAACTACCGCTTTCATCTTACTGTCAGTCGAAACCTTTTTTATTCTTATATCAGTAATCTCCAAAACTTTCACCACCTTCCATACTAAGGGAATAACTCTAATTAATTATTGTAGTCTGTCCAGTGATGCCCCTATATATTATTATTGTACCTAAAATATAAAGTTTTGTCAAGTGTTTTGTGCATTTTTTCTTAAAACACATTTTATGACGCTTTGAATTTGTATTATTCACAGAATTTTCAGAAAACGGTTTCTTTTTGAAACAAAAAGGTATATAATAGAATAGATATGTACTTTTTTGTTTTATAAATTTAACAGGCGGCATTTATCAAGAAGGAGAGATACCCGTGGAAAGATTTACACTGAACGATATAGAAAAAAATGCGCATATACATTTTATAGGGATAGGCGGCATCAGTATGAGCGGTCTGGCTCATATTGCACTGCAGATGGGCTATAAGGTGACCGGCTCGGACAGAACAAAAACGCATATAACGGACGAGCTTGAGAATTTGGGCGCCGTTATTTTTGAGGGTCATAACGCGAAAAATATCGAAGGCGCAGAGCTGTGCGTTCATACAGCCGCGGTAAAAATGGACAATCCCGAGATGGCGGCCGCTGTCGAAAACGGCATTCGACTAATAGACCGCGCGGAATTCCTCGGAGCAATAATGAAAAACTACACCCATGCCGTCGGTGTGAGCGGCACCCACGGAAAGACTACAACGACCTCAATGCTTGCGCACGCGCTTATAAACGCCGATCTCGACCCGACTATAAGTGTTGGTGGCGAGCTTGATATCATAAACGGAAACATAAGAACTGGCGGCAGTGATTATTTTGTCACCGAGGCGTGCGAATATACAAACAGCTTTTTGAAGTTCTATCCTACAATTGCGCTTATAACGAATATCGAAGAGGACCATCTCGACTTCTTTACGGGCGGCATCAAACAGATACGCGAAAGCTTCCGTAATTTTGCAGAGCTGACCGCTGGCAAGGGCAATGTTGTTGCGCTCGGCAGTGATGAAAATATCCGCCTTGCTCTTGAGGGTGCGGACGATCTCAGGATAACGACCTACGGCATGACTGACGAATATGATTTCTATCCTGAAAATATAGTCTGCAATGCGGGCTTCCCGTCGTTTGACGTATATAAAAACGGAATAAAGCTATGCCATATCAGCCTGAGCGTCCCTGGCGAGCATAATATCCTTAATGCGCTTGCCACAATAGCGGTATGCGATATAATGGGCGTGGACATAGAAAAATCGGCACGCGGGATAGAGACGTTCAAGGGCACTCACAGACGCTTTGAGAAAAAGGGCTTTGTAAACGGAGCAGTCATAATCGACGACTATGCCCACCATCCGACGGAAATAAAGGCGACGCTCAACGCCGCATCGGAGTTGCCGCATAATAGGATAATATGCATTTTTCAGCCGCACACATATTCAAGGACGCGCACGCTCTGGGACGAATTTGTAACGGCGTTCGGCGGCGCAGACGAGCTCATAATGACGCACATCTATGCGGCAAGGGAAAAGAATGACGGCGTGACCGACCCGAGGAAGCTCGCAGAGGACATAAAACAGACCGGTGTAAATGCCCGGTATATCGATGATTTCAATGAAATCGCCGAATACGTGAGATCGACCGCAAAGGAAGGCGACATCATCTTCACGATGGGTGCCGGAGATGTGACCGAGATAGGTAATATGTTGACCAAATAAGACAAACCCGCCGGAGCCTTTGGCTCCGGCTTTTTTCGTAACAATCCGGCGGCTTTTTTCATAGTATATACAAAACATATTCAAGGAAGTGATACTATGTATGGAGCTGTCGCGGTTTTTATTGTTCTTATTCTTATTGCCATAGGAGCGGTGCTTTTTAAATCCGGTACAAAGGTTTATGTCACAAAGGATTCTCCGTTTATGCTGATAAACGCAAAAAATAAGGAAAGCATAGAATATTCCGTCCGCAGAGCGGTCAGGCTCTATCCGGAATATACCGTTTACATAGTAAACCGCTCGGGAGATCCAGAGATGGGTGAGATACTTGAGGCTCTTGAAAAAGATATAGGAAATGTAAAGGTCATAAACAGCTGAAAATTTTCGAATCAAAATCCCGCAGATGGGGCATAATAACCAAAGATTATGCGGAACGGAGGATTATAATGAAATCTTTTGATTATACGATAACAGATGCTCAGGGCATCCACGCAAGACCTGCGGGGCTGCTTGCAAAGGAAGCAGCAAAATTCAATTCGGAAATAACAATAAAGGGCAACGGAAAAACAGCTGACGCAAAGCGCCTTTTTGCAATAATGGGAATGGGCATAAAATGCGGAAACCCCGTAACGGTGACCGCAGAAGGTCCGGATGAAGCAGAGGCTGCCGCCGAGCTCGAAAAATTCCTTAGGGGAAATCTATAGACAGAATAAGAACCGAGCCGTAAAACCGGTTCGGTTCTTATTCTGTGAGCAAATCTGTAAGCCGGGTTCTGTATCTGACGATCATCTATCTGGTCCCGCCGTTACCGGCGGGCTCAAGCCTTAAAAGAGGACTTACCGAGCAGGCCTAACGTCCTCAAAGTTGCTCCGGATGGGGTTTACACGGGAATTCAGTCGCCATCTTCCCTGTGAGCTCTTACCTCACATTTCCACAATCGCCGCATCTGCGGCATTTATTTTCTGTTGCACTATCCTTAAAGTCGCCTTTACCGGCCGTTAGCCGGCATCCTTGCTCTATGGAGCCCGGACTTTCCTCACCCATAACGGGCGCGATCGTCTGACTTACTCACAGGGCTATATTATAACATAAAACATCGCGCTTTGCAAGCGCTGTTTGTAATAAAGCTGATTTATAGTATTTCCGAAAGCCTGTATATCACGGTGCATGCCCAGAGCTTTTCATCATTCAGGTTTAATTCACCATTGCCTGTGCCGTTTATAATACCCTTATCAACGCACCACTTGACCGCTTCATGCGCCCACTCCGGCATGTTGTCATCTATATAATTATATATCATCGGATGCTCAAGACTGTATATTCTTGGCTCAAAGTTTTTGTTTATAATATCATATGCGTTTGTAAGCGACTTATCTATCGCCTCTACTCTTTCCTTAAGGGCGTTCAACTCCTCCATGTCTATTTCCTCCTCCTTAATCGATTCCCAGTTGGGCGTCCCGTAACCCAGAATACGCGAATAGCTCGTTGCATAGCTCTTTGCGCAAAAAGCGCCTCCGTTTGATATAAGTGTGCTTCCGTCTGAGGTATTGCCCTCGTAGGTATACACTCTTCCGCCACTGCTGCTTCGAACTATTCCCGTATGCGTGCTCTCGGCTCCGCTGCTGAAAAATATAATGTCGCCGCTCTGCGGTGTGTATCCGATGCGGTCATGCCATCTGCCGAGACGCTTCCATTCATTTACGCCGTAGGGACAATAAGCATATGGCTTAAGTATTTTTGCAGCTTTGTCATAGCCGAGCGCATCATAAAAAATAACTGTTACCGCCATTGCGCACCATGGTTGGGCCTGAAAATTCCCGAAGCCGTAATCGTCATATTTTTTTGCAAAGATCGTATAATTTGCACTTCCGGCGTTCGCGGTCTTATCTTCAAGCCTATAGTTGCTTGCCTTCTCCAGATATCCGACATAGCTCTCAGCCAGGTCAAGTACCTTTTGAATATCACTCATTCTTATCGCCTCCTCTCAGCTGAAATAAAATATTCTTTAATTTTTCCGGTATCCGTGCACTTATTGATGAAACATTTTCCAGAAGCGAGATCCCCTCGTTCGCTATATAAAACATGATTACCATCTCACGTACCGCCGTCTCTCCGACCAAAGCCTCCTGAATAATATTCGCTGCGGCAACGACGAGCAGTATTGTGATTTTTCTCAATATACCCTTAAAACCTATTTCGCTCGAAAGCTGCCGCTGATGCACCGCTTTTATAACGCCCGAAATATAATCAAGAGCTATCATCACAAGAAGTGCGCGGAACATTAAATCAAATCCTCCGGTCAAGCGTACCGCGGCTCCTCCGATCACGCCAACGGCAATGCTGATACTGTTAAAAAGCTTTTCCATGCTGCTTAGCTCTACACCTCCACTACTGTTCCGTTTTTGTATGCGATAAAGTAATAGGTAATGCTGCCCTGGTTTGTTTTTGCCGGGTTTTCCTCGCTGTTATACGCCACATTGAAGCCATTTTCGACTATCTCTATTGCTTTATTGCTTGATCCCGATGCGCATGGATGGCCGGTCACAGCAATACCTCCGAAAATGCCGTATCCGGAGGACTGGTATTGCCGCCCCATCTCATCACACACCTCTACAGCCACAGGCGTAAACCCTAAATTTATCGTCCTGCTTGCCGTTCCGTCTCCGGTATATGTGCCGAACACGACTTCGCTTTTTAGTGCCCCCGCCGTTTCAAGCGCTTCGACCCTATCCTCAAGCTCCGCGTCTGTCTTCTCCCAGTCTCCGTCCGTGCTCCTGCGGTATATCCCCGAGCCGTCAGCTGTGAACCACATCTGGAAGCCATTGCTTAACACGCTTGTAAAGCTTATCAGTACGCCGCCTGCTGTAGGCGTGTTCTGTGCTCCCGAAGCGCATACGTAAACGCCGTTCTCCGTTACCTCGTCAGCGTCAAGGCTTGTTTCCTCGGTATACGGCAGCCTTCCTCCAACAAGCGCCTCAAGCGCGCTGAGCGACGCTCCGCTCTGGTTATACAGCGCCGTAAACGCCTCTATCGCTTCCATGTATTCCTCGCTGCTCCCGGCAAACTCCGCAACGTACGCCTGCGCCTGCTCCTTCGTGCAGGCGTTCTCGGCGATATTCCTCGTTTCGGTGCATTCCGTTTCTATTATGCTGAAATTGCTCAGGACCTTCTGCCACCAATCCTTGAGCTTTGTAAGTCCGTTAAAATTTAAATCAAGATTCATTTAGTGTCCCTTTCTACTCTGTGAGTATTTTCTTGTCCCCGATATACAGATTCCCTCCGCTGCCCGTGACGCTCACGCCGTTTATTTTCAAACTGTCGGCCGATATGTCGCCTCGTATATTCATAACGTCGTCCGACAGGTACAGCGCCGCTCCGTTCTTGTCGTACACTCCGAAGCGGAACATACCTCCCGAAAAGCCGCATACGAACCTTGTTCCGTTCGCGTCGCTCATCTCTATCATATCGGTAAGCACCGTAACATTGCCCTCAGAATCCTTGACGTTTATACCGTCGGCGCTGACTACTCCCGATATGGCCTTTGCGCTTACCTTGCCGCCTGTCGTCGAAACTCTGCCGTACCGCCTGTTGAGCTTACCCATCTGGTTAAGGTAAAAGAACAGGTCCTTTTTTACTCTGCCTATGGATATCTCGCCCATGAGCGGCTCATACGGATATACCTCCGATCGGATAACGCGCTCCTCTATTTTGACGTTCCCGTCAACCACGGTCACTCTATCGCCGAGTTCTATTTTCATAAACTCGCCGTACTCCGCAAGCCGAGATATATCTATCAGCTTGCCCGATATATTCACCGACGGTACGTCTATTCGTTCCTCGTTCGCAGCGTCAAACTCCCACAGTCCGCGGTTCATAACGTCCGTCGGCTCCTTGTAGTCGCTGTAGTCCCTGTAGCCCGAGCGCATGCCGTAAAGCGATATATTCGGGCTGTCTATATACTGCACGCCGTCATTTACGCTCCCGATGTGCAGGTCGTCATAGCCGTAAGGGTACAGCCTTGTTACAAGGTCCGTCATATCGCGTTCTACCGTCACGTTTTGCAGATTGCGGCTCAGCTCAAGCCGTATACCCGTGTCTCTGCCGATACGCTCGACAAGAGCGATATTATAGTTGTCGATATATATCTCGCCCTTGCCGCAGTTTTCTATTACCGTGCTCACCACCTCATACGGCGTTGTCTTATCCATCGAGAAAAAGTCGATAAGAAAGCCGTCGGCGTCAACTCGCGTAAGACCGAGATCGGATAATTCAGTGTCCCCAAGCAGCGTGAACGGCGTTCCCGAAAAAGCGTATTCGAGGACATCGTACGGGCTCTTGCCGATATGGTCGGGTACGTTCTGCAAATGCACCGCCTGAGCGTCGGCATTATAGACATGCGAGCACTCGATATTTAAAAGCATTTTCCCGTCCGATACGCGGCCGATCTTCATTATCCTGAACAGCTGTCCCCCGCACTGCACAAGGCGGTTGACTGTCAGCAATTCCGCTTTCTCGTCCTGCGGATACGTGAATTCAAGCGTATACGCTCCGTTTATCTCGCGCGTTACTTTAGTGTCCCCTGCGTTATTGAGAACGGCAAGGCAGTCAGAAGCGTCCCTGTCGTCATATCCAAAAAGCTTAAGCACCGGTCTCACCCCAGTCTATCGATGAAAAATCAAAGTCATATATCGTCCTCGGCGCATAATCTATCGTAAGCGTACAGGAGGAATCGACGTATATCTCAAGCGTGCTCCTTCCGGGCGGCAGCTCAAAGAAATTGCCCTGCATTTTTGATAATATGCTGTTTCCGGAATTATCGGTAACGCTGCATTTCTCAAGATCGATAACTGCGCCGTCCGTCAGTTCCTCGAGCATTATTTTACTGTCCCCGTATGTTACTGTTATGTTTTGCGCACCGCTCGAAAACTCAAGCACGGGACGCACATAGAAGTCGCCGAGATTGATAAAATCGACTGTATTCTCGCCGTGCGTGAGCTGCTTTTCAAAATACGCGCTCATATCGAGCGGTATATCCGAATCGAGGCGCACCGCATCGCCCAGGCGTATGCCCTCGCCTGTCGTGAACGATGCGCGGCCGATAGGTTCCGATTGGAATATTGAAGATACAACAGCCGATTTTCCGCGGCGCTCCGGCGCAAACGACATATCCGAAATAAAACGTCCCATCCATTTGACGCCCGCAGCGCTGTCAAAAATAATATCTCCCGATCCCCTGAGCCACGCCGCTAAGCGTGCGGTTTTGTGTTCAAGCTCGTCAAGGCAGTCCGCTGTTATCTGCAGCGACAGCTCGAAGATTCTGTCATTATAAAATTCGCGGCCCATCGGATTGACTGCCGTAAAGTCATAGCTCCCATCCATAAGCGGAGCGCTGTAAAAATAACTTTTTACATCTGGGAGCAGACGGCGTGACCGCGTTTTTACGGTCGCGCCAAACTCTGAGGAATGTTTGTTTTTAAACGTAAATCCATTTTTCAATTTAGTGTCCCCTTTTCGATTCGTCAGTTGGCAAACGCAGCGGCGCTCCTTTTCAGGATGGCTCCTATAAACGATGAGTCCGCGCCTGTTATATTATATGTCGTCCCGCCATAAACGGTGCTGCTCCCGTTCCTGACGGCCATTATGAGCTCGCTTAAAAGCGAACAAATGTTGTTTTGACCTGTATATGTCTGCGCCGTTATTGTATTCAGTGCGGAGTTTATATCTATTGTTCCGCTAATTATACCGTCAAGTATGAGGCTTTTTCCATTTTCGATCTCCTCATACTGGCTTTCAAGCCGCGCAAGCGTTTCGCTTTGATACTGCTCAAGTTCGAGCATCTCGCGTTCGCGCTCGATCTCTCTCATTGTTTCCTGCGCGTCCTTCAAAACATCTTTGCCCTTTTGCGTTACCGCGTTTTTATATCTGCTGCTTATCAGCGCCGCCTCGGCATATTCATAGTCGAGCTCTTCCGTTTTATGCTCATATTCAAGCTCATCTTTTGCCAGCTTAAATTCGCCCTTGACGTTCGCGATATGATCTTTTGCATATGAGAGTATCGCCTTGTATGTGTCCTCTGCCGCTTCCTTTTCCGCCTCGTACTGCTCGAGCCTATATTCTATGACCGCATCGTTATACGTTTCCCAATTGATCTTTCCTGCTGCGAAAAACTCGTTCTGCCGCTCGATGCACCGGTCATAATATTCCGAAAGGCTGTCGTCCCATTCGTCCCAGTCGCCGTAGGTCTCTCTCTGATTTTTGTAACCCTCGGCGCTTTTCAGCCATGTGCGGTACTCTTCCTCGTTTGCCTCTTCCTGCATCTCATACCGCTCGTTTTCGATTTCCTGCATTCCGTAGAAATAATCGACAGCACCTATCAGTCCGTTATCATAATATTCCTGAGTATATGCCGCCATCCTGTCGAGCCCCGCCATATAGTCCTCGACCGACATATCGTTGTATTTATACTGCTGCTCGAGCCAGTTTTCCGAGTGCTTTACGCGCTCCTCATACATGTCTGCGCCGATCTCGCCGAGCGTTTCGCGGTATTCCTCCCATGTGATGACGCCCTGCTCAAGGTATTCATAATTCCTGTCCCTGATCCGGTCAAAGGCCTCAAGCGCGCTGTCGCCCCATTCGCTCCAGTCATTTAGTTGGCTGCGCTCGATAACGTACGTTTCCGAGAGCCCGTTCAATTCCTCGACAAGTTCTCTTGTCAGCGAAAAGATTTCTTCCTGGCATTCCATAACGACCTCGCTGTCGTAGGCATACCGCTCAAGCGCATACTGCCACCATTCTATCTGCTCCGAGACCGGCATATTCGACGTACCCTTTGCGTTTTTGAAAAGCCGCTTGTCGTAGTCGAACAGCTCGTTGTTTTTGCCCGACGCATACGACGGTATACCGCTCAGGCGCATTATATTTTTCGTCTGCGAGGCCGTAAATACCCTGTCGCCGCGGTCGAGCGGAAGCAGGATATCGCGTCCCTCGAACAGGTAGTAGTGTCCCCTGTGATAAATAAGCTCACGCGGGTCTGCCGCGCCCGCCTCATCGTTTATCTGCGCAAGCCCTGCCGGAGCTGAGCGCGTTCCCGAAGCAAAGCTCGGTATCTCTCCTTCCTGATTTACGCGGACTGTTATCGTAACGACTCTGTCGGGGACGCTGTTCACCGCGGCGGTCGCCGACGCAACTCCCGGTCCCGTGTTGTCAAGAGCCGTAATGGCAGCCTGAGGTCTGAGCTCTCCGAACGCCGTAACGCTCGCCGTTGCCGCAGCAACAACAGGGCTTGCATTATCTGCCGCCGCAAGCGTCAGCGAAACGTTTTGGCTCGTCAATCCGTTTACCGCCGAGGTAAGCGACGTCAGCGCGCTTTGCGCCGATGCGGCCGCAGATATCAGCCCCGACGCGTCGCCGTTTATACTGACCGAAATACTTCCTATCTCGCTCATAATATCCTCCTTTCATGCACTGCTGAATATATATTATTGACCATAAAACATTCTTAAATGCTCATTCATCTCAAGAGAGGGCGGTACCTCCGCCCCCTCCATATCGCCAAGCACCCTGAACAGCACGAACGGATCCTGCGCTCCGGCCTCGCGAGGCAGGATTCCCCAGAGCCTGAAAAGAACCGCATACAGTTCCCTCAGGCTTCCTCTTCCGCCGTGCCCGCTGTTTTTTTTGACGATAATGCCTCAACATAAAAGCTCCACAATTCAAGACAGAGCCGACTGTGCTCACCTGCGTCGAGAGCGTCTATCACGTCCTGCGTCGCATCTGTTCCCTCGAACATATAATCCACTCCACCTCGGCATATATTGAGAGGGCCTTTAGTGTCCCCTGAATTATGTGCGTCGTTTATTTTGCACATCGTCTCAAAGTCAAACGGTTTTGAAATATATTTTTTGTTTTTATGCGTAAATGAAAGCGTATGCTGCATGTTTTAGTGTCCCCCCCTTTTTTTACGATGCCGTAGGATAATATGTCAGATCGCTGAACCAGCCCTCCTCAAGGTCGTCCTTTGTAACGCCCTCGGGGAGATCTGCCTCGTCAAAATATCCGTAATACAGCCCGTCGTAATCGCGCTGAACTGCGCTGAACGTCGCCTTTGCCGTCTGATTTTCCGGCGAGCCGGACGAGGGCTTGGTTTTTCCTCCTACATTTGACGCAAACGCGTACGTGCCCTTATAATATCTCACGTATCTATAGGTGCCGTCGGATTTGAGTACTCTCCACGCCACTCCGAAGTAAACAGTCTTTGTGTCGTTGCCTACTTCCACAACACCGTTCTTTGCTGTGATGCCTCTCCACACCGCATCCACCTCCGGCGGGATATCGGCGTTAGTTATCTCATGCCCTATTTTTTCTATGTAGCTCGAGGCCTCGTACGCACCGTTATCGGCGTCAAAAATATCCGAGCCTCCGGCGTCTGTCGGTGAAATTTCAACAAGCCCCTTCAGATGCACCGGATCGCCATATACGATGCCACTCGCCGTATCAGATTCGACCTCAAAAAAAGTATATTTGTCCACGCCTATCGTAGGCAGCGGTTTCTTTGTCATAAAAAATCTCCTTTCCTTCCGCGAAAAGATCCGCGAAAATTACAATACATAGCTTTTTGTAAATCTCATTGTCCTGTGATAAACTCCGTCATCACCCTTGGGAATATCCATCGCCAGCTCACGGCAGAAGCCTCCGCCCTTGAGCAGCTCCGCAGTACGCGCCGCAAGCTCTGAACAGGCTTTTCCCTCAGCGGTCCATACGTCGACCTGCACACGGATATCTGTCATGCTTTCATTATTGTCGCAGGAAAAGCCGCCATTTTCGCTTAGCATATAATAGCTGACGGCAGGAAGCTCCCCGCATTCCGCGGGCGATGAATAAACCACCCTTACGCCGAGCCCGCTCAAAAGCTCCTCAACCTCTTTATTTGCATCAGTCACAATGAAAGTCCTCCCGCCACGGCGCTCATCACCGCTCCCTCAGCCGCGCTTAGCGCAGGCATGAGGAACGGCTGTGCCGCCATTTTATATGTACCGAATTCAACATAGACGGCATAGTTCTCTTCGGCATAAGCTACTGCGCCGTCGCCCGACTGCGACGCGCCTATGGAGCTGCGGAGCCTTCCCGTATCGACGGGGCACATGCTTCTTGCATTATCGGCGACTGCCTCTGCTCCTGCCAGTAGCGCCGACGGAAGCGCGGCCTGTATTCTTTCGGCGGCAGCGGAGATGTTCTCCGCTCCGCCGCTTACCGAAACACTTATGTTCATTTGACATCCTCCTTTAAGTAAGCCTTTATCCCCAGATTTCTGTGCTCCGTGCCTGTGACAACATAGCGTCTGCCGCTTATAACGGCGCGCATACCATCCTTTATATGCCCGTTATCCTCACAATACATCACAAGCTGTGCATCTCTGAAAATTCCGTACTCCTTCTGTGCGCCGCCGCCGGAGTTCGGCTGTATATCCGCATTGACGCGGCATACCTCATCATATTCAGTGTCCCCCGAGTAGTTTCCTGCGTTCAGGACGCGCTCTATTATGACCTCGGTATCGCAGAATATCCCGAAAGCATTCATTCTACTCAGCTCCTTTTTCCGAGGGCAGCCTGCCCTTTATATTCATAAAAGGCCTTAGCCTTTCGGCATACGCTTCGATATTTTTTATAGGGACACTAAAATCAATTTTCCTGTCCCCCTCCGTAACGGAGCTTATATCCCTGCCGCCGTTTTCACATTCCGTCCTGTACATATCCGCCGTCATGCGCGCCGTAAGACCTATGAGCTGATACGGCAGAAAATCCAGTCGGCAGTAGGTCAGCACTGCGTTTACGCAGTCCTCGGCAAGAAACGCCAGAGCCTCCTCGGCAGCGCCGTCCTCAAGTTTAAGGAGCATTGCGGCGTTATTTATTACCTGATTCGTTTCGCAGTTCACCGGTATCTCCTTTAGGCGGTCTTGTGGACGTATATGCCCGTCTTCTTGTTGTTCAGGATAAACGCGTCATAATATACGCGTCCCTCCACAAGCCAGCCGTTTATTCCGGGCGGATTGTCGTGTATCTTATATTCCGACAGCTTTACGGGCGATACCGTTGCGCTTTTTGCCGCGATTATGAACGCGGTGTTGGCCGGCATGATGCTGTCGGGAACGGCGATCACGCGTATCCCGTCGATCATCCCCACCTGTCCCTTGACGAGCATCGTCTGCGACATATCGCCGTTTCTGACAAACGACGGGTCTGTCTTTATGAGCTTATAAAACCCGCTCGAAACGAACGCCGTGCAGTCCTCCGCGGGTACCATCGCGTTTATCATAGCCGAAGTACCGTCAAGAAACGCCTCATATGCGTTATCCGAGGTGATCGCCTCTGTTGCCGAAGCAGTCGCACCCATCTTTCCGAGGCGGTATTTGTCGATCTCGGGAATAACGACTTCTCTGAGCTGCCTCTGGAGCGCAGCTCCCGCCGCCGAGGACATCTGCGTATCATCGTGGTTTCCCCTGTCGATCGAAAACGTAAAGCTCCTGTCCTTTGAAAGCGTCAGCTCCTGAACGGTATTCTGGAGCTCCTGCGGAGTTCCGTAACGGTTTTCTCCCGTTCTTGAATAATCGTTCATTGTCGCCGTCGGGATAGAATATACGTTGACGGTTTTTACTCCTACAAAATCATAATCCTTGTTGACGGCTCCGTCCGTCAGTGCCTCTCTTGAAAACTTCTCGTCGATCTTTTGAGCATATTTGCTCGCATAATTGATTGCCATGCTTTAACCATCCTTTCTTAAATGTTATCTGCTGAGCCCCACAAGGAACGGATCGGCCGACGGGAGCGTGCCGGTTTTCGGCGTAACGCCCTTAAGCCTGTCCGATACCTCCTCCTCGACCGCCTTCAGAAATTCCTCTCTGAAAATGCTTATGTTTTCGGCAGTCGTTTCCGTATCGGTGCCCTTTAGTATCTTGGCGAACGAGATCGGGAGCCCCGCGTTTGAGAGCGCCTTTGCCGCCTCAAACTCCATCCTTTCGCTCATATACCTTCCGCGTTCCTCGTCAAAGGCCTTCTGCTTTTTGTCGAATTCAACGCGGCTGCGTTCGTCGGCGCTCATCGTCGCAAGCCTCGCCGCCTCGCTGCGCTCGGCCTCAAGACGCTCCTCAAGCTCCTTTTCCCATTCGCTCTTCCTTTCGGAGACAGCCTTCTCTATTTCCTTTTCAAGCTGCTCCTTGGAATAGCTCTGCCTTCCCTCAGGCTCGTTTTTCTTTTTGATCTGCATCCTGCAAAACCTCCTTTATTTTTCTCCGCTCCCTGAGCGACAGCTCCGACTCCTCCTTCGGATCGGATACAAACGAAAGCTGGGCCAGCAGTGTTTCGTTAGTCGCAAGGCCGCGGAGATTATTTACCATTTCCGAGATCTCCAGCTCGTTGACCGGAAGATTCCTGTTGAACACCACATCGACGCGGTGTATCGGGACATACTGCATGCTCCCCTTAAGCGACAAATAATTATTGTACATGCCGAACCTGCGCTTTAGCCCCTTTGTAAAGAGCCGCTCCTTGTTGCGCACATGCTGCTCAAAGCCCATGAGTTTATACTTTATCGCTACACCCGACAGATTGTTGCCGAAGCTTTCGTCCGAGAGGTCTGGCACCATCGAAAAGCGGTGTATGTCCTGCTTCAGCGAATCCCTCAGCACCTCCACGTCCGTTTCTGACATGACCTTTGAAAGGTACTTTGCCTCGCTGCCCTCGTAGCCCATCAATATGCGCTCCTCACGGAGCTTGCGCGCCTGCTCGGAATCAAGCTCTATGCCCGATAGAAACAGAAATGACTCCACAAACTGCTCCTTATCGTTGACCCTGTCCGAGCACAGCAGGTTATAGGCGTTTATAAGCGGTATAAGCTGCTCAAAATCGCCCTGAGCGTCCTCGTTGTTCCTGTATTCTATGAGAGGTACTTCGTTAAAATAATGAAGATTTACCTCCTTGAGCTCCATGTTCATAAAGCTGTTGACATCGTTTTCATAGATATAGCACGCCGTGCTGTCGCACGCTATGCAGTACGTCCCTGCGGCGTTCCCGTCGATGTCGTATTTTGTGTAGTAATGAACTCCGAGCAGCGGCTTTTCCTCGACAGTCGCTCCATATACGACAAAGCTGTTCTCCGGCGGGATGCGCACGCTCCTCGGGTTCGATTTCTCGTCTATATAGAGCAGCTCGTACGCCCTGCCGTAGATACCCATATCGCGCTCAAGCCCGCTGTCGAGATGCGCTATGTCCTGCTCAAGATAGCAGTTTTTCACTGCCTCGATATCATAGCCGTCGCTGCACGCGTATGTCACCGGATTGCCCACAAGATAGCTCCTTGCCATGTCTACTATATATTTAGCATGATTGCATACGATTTTGTTATTTACTGTGCCGGAACTCAGCTTCTTTCTGCCCTCTATATCGTGCCTCCCGAGATAATAGTCGAGCAGCCGCGAATACCGCGCACGTGAATTCATATGCCGTGAGATGAGCTTGTACAGCACGTCGGCGTCTACGCCGCCGCTCAGATACTGTTCGTCAATGATCATTCCAAAAACCTTCTTTCTATAACCTTTGCCTTTTTCCTGTTTATTTCGCTCTCGAGCGCATACCGCACGGCGTCAATGGTATGATTGTCGTGGTCGGGAAACTCGGCTCTCAAAGCCCCACAATTGTCGCGCTCGAGCTCATACGACGAAAACTCCCTCGCGGCATTGGGGCATCGTTTCCTGTCGATTACGATCTCATCGAGGCTCTGCAGGAATTTGATGCCGTAATTTACGCTGTCGGGGCCCTTTTTTGCACCGACCGCCCGCAGCCCCAGATCCCTGAACTCCCGTATGCTCTTAGGCTCGGCGCAGTCGCAGACGATAAGCGTATCAAAGCCTTTTTCGGCTATGAGCTCCGCGGCGCGCCTGTTTGACAGTCCAGTCCTGTAGACCTCGTCAATGATATACAGCCGGCGCTTCTCAAGAGCGCATACGACATAGGCGAACGGGTCTGAGGCGTACCCGAAATCAGCTCCGGCCTTGATGTAAGACAGCCCCTTCCGCTCCTCCTCCGGAATGCTCCGAACGGTAACGTTGCCGAAGACCTCTCCGCCCGTGCCGACAGCCTCGCCGAGATATTCGTGGCGGTATATTTTTTCGTTTGTTCTCTTTACGTGCTCCGCCTCAAGGATGAACTGCTGCCCGAGCCATTCCTCCGGCACGTCAAGATATGTGCTCGAGTGGACAAGCCTGTCGCCTGCCGTTTTTGCTGTCTCAAGGTTTATCCAGCTCTTTACACTCATCGGAGGATTGTATGAATAAAACACCGTATAGCTTTCGCCTCCGCGCAGAAGCGATTGGTTTATGCTCCGTATCTCCGCCATACCGGAAAACTGGTCAGCCTCCTCATACCATACATAGCCTATATACCCGCTGCGCGTTTTTATCGATTTTATCTTTTTTGGATCGTCTGCGCCGCGGAAGATTATCCGCTGCCCCGTCTCTGTAAAGATGAGCTCGGGAGAATTGAGCCGCTCCTCCCATTTGTCCGCCACGCCCAGCATGTCTATCGCCCACCTCAGCTGCATGAATACACTGTCTCTCAAATACGCTGCGACCTTCCTAAGGACAACGCAGTGCCTTCCGGGATTTCGCATCATCCCGACGATTATTTCAAGGCTCACAAACGACGATTTCGTGCTTCCGCGCCCGCCCTTCAGAAAATAATGCGTATGTTCCCCGGCTTTTATATCCTCATGCAGCTTGTCAAACGCCGGGGCGATAAGCCCCGAAAGCTCTATGTCCTTATCCTCCGTTCTCAAGCCTTGTCCTGATATCATCTATTATCACTACCCTGTCATCCTTTTTCGTGCCGTTTCCGCAGAAGCAGTATTTCATAAGAAACTCCCCCGCCTTGAGCCTGTCGCCGAAAGATTTTTTGTTATCCTCGGCGGCGTCCGAAAATATCTCAAACAGATCTTCCTTCGTTATTATACCGATCCCCCCTTCCGTACCTTTAGAGTTTTATTTATCAATACAGCTCCGTCACCCGCGTTACGCACATCTCGCAGCCGACGCATTCCTCGTCGTCGTTCATGTAAAAATAGCTCGGGTACAGTGCTCCGCATACGGGGCACTCGTTTATGTCCTCATCATAAAAATCGCCGCCGTAATACTCGTTTCCCATTCGCGCCTTTTCCATTGCAAGTATCGCTTTAGGATCATTATTTGTATAAATCATTTTTTTGCCTCCTTTTTACCTTTTTAAGATACTTTTGTTTTAAAATTTTTTGCCTCTTCTGAGGCATTTATTTATTTTATGGCCATATTATACCACACATTTGTTCGTTTGTCAAGAGAAAAATATATTTTTAAGATATTTCTCTTGATTTTTTAGAGAATATATGATATTATTAAGATACACAAAGCAAAAATACAGCATATTAACAGAAAGGATGATTATCATGACTCCTGGCGAAAGGATTAAAAAGCTCAGAAAGGAGCAGGGGCTTACTCAGGAAGAGCTCGGCAAGGCTCTCGGGGTGCAGAAGGCGGCTGTGCAGAAATACGAAAAGGGAACGGTGCAGAACATAAAGAGAGAAAATATCATAAAGCTTGCAAAGGTGCTTCAAACTACACCGGAATATATTCTTGGCTGGGATATGCCGGACAACGTGTATCCCTATGACGAGGAGCTTGTGAGCATACCGGTGCTTGCAAAGGTATCGGCTGGCTTAGGCTGCTATGCCGACAGCCTGAACAACGCCGCGATAGATTACGAAACGGTACAGCGGACGTCGCTCATAAGCGGCGAAAACTACGTTTATCTCATGGTAGAGGGCGACAGCATGTATCCTATATTCATTGAAGGTGACCTTGTGCTTGTGCGCTGCCAGTCGTCGGTAGACAGCGGTAGCTATGCCGTTGTTACGATAGACGGTGAGGACGGCGTTATAAAGAAGATAGTTTACGGAAAGGATTTTATAGAGCTTCACTCGATAAATCCGATGTATCCCGTACGTCGCTTTGAGGGCGAGGACGTTCTGAAGGTGCGCGTTTTCGGACTTGTAAAGGAAATAAAAAGAAAATTTTGATTAAATATATTGCCAAAAATAAAATCTCATGGTATAATAATATGATAAATAAATTTAAAGAAGGTCGTCATCAATGAAAATTACCGATTCAATGATAAGGCGCTCATGCTCAGCAACGATATATAAGCGCGGCATGGAATATTTCCGCGAAGGCCGCGTTCATCTCAGGAAGCGCTCCGACAGCTTAATAACGGCCGTTGTAGACGGTGAGAGTCTTTACAATGTTTCGGTAAGATTTAATGAAAATGGAGATATATCCGACACTTTCTGCACCTGCCCGTATTACGAGACGATGCACACGACCTGTAAGCATATAGTCGCGTGCCTCAGGCAGCGCATGGCGGAGCAGGAGGAAAGTGGCGGACAGGCAGATGAAAACGATTGCCTTGCCGCGGCACTCTGTGATGGCTTCTCGAAAGCTGAGCACGAAAAACAGCCGCTTGATATACATTTTATATTGTACATCGACAGCCGTTCGCCGGATACTTCCTCGATGGCGATCGAAATAGGCGGCATGGCCGTTCAGGGCATCGAGAATTTTCTTGATATGTATGCAAGGAAAAAGCCGTTCAGGGTCTCGCGCTCCGTTGGATACGACCCGCAGACTACCGTGCCGACGCCGTTCGAGCATGAGCTGCTTTCGATACTTGCCGAAAGCTATGAGAACCGTTCCTGCGAGACGCCGCTGTATGCAAAGGCGGCGTACAGGACGCCCTTCGGCGCGGCAACGCTCCTGAGGATACTGCCTCTGCTGCCGCATGTGAGCTTCGGAATTGTGTTCAACGGAATGCGGCTTCCCGACGCGCGTTTTGCCGAGGAAGACCCCGATATAATTATTGACGTCAGTGCGGCTCCAAGTGAAATAACACTTTCGGTAAGCGACAAAGGTTTTGCGCTTACGCGCGGCGGCGAATATTTTCTCCATGACGGTATAATATATCATACCACAGAGGATTACAGATCGTACTTCATGCCGATATACAGAGCCTTAAATGACGGAAAACGCACACAGATCTCGTTCCGCGGCGAAAACACGATGCTTTTTGCCTCGCGCGTTCTTCCCGCGATAAAAGGGCGCCACGGCGTTGTCAGTCACGGAGTTGACGACCTCATCGTGAACGAGCGCCCGTCGTTTTCGATATATTTCGATGCTCCGCAGGGCAGCATCGGCGCTGCCGTGATAGCGCGCTACGGCGATATATCGTTCAGGCTCGGCTCCGATGAAGGCGGTGAAAGCCGCATAGTAGTAAGAGACTACGCTGCCGAATCGGAGATACTTTCGTTCTTTTCCGATTTTGAACGCGTAAACGGCAGCATGCGCCTTGACGATGACGATAAGATATTTGATTTTATAACGAACAGGCTTCCGAAGCTTGAGAAAAAGGCAGAGCTCGTATTCTCCGATTCATTCGGACAGCTGACCGTTTCGGACAGCGTAAGCATCAACGCGGGCGTTCGGTACAATCCCGATATAGACCTGCTTGAGGCGGGCTTTTCATCGGAGCTTTCGATCGATGAAATATACGGGATACTTGCCGCGGTAAAGCTGAGAGAGCATTTTTACCGCCGCCCCGACGGCTCGTTTATAAACCTCGAAGGGGACGGACGCAAGGTCTTTGACCTGCTTGAGCGGCTCGAGTTCTCGCCGTCGGACATAGAAAACCACAGCAAGGCCCTTCCCAAATACCACGCGCTGTATCTGAATGCGCTCGGCGGCGTCAGGAAGGACAAAAGCTTCATAGATTATATAGAAAGCGTAAAGAGCACGGAGCCTGATATCCCGGAGCATCTCAACGGAGTTCTGCGTTCCTATCAGAGCGAGGGCGTAAAATGGCTCAAGCAGCTTTCATCGCTCGGACTCGGCGGGATCCTGGCGGACGATATGGGGCTCGGAAAAACGCTTCAGGTGCTTGCATTCATAGAAAGCGAAAAGCCGGAGGCTCCGACATTGATAGTTGCACCGAGCGCGCTTACTTATAACTGGTACAGCGAATGCTCGCGGTTCACGCCGTCGCTTAAGGCGCTTATACCCGACGGAACACGCAGCGAGCGCGAATCACTCATAGAAACTGCGGGGGAATATGATATAATCATAACTTCGTATCCGCTACTTCGCCGCGACATCGCGCTTTATCAGCAGCATAAGTTTTCATACTGCTTCATAGACGAGGCTCAGTATATAAAAAACCACAAGACAATGAACGCCCGAAGCGTAAAGCGCATAAACGCCGACCGCAGATTTGCGATCACCGGAACGCCGATAGAAAACTCACTTTCCGAGCTATGGTCGATCTTTGACTTTATAATGAGCGGCTATCTCTATGACCTGCACATGTTCCGCACCGTTTATGAAACGCCGATAACAAAAGAAGGCAATGCGGCTGCCGCAGCCGATTTCAGGGCAAAAATAAAGCCGTTCATCCTGCGCCGCATGAAATCCGAGGTGCTCTCTGAGCTTCCCGAAAAGCTTGAATATACGATGTACGCCGACATGACGCCGGAGCAGAAGAAGATGTATTCCTCGTATCTTGCGCTTGCAAGGAGCAGGACGATTTCGCTTCTTAAACAGGGCGGCAAAATGCAGATACTGACGCTCCTTATGCGGCTGCGCCAGATATGCTGCCATCCCTCGCTCTTTGACGAAAACTACACCTTCGGCAGCGGCAAGCTGCAGCTGCTTACTGAGCTTGCGGAAAGCGGCGTCGAGTCCGGTCACCGCATACTTATCTTTTCACAGTATACATCGATGCTCGAGATAATACGCGAAGAGCTTAACAAAAAGAATTTAAAATGCTTCTACCTTGACGGAAAAACTCCGTCTTACGAACGGCTTGAGATGTCCGACCGCTTCAACGGCGGAGAGCGCGAGATATTTCTTATCTCGCTGCGTGCCGGCGGTACGGGACTGAACCTCATCGGCGCCGATATGGTCATCCACTATGACCCGTGGTGGAACCCTGCGGCTGTGGATCAGGCCTCGGACAGAGCCTATAGGATAGGTCAGACGCGCGACGTTCAGGTGATACGCCTTGCGGCAAAGGGAACTATCGAGGAAAAGATATTGACTCTTCAGGAATCGAAGCGCGCCCTTGCGGATGATATGATCGCCGCCAACAGCGAAACGTTCGCATCTTTGACAAACGATGAGATCTTAAGCTTGTTTGAATAAGCTGACATATTTCAGAATAAAAGGAAGTGTACGAATGAAATACAGAGCAATATTTGATGATATTGACGACGCTGAAGAGCAGGAACGCAAAGGTATGAGCAAAACGGGAAAGACGCTTGTCGTGTTGGGTGCGGGAGTGTTTGTGTTCTGCCTGCTTGCGGTGCTGTATGTCAGTCTGTGCCGTGAGATTTTCTACTGGAGCAATGCCGATTACTGGAACATGGCGCGCAGGATAGCCTCTGGCGAGCTCGACGGACAGCTTTGGAGCACAGTCTATAATTCCATACTGACGAGCGAATTTAATTACATTCCTGCTCTGCTGTCATCCGTATTTATACGGCTCTTCGGCGAATCGCGCATGGTATTTATACTGAGCCTTGTAATATGCTATTTGATCCCGGCGAATATACTAATATATTTGACCGCCAAAAAAATCGGTAAGGCGCCGTTTATCACAACCCTTATCGTCATATTCACAATGCCGGTAACGGTGTATCTGACCTTTAACGGCTTTACGGAAATAGGCGGCTTTCTGATGTGCATAGCGTGCTTTTATCTGTATTTCAAAAAGAACAGCGCGGAACCCGGGCTTGTACGCTGCGTCGTTATCGGTGTTATTCTCGCCGCACTTATGCTTTGGAACAACTGGTATCTGTTTTTCAGTGTATCGTTCATAACTGCGATGATCGCGGAAGCGATAATATTCCGTAAACGCTGGTATGTGCGTCTTGCGGCGCTTGCGGCAATGATCGCCGTTGTGTCCTTCTTTTTTGAGGGATTTATGTTCCAGCGGCTTCTTGCATCATACGGCGGTGGGAGTTTCGACTTCAATGTTTCGGAAAACATGAAGCTCATAACGCGTTATATCGGGCTTGTATTTCTTGTACTGCTTGCGGCAAGCTCGGTCATGATCGGTATAAAATATAAAGAAAAGCGTCAGGTATTTATATGGCTGCAGCTGATCGTCTGCTATATAATGTTTACTGCGACGCAGACACATGGACAGGGGCACCTGCTGCTGTATGTTCCGGGGTTTATCATGCTTCTGATTTTATCCGTAAAATATATACACCGAGAACAGGCACTTATAGTTGTATTTGCGCTTGCGCTTATACATTCGGTGAATATATTTATACCGCGTGAGCAGCCGAAAAGCACGGATGAGATCCGGCATGTTGCTCTGTTCCCGAATTTCTCGATGCAGCCAGTAACGCGCGACAGCGCATACGATATTCTAAACCTTAAAACAACGCTTGACAATATCGTTCCCGAGGGACAGTACCTCGGCGTGCTTGCGTATTCTGACACGCTGAACAGTGAAATGCTCAAAAACGCCGAGCCGTCGCTCAATATCGAGCAGAGGCGCATCGGATATATTGCAAATACCATACCGTATTTCGATATAGACAGTGACAATATAGAACCGCTGTGCAACGCCAATTATATGCTCGTGGCATATCCGGCGCAGACTATCAGAAGCGACCAGAAGGTTGTTGAAACCGCAGTCGAAAGCTTCGCCTACTGGACCGATATTGCAATGGCATATGAGGAAATGTACGAATACGAAACGGTCATAGACGACTCTGTGATAAAGCTTTACCGCCGTATACGCGATGTGACCGATTTTGAAAAAGCTACATTCAGAAACAGACTGCGTGCCAGAATAAGCGCCGCAGTTCAGCAGTAAGCTGACTGATTGGAGCTACAGGCAATTTCACGCAATATGCTATTAATTAATAATTAACAATTTATTTACACCTCTGTTCTTGACTTTGCGGCTCCCACGGTATAAAATGTAGTTTGCAAAAGATTATATGAAGGAGTATTTTATATGAGAAGCTGTATATATTGCGGACGCGAGCTCAAGGATGGCGAGCAGTGCAGCTGCCCAGGCGCAGTTGCCAGGCGGCGCGCAAAGGAAGCGTCTTCGGGCGGTTCGCAGAAGCAGGAGCCAAATAACAATACCCAATATACAAGACCGACAGACCAGGACAGCAGCAGCTCGTATCGCACCGGCTATACGCACCGCGACAATGTCTTTAAGAATGCATGGGAGAAGACGCGGGCAAAGGCGCGTGCCAGAAAGAATGCGCGCAGGGCGGCTGCTGACAGCACAAAGGCGAATGCCGCTGGATTCTGGAGAGGTCTGTGGCGGCTTATAGTAAGGCTTATTGTTTCGCCTATTGATACGGTATCGAGCCCCGGCTATATAAGCAAAGGCACGGCTTTGATGATTGCGGCGATTTCGGGCGGGATAATCAATCTCTGCTTTTATTTCTTGAAAACGGGAGCAGTCAGGTCACCATTCGGGCTGGCATTGTCGCTGCTCACGCTGAACCCACTGAATACCTATTCAAATCTGCTTTATATTGTGCTTCACATACTGAGCGGAGCTATCAGCGGTATTCTGATATTCTTTATTTATTCAGGGATATTCTACCTGATAAATCGATTTATCTTCAGACTGCGAACATCGTTCTGGGACTTTTCGGCAAGGCTGTCGCTTACGCCCATCCCGCTCGTGCTCGCAAGTGTGATCGGAATACTCCTCGGGACGCTATCCTCCACGACGCTCGTAATACTTATAATTTGCGGAGTGATCGGAATGGTCGTTCTTACGTATGAGGCGCTGAGAACGGAATGGATCGCACATTCTCCGGGAAGGGTCATGTATGCGATGCTTCTTGGCTGTTTTGTATTTACGGCGATAATCTGCTATATTTTCAGACTGTCGCTTGTTCAATAAACTTAACGAAAGGATGTAATCAACATGAAGGAAATCAAAACATCAAACGCACCGGCCGCTATCGGCCCCTATTCACAGGCAATAAAGCTCGGAGACCTTCTCTTCACCTCCGGTCAGATCCCTATCGACCCCGCAACGGGCAATATCCCCGATGGTGTTGAGGCTCAGGCGGAACAGGCGCTGACAAATATAAAAAACCTTATCGAGGCCTCGGGAGCTTCAATATCAGATACGGTAAAAACGACTGTATTTATAAAGAATATGGACGATTTTGGCAAGATCAACGAGATTTACGCAAAGTATTTTTCGGAGCCGTTCCCCGCAAGGAGCTGCGTGGAAGTCGCAAAGCTTCCAAAGGACGTGCTTCTTGAAATAGAAGCTATAGTAAGTGTTAAATGATATTTTATGGATATGATGAGGACCTTTGCTTTCGCGATCGTCCTCTTTTTTGAGTTTTAATTTCAAAACATTTTTTGCCTTTTAAGGCCATTTATGTATGAAGCGACGTGAAATCACGCTGACCTTACGTGAAATATGGTAATTTGTGTACAAATTGTCCTTGTTTTATTATGCTTACAATGGTATAATATTGTTATAACTGACATACACAAATATTAAAACATCGGCTTGGACACCGATATTTATTATTAAAATTTTACAAAGATTTTGTCGGAAATATATTGACGTATAGTCAAATTTATGTTATAGTGTATGTAAAGATAATGAATTATTTAGTTACATTATGATTTTATTAGAATTCTTTACTGAATATCGTAATATTTTTATGATTATATTTGCGCCGCTCTATATTGAGCAGGACGATTTCTTTTAATAAATGATTGAAGGGAGGACGTATTTATAAATAGGGTAAAAACGCAAAAAAGAAAGAGACCCCGCGCATGATCGTATAACTACTGCAAACCATCATATGATCATGCGCTCTGTTGGAGATTTCTCTGATATATTATACTCAAAAACCGATTTTTTGTCAAGTATTTTTCTGAGAGACTCCTTTGTGACAGCGCTTCTGTAGAAGCGGCATAATTATAATATAAAATTAATTTTAAAGGAGGATTTCAGGAATGAAGTTCAAAAAGATTATCTCTGCCATTCTGGCGGCGACAATGGTTACAGCCTGCACATACTCAGCTGTGCTCGCAGAGGATTCAAACATCGTCTATACATATGTAGACGAAAATGGTCAAACCGTAAACATTACACAGGCAGAACTCGACGCAGAGCATTGGAATGTTGATGCGCTGGGAGATGCAGTCCCTGTAGTATATGAAGACTTCCCTATGAGTATCGATGGATTTATAAACGATTTTGCTGAGTTATCACTTAGCCTGCGTTATATGAAAAAATTACAGGATTTTTCGAGTGTACATTTGACGATTACAGATACTGCGACTAATAATAATGTGTATGATAGCAATCTTACGCAAAACGCTTTCTATTCACCTGTGCTGTCAGCTGATAAGCAGTATATTGTAACGCTCACAGAAACAATAGGCAATGTTTCAGATGAATACAAGAGAATAGTTAACACAGAGACTGTTGATGCTGATATGCCTGACTTTGTGTCCACAGGTTCCGGTGATGATGTTATTCTTGTAGCTTCAGTAGATGATTTGAAGGCTAAACAGACAGTTTCTCAAACAGGAGAGATAATCATTGATGCAACCACTCCTGTATATGACAATGTAGAGGCTGGTCAATTTTCATCATATTTGAATACACTGAGCAGTGACAAGATATATAAAGTTGTTGCTGATGAGAACGGTCAAAGATATATGGGATTTATTGATGGAGAAGATACGGACAGCATTTTTTCTTACAAGGTAACAGTAAAAGATTTTGCAAGTATGTACAGTATTTCTCCGATGTCTGTACCCGTTCCCATGCCTAACATTACAACTATAAAGAATGAGGCCGAGGAAATACCTCTTGCAGATAACTCATTCAGACTTTTAGATGACGATTACAAAGCGTTTTCGTTTATTGTACCATCATATATGTTGCCGGGATCATATAATGATAATGATGAACTCATTTCTTCAACTCAAGTGCGTTTTGTTATAAGGGGCGATGTGTCATTTGGTATAAATTTATGGGTTTCTGTGAATAATGGTTCGCAATTAGTGTCGTTAAATCCTGAAACCAGCAGTACGACACGAATGTTGACGTTAACGCTTAATAATTCAAACTTTGGCGGTACAGATTATTCCGATGATGTTGTTATATACGGATTATTATATTGTCCAAGCGTAACAGAAGGAAATGTTATGATAACCCCCAGCTATGTATCAAATTATACTGATGATGTTACAGGATCTTCATATGATTTGTTGACTAATTCGGATACGCCGTCAGAACATACAACCTTTACAGAGTATAATATTACTGACGGTCATGACGTAGACGTTTTTTATCTAAAGCAAACAGCACCGGTATATAAGGTTTCAATACGGAACAGAAGTCTTGAGGAGCAGGAATATCTTGAAAATGGCATAATAATGCCATCATTCTCTGAAGCAAAAGTTTTAAGAACATATATGGTGGGCTATCGCCAAAATGCTGAGGCGACAGATGCTGATAATGTAATATATATGAGCGATATTATGGATTATACTATTCCATCAAACGTAGATGTTACAGTCTATACATCGGGATCTCTGTCAGATGATAAATCGTTTGTTTCCGTAAGCGCCGATAGTATTTATCTCGGAAAGATTGAGAATAAATATCAGATATCATATGAGGTATTCGGAAATTCCGGCGGAGGAATAGAGGAAGGTTAAGCAATATTTATATTTGTATATTGTTTTGTTAGGAGAAAGGAGATCACAATGAAAAAACTGATTAAAACAAGGCTCATGCCGCTTATGCTTTCGGTAATTATGCTTATGTTGCCTTTTAATGTAATTGCCGAAACGTCGGACAATACGGAAATACGCGGCGATTGGATATATCGCAGCGGCACAAACGAGATAGTAGCATATAACGGCACGGGCGGGGACATTGTGATCCCCTCCGACTCGACTGTAAACGCATCCGATATTCGTATCGACTCGGATGGTCTGTATTCACAGTCGCTGAATGATTATGCTGCCGTTACGGGCATCACAATAAGCAGCGGAGCTGAGGTGGATGCAAGCTTTTATGTTTCCCAGGTGCGAAATCTTAGAAGTATTACATACAATAACAATTATGAGCAAAACGGAGATATCCCTTTATTTGGGCGTAATACGAATTTGGCCTACATAAAGCTTCCCGACGGAATGAC
This sequence comes from uncultured Clostridia bacterium, assembly GCA_944390955.1. Classification (GTDB taxonomy): domain Bacteria; phylum Bacillota; class Clostridia; order UBA1381; family UBA1381; genus Ornithomonoglobus_A. The sequence goes on along the minus strand of CALXRY010000174.1, from coordinate 21,543 downwards.
CGCGATAAAGGACAGTATGTTCAGCGGCTGCACAAATTTACAGACGGTCATTCTTCCGGACAGTTTGCTGACGATTGGAGAAAACGCATTCAATGACTGTAGGGCTCTGACAAGCATAGATCTTCCCGAAGGGCTTACAAGTATTGGCAGCAGCGCTTTCGGCGGCTGCGAAAGTTTGGAAAGCGCTGAAATACCACAAAGCGTAACTTCTGTAGACGGGGTGCTCTTCGGCAGCTCGAATATAAAAACTCTGACATTTTACAGCAGGGAGCTGCTAGAGCATATGCCGTCATCAAGCACCATAGAGACCATAAATTACGACGGTGAGCGCGACTGGGAATTTTATGATCATTTTAAATTCACACAGTGGGCAGAAAATGAGTTTTATCCGCAGTTTGATGAATTTGCGGTGGTCGACGGACATCTTATAAAATATCTCGGCAGCGATACGGAGCCGACAGTTCCGGAGGATATAGAGCATATAGACCGTAATGCGTTCGAGGATGCGCGTATAAACGGCATAAACCTGCCTTCCGGCTTAGAAACAATAGGCAGCAGCGCGTTTTCCAATACACCTTTGTATGAGGTAAACTTCCCTGATGGATTAAAAGAGATAGGCGAACATGCCTTCTCCGGCTGCTATAACCTGTCGGAAATCGTTATCCCGCAAACTGTGGAAACGATAGGTGCAGGTGCGTTTGTAAACTGTACTTCTCTGCGTAAGCTAACGGTGCTCGGACCTGCGTTCATTTATGGAGAAGCCTTTAGTCACACCGCGCTGGAGCAGGAAAACATCGACCTAAACAGCGGAGTTGTATACGAAAGCCAAGTGACGGGCGAGGAATTTGTTTATGACGATGCATTATATTATCTTGTCCCGGGGATGCCGGAGGATGTAATGGATAATATTCCGAATTGGGGCACATGGTATACAACGCCGATGCCGACAGGAGCAGCACCCACGGCGCGTCCCGAAGGAGAACCTGAACCGATGGCTACTCCTACGGCGAACCCAACGCCGAATCCAAGCGCGGCACCTACATCTACAGCAGAACCGGATACAACAGCTGAGCCTGCGGACTCACAAAAAATTGTTGTATCAACTGCCGGTGAGGATATCGAGGTATTCCTCGAGGATGAAAAGGTCATATTCCCCGATGCACAGCCGTTCGTTGACGGCGCCGACAGGACGCAGATACCTATCCGTGCTCTCGGCGAAATGCTCGGTTTTACAGTCGGCTGGAACGGTGAGACACTCACAGCTACGCTTTCAAATGAGCTGACGCGCATAACGATAAAAATAGGTGAAAACACTCTCGACAAAAATGGAGATATCATTGAAATGGACACCGCCGCTGTCGTGATCGACGACAGAACATATATCCCGCTCCGCTTTGTCGGCGAGGCGTTCGGATATGACGTCGAATGGGCGGAATAGGAAAGGCTGCAGTTGATTTTATCGCTGAAAAGCAATGAAAATACGTGGGGCTGTCAATACGGCAGCCCCTTATCTATGGCATCGCGAATTTCTTCTATGCTTAATCCCCTCAGTGCCGCCATATTCTCTTCCATACTCCCGCCAAAGGTGTCCGTATATTCCTTGACGGCCTTGAGCCGTTCGGGAGATGAGCTGTATTTTCTGTCGTTTGTTTCGGCGCTTTCAGCGGAAAAACCGGCCTGCTGCCTGGGAGGCGCAGCTGTAGATAAATGGGGGGTTTTCCTTGATAAATGTTGTGCGTAGGAAATCGTCCGCCTGCGCCCGCGCGATTTTATCGGCTTTTTCCATTTGTCTCTCACTTCCTCATTTTATCTTATTGAATCATTTTAACACAAAGAGCCTATCTGTTCAATGGAAATGCGATATTTATTTGATCCCGATATTTTCGGTTGCTCCGGCTGCCTGTATTATATAATACGGACATATGGCATGAATTTAGGGGTGCTCAAAAAAATTTCTTAAAACTCTTGATTTTTCTTGGAAAATCATGATATTATATATTAAGGGGAAAAGTATTTATGAAATACAAAAAATTGATTGTTATTGGTGCGGTGGCCGTTGTGGCGGCGTTTGGAGTGTATAAATTGTTATCGCCGCCCGACCAGGACGATACGTGGTATGATCAAATGCGGACAGTGCAGCGGTATTCCGGAGGTTCTGGACGCAGGAGCGCCGATGCTGTGCAAGATGCATCCGCGTCAGCCTACGGCGCATCATATTACGGCGGTGCATCAGATTCAGGTCAGAGAACGGATACTCAGCAGGGCAGCATACAAAGCGCAGCGGATCATGCGATGGATGTGATGCAAAACGCTGCTGATCAAGGCGGTATCGCTTTCGACAATACTGCCAACCGAATAGATAACATGGTCGACAATATGGGTATGGGTTCTGTCGGGACGCAGTTAAAATGGTGGCATCTTGTCAGCGAATACAACATCGGTCCGCAGCGTATCTTGGATGAGTATGCGGGCAGTATCCTTACGGTTCGCGACGCCGTTTATGATGTAGGCACTTATGATGACGGCGACACGGTATTGCCGTATGTCGTGTTTGAGCGCGACAGTGCAAGAGCATATATGTATTTTGAAGCTGAGCATGAGGATGAAGTGATGAAGCTGACAAAGGCATTTCCTGTGACCATAACCGGAGCCAATGCGTCATTTGCCTATAACACATTGTATCTTTATGCGTGCGAATTTGGATATTGACAATCCTATCCGTACAACGGGGATATTTTCTGTAAGCATTTTATGGTGATTTTAAGGCAATGTTGAAAGCAAAAAGAAAGGTGCGCAAATCGTAAGCTTTGCGCACCTTCTCCTATAATGAGACTAATTGTTCATTTGAATCAGATGAGTTTACAAAGAGCTTTAGCTGGTTTTAATACGATGCTGCTTCTGTAATAGAGCTTCCTCTTGATGAAAATGGAGGGGACATGGCTGTTGTCCTGAGACGCGTTATAAAGGTGTTCGCATGGGACAACAACATGACGCCGATTTATATCAACGATCGGACATTATAAAATAAGCTGCCGCATCAGTGCAGTTTAAAAAGCTTCCGAGCTGTAAACCGGCCCAAAAGCTTTTTATTTCTCGTATTGTATTGTGTGCGCTTTTATTTTGATAATGGCCATACCTGTTTTTTATTTGCCGCGGCGGGTGTGTTCTGCGCCATAACGCCTACTAGAGCGTGGGGAACGTACGGCTCCTCAAGATATGCGAGCTCATCGCTGCCTAGGACAAGCTCAGAAGCCTTTGCTGCACCTTCGACATGGCTCAGCTTTGTTGCACCGGCTATAGGCGATGCCGTTTTTGTCATCAGCCATGCAAGCGCGACCTCTGTCATGGATACGCCGTGCTTTTCGGCAAGCTCCGCCGTGCGCTCTATAATGACATTGTCCCGGTCGGCGGTCGCGTCGTATTTCAGGTGCGCGTAGCTGTCCTCCTCAAAGCGTTTTGAGGAAGTGCCGGGGCGGCGCGAGAGTCTTCCTCCGGCAAGCGAGCTGTACGGCGTCATCGCTATATTATCCTCTGCGCAGAGCTTCGCCATTTCACGTTCTTCCTCGCGGAATATCAGATTATAATGGCCCTGTACCGAGATGAATTTTGCAAAGCCCTCTTTTTCTGCCAGAGCATTTGCCTTAGCAAGCTGATAGGCAAAGCAGTTTGATATGCCTATATAACGTGCCTTTCCTGCCTTTACGACTTTGTTAAGTCCGTCCATAATATCATAGAGCGGCGTTCTGTGATCCCACATATGATAGATGTAGAGATCAACATGATCCATGCCGAGATGCTCAAGGCTCAGATTTATCATGTTTTCGATGTGCTGCTGCCCTGTGATGCCGGCTTCTATCTCTTCGTTTGTGCGCGGCAGGAATTTTGTCGCGACAACGACCTCGTCTCTTCTCGCAAAATCCGCAAGGGCACGGCCGAGATACTGCTCGCTCGTACCGTTCTGGTAGCCGATCGCTGTATCAAAAAAGTTTATGCCCAGTTCAAAGCCACGCTTTATTATCTCGCGTGAATGCTGCTCGTTTATCGTCCATGAATGCTGACCGTTAGAGGCATCGCCGAAGCCCATACAGCCCATGCAGACGCGTGATACATTAAGCTCTGAGTTCCCTAATTTTGTGTATTTCATATCATTCATACAGTCCTTTCTTGATCAAATTATCATTGTTCCCGCTTTATTATTAGAGACCGATACTGCCGAGCCATGCTGTCAGCTCGTCCTTGGGATCTGCCGCATTGGAGCTTCCGATCTGAAGTCCCTCGGTAACAGTCGCGGAAGGCTCAAGCCCGGTGATCTCTCCAACCGCGGAGGAAATCCCGCTTCCGCCGCTTGTGCAGAACGGTGCGATAGTTTTTCCCGACATGTCATATGCTTCAAAGAAGGTGTACATGATACGCGGCATAGTTCCCCACCATATCGGGAAGCCGACAAAGATCGTATCATATTGGTCTATATTGCCGATGCTGCCTGAAATCGCAGGACGTGCGCTGTCGTCGTTCTGCTCCGTGTTTGCACGGCATGAGTCATTGCTGTAGTCGAGGTCCTCATTCGTGTATGGCTGCTCCGGCACTATCTCATAGAGCTCAGCGCCGCGCATGTCGGCAAGTGCTTCGGCGACCGAGCGTGTGTTGCCCGTAGCGGAAAAATAAACGACAAGCTCGGAGCCGTCCGACTGCTGCTCCTGTGTATCGGAAGCTGGCTCCTGCTGTGTCTTGGCCGTGTTTAACGGCTGTTCGGTCGACGGTGATTCATCGTTTGTGGCTTCGCCGCCGCAAGAAGCAAGACAGAGCAGCATAGCGAATGCGGTAAAAATAGATAATAATTTTTTCATTGTAAAATCTCCTTTCAAATACATTAAATGCGATCTCAGCGTGAGCCGAGAAGTTTTTTTATCTCTATATACGATATTTCATAAACGGACATTGGCGTGTATTCTATCCCCGCTCTTTCTATCGCGGTACGCTGCTTTTCTGTGGTAAAGGTATACGGATAAATGCCGTAAATAAACGGGAAAAACATCAACATAAACTCCTGCTTTTCCGATTCCGTCATATCCGGGAAAAACTTGTTCAGACAGTCTCTGACTGCCTGCACCGAATTTCCGTATGCTCTTTTAAACTCTACCAGTCTCGGCATTCCGCTGTTTTCCTCCATATCGTACATGTTCATAGACAGCAGCTTGAGCAGGAGCGGCCTTTTGTCAAGCGAGGACGCAAGTGCAGAAGCAAATTCGTCAGAAGACATCTTATCGTTTTCGTCTGTAAGCTTTTTCAGGTTTTCGATCCAGTATTCATACTCCCTTTTGAAAACAGCGAGGAATATCTCCTCCTTGGTTCTGAAATAATTGTAAATTGAGGTGCGGGTGGTGGATATGAATTTGCTTATCTCCTTAACGGTAATATCCTTGAAGCTCATTGTTTCATATAATGACGCACATGCGTCCATTATCTCTTCTCTGCGTGTGCTTGACGATTTTCCGGAGCTTTTCGGCATTTTTTTCGCCTCCTTGTTTTGAGTGTTTCTTTCTGTACAATAATGACACTGTGTCAGTATAGTTATTATAACGTTGCAGCGGCGATGCGTCAAGATATTTGTCCATAGAAATATCGTATATCATATAATGCCTTTGCGCTATGATAAGGATAAGGGATATTTGCTTTACAATTCCAGATCAGCTGTATGAAAACCATATACAATTCTTGCTGTTGGACCGAGAAAAGTTGTGAAAAACGAACAAAAAGCTTGAGTTCGGCAAGAAACGTCAGCCATGTGCAAGCAGTGTATGTTGATTTTCAAAGCTATCTTTGATATGATGATAATATCAAAAATATTATTACGAAGGGATGTTGAAAATGAAAAGTGTATTCAAAAAAGCTGTATGCGCGGCTACCGCTTTGTCATTGACGGCGGCAATGGCTGTAATGCCGAGCATGGCAGATGCCGAAGATTCCGGCGCATATTATTTTGCGGATAATTTTGAACAATACACGGAGGGACAGGCTATCCCTGTCGCTGCCAACGGCGGAGTATGGGAGCAGGTCCAGAGCGGCGGCTTTTACGCTGTGAAGGATCCGACCGATGACACGAATATGGTCGGCTTCTGGGGAAATGCCGAAGGCGGCGCCACCGGCTCGTACATAACTAACCGTACACCGCAGATAGATCTGCATACACCTACAGTCATAAGCGGAAGGATATATCTTACCGATTCGCAGATGGTATTCAACATACCCGGGTATAATCAGGCAGTATATTTCTACAACATGAGGGAAGGGAATAATAATTCCTGCCGCATTATGCAGAATTATGCTTGGATAGGCAAATGGGTGCCCGAAAAATGGATAGACTATGATATATGTATAGATGTAGACGTAGTTGATCCGTCCCAAAGCACGCTCAGCCTCTTCTTTGAGAGCGAGGAAGGACTCCAGGATAACGATGGAAATCCTGTGGATTCGCTTTATATGACGACAACGATTGACATGACCGATCAGAATCTTGTCAATATGATCAGAATGGATTCAAACCAGGGTGGAAATACCGGCGGCGTTTATATGGACGACGTGGTAGTAGAGCAAGTCTCGGAGTTTGAGATGTCCATTCCCGAAAACAAGAACGTAAGCGGCAGCGTAACGGTCAATTTCTCGCGCCCGATAGCAAAGTCGCTTATAGCAGCTGATAACTTCAGGCTTGAGACATCGTCGGGAACGCCAGTTGAGATCACCTCGGCCGTTCCGGCAGGAGAAGAAAAATGGGCAGTTGACGAAAATACAGGCTGGGTAACGTCTGCCGTTATCATTCCGGCAGACGGCTTTGCGGGAGATACAGTCTACAGGCTTTCCGCAAGCACGGCGGTCAGGGATTATATAAACAATACATGCGGGAATGTGGTATACCTGAGCACGAACGACAGTGAGCCTCCCGCATCGGAGGAGGCAGATATTCTCGTAAACGGAATATCGCTTGATCCTACGATCCTCAATCTTCCGGAGAATCTTTCGGAGCTCGGACTTGATTGCGTTGTTGCGGCAACGGTATTCCCCGAAAATGCGGCAAACCAGACACTCAGCTGGAGCAGCAGCAACGATTCCGTTGTAACAGTCGAGCAGAACGGAAATGTGATCCCCGTTGCTCCGGGACATGCAACTGTTACGGTTGAGGCTACTGACGGAAGCGGTGTAAGATCAACAATAGACGTAACGGTCACCGAAGAGCGGGCAGACGACCAAAAGCTTAATCTTAAGCCGGAGGAGGTGCCGGACAGAGATATAGCAGAGGCGCTTGAATATCCGACGGAGGAAGAGGTAGCAAAGGTAGCGCTCTGGAAAGACAACGCAACGGGAGCCGTTACGATTACAACGGATGACGGAAATATATATTATCAGAGCTTTCAGGATTGGATAAATTATAAAAATGAATACGGCTATAATATAACATTTTTCCCGTGGACCAATGAGGCTGCGACAGATGGCTTTAAGAACATGTTCCAGCCGCTTGTAGATGCTGGAATGGATATACAGTCGCATACAAGAACACACCACAGCGACCATCAGCAGAAATTCCTTACGACAGGTCAGCTGATAGAGGAGTATTATCAGCCGGTGCGCACGATAGGCGCAAGAATATTGGCGTATCCGTACGGACTTCAGCCGTACAGCGACAATGTAAACTATGAAGACGAGAGCGTAAGAGGCGTTCCGTTTGATGAAAAGGCGTATGCCTCGCTGTATTATATTGCCGCAAGAGGCGGTACAGGCTCAGGCATAAATATGCCGACAAGGAATGTAAACAGTAATCAGTTCGCAACGGATTATATGGCTCTCGGAGGCTTCAGCATACATACATGGAATGCAACGACCTACGGCACGAGCGATATTGCGATAGAGGGGGTTATAAAATCCCTGTATGATGAAAATTATACATATAACGGAACCGCAAATATAGGCGGCTGGGCGATACTGCTCGTTCATTCGCTTGCGGAGGCGCCGTCGTCAAACAACCCGTCATATCCCGGTCAGCAGGCGACAAATATCATGATATTTGACGATACATTTGGATATCTGCAGGAGGCCGGAGATGAATTATGGACGGACGATTTCCTTGATATTGCAAAGTACGGTCAGGAGCGCGACAGCGCGGTGCTGAATGTTGTAACAGCTGACGATAATGAGATAGTATACGATCTGACGGACAGCATGAGCGACGAGGAATTTGATTATCCTCTGACGATAATGGTCAATATCCCCGAGGACTGGACGGGCGTTACGGCCGTTCAGAACGATGAGGAACTTACGACTTCGATGAAGGACGGATATTTGTTTGTGGAGACCGTTCCCGACAAGGGCAGCGTCAGAATATCGCATGACGGCTCCGAGGTCGTTCTGCCGGAAAATCCCGTATCGGCAGACGTTGTAAAGGCATGGCCCGAGGGCAAGCTCAAGGCGTTCACGGCAAGCTTTGACGACGGATATCTGAACTATGAAAATGAGCAGTGGCTCGTTGACGTATTCAACGCAAACGGCATAAAGGGTACGTTCAATATGCCTTCGGGACTGTTTAACGACTATAACACAGACGCCGCGGCATTCAAGGAATTATATACGGGCTTTGAGGTAGCCGCTCACACCGCATATCATACAAAATATTCGGAGTATACTCCCGATTTCTTTGAGGACGCCGTACAGGCCGATATCGAGGCGCTTCCGGCTATAACGGAGGGTGCGATAGAGGGTATTGCATATCCTAACGGCGAGAGCGCAAACGAAGAGGAAAAGGAGATCCTTAAGGATAACGGTATACTCTACGGAAGAAGCACATATTCCTCAAGAAACTTTGAGATACCGGATGATCTCTATAACTGGAACCCGACATGCTTCCAGTATAATATAGGCGAATTCCAGAGTGACGCGCAGACGTTCGTTTCGATGTCGCCTTCGGAAATGAAGCTTATGGAGGTATGGGGTCACGGCTATCAGCTGAACGACGACAACAAGGCTGCAACGCAGGCCGTCTATGAGTTGGTAGGCAACAGAGACGATATATACTACGCTTCAAATATCGAGATAGCAAAATATCTTATGGCGATCGATGAGCTTGTTATAAGTACGGACGAGAGCAATATAACGACTGTATACAATCCTTCGGATATGACCGTATGGGTAAACGCAAGCGGCAAAGGCGTCGAGATACCTGCCGGCGAGACTAAGTATATAACGGCACGTACAACAAGCGAGGACGGCGTTCTTGTTGATCCGTGTACAGCAGATCCCAACGGCAGCGAGGTAGTGTTTACAAGCCGTGAGAACGGTATCGGTCAGGCAAGCATAGTCGATACTAATACAGGTGAAAACGATACGGCATATGCAAGATATGATATGGCGGACGGCAGAGTACATTCGCTTATATATTCGGCAGGTACATCGTATTTTACGGGCGTGAACCTGAGAACGTATTCGCGTTCAACGAGCGATACCGCAAGATTCTCACCGATAAAGGTGTATGCTTCGCCGGACGGAGCAGAGTATACAGAGGTCGTTATGGATTATAATCAGGTTGGAGACAGAAACGACTGGTGGCTGTACAGAGTTGATTATAAAGATCAATCTGGGCTTCCCGAGGGGACGAAGTTTATAAAGGTATCGTTCCCCGAGGACTTTATTGTAAATGCAAGTGACAGCGTAAATGAAGTTCTTATAGGTAATGTTGAGCTTGCAATGGACGCTCAAAGATCGGTGCTCGTATTCGACGAGCTGCCGATGGAGCCGGAGCTTACGGCAAGCAGCTTTAACGGCGACAGCGTGAAGCTTGTATTCAACAGAGTTATGGATGCGGCTTCTGTTGCGGACGCAATAGGCTTTGACGGCGGATTCGCTGTTTCGCCTCAGACAAACGCAAAGGCGTATACGGTAAGCTTTACCGAGCCTCTTGCTTCCGGTACCGATTATACGCTGACGGTAAGCGGAGCACAGGATGCCGCAGGTACGGCTGCCGCAGATGCAGCTGTTGATTTCACAACAGAAGATCTGCTCAATGGAGTATTGGAGGACGAGGCCAACGACTACAGATACGTATATGAATTTGGCGGCAATCTCAGCATACTTTCGGGCGTAGGCGGCGACAGCAATATAGGCTTTGCAAGAACGGCGGCGGATACGGCCGACAGCACATCATACGTAATATACCGTGCACCTTACGGGGAATTTACATCGCTTTCGCTGCAGCTTTACAGAAACGAGGGCGCATGTGCAAATCCGTTTACGGTATATGCAGCATCATCCGATAAGGTATTTACAAAGGTGGCCGACGATACTCAGGGCGAGTGGTCGGAGATGATAGACAGAGGCTATTATCCGATACAGCTGACGCTCGACAGCCTGCCCGAAGGGACCGAATATATAAAGATAGAGTTCCCGGTATATTCCGAGCAGGACGGCGCTACGGCATACCATATGGCACAGATAGCCGATGTTAGGGCGACATATTCGACAGATTTGACAGAGGCGGTTATGTCCAATGTCAATATCCTGTCGGCAGACAGCGAGGGCACAGTAGTCGGCAGAGTAGACAGCGTAGGCGAGGCTGCCGGAAATAATGCGGATATAAGCGTAAGACTTTCAACGCTTGATCCGGGCCTTGGCGGCACCGATGCGGATATGCTGTTTGCAGTATATTCAGACGGAGTATTGAAGAGCTGCGAGATAAGAAACGTTACACTCCCCGAAGGCGGCGAGCCGGCATTTGAGCGCATAAGCGTGCCGGTAGGCACCGATGAAGCGGAGAGCATCACAGTAAAATGCATGCTTTGGGATTCGGCGGAAACGATGGATTCACTGAGCCCTGCCGTAAGCAGATAAGCAGATTAGGAAATGGGGCTGCCGCGTTTTAGCGGCGGCTCCTTTCGGTGTATGTGAGAACTATGTAAAATTTAATATAAGGGTTGATTTTTTGAGATGTTTTTGGTATGATTGCAGTGACGGGAATACCGGAACATCTTTTGCAGAGGAGGATTGCAGTAAATGGACATAGCAGGACTGGCGGACTTTTCAAGAAGAGTCAGCGCCGAGGGAACGGTGCTTTTGAAAAACGACGGAGATATGCTTCCGCTTCGTGACCGGAAGGTGAATATATTCGGACGGACGCAGATAAATTATTACAAGAGCGGAACAGGCTCCGGCGGTGCGGTAAACGTACGGCGCGTTGTGAATATAATCGACGGGCTGCGCGAAAATCCGCATATAGAGATAAACGAGGAGCTGGCCGCTCAATATGAAAGGCTCGTAAAGGAAAATCCGGCGGATTATTCAAATACATTTGAAGCCGATTTTTCCGATAGGGAGATAGAGCTTGACGAGGAAACGGTAAGGCGCGCCCGGGAGTTTTCGGAAAACGCCGTCATCGTGCTCGGCAGGGTAAGCGGCGAATCTTATGACAATCAGAATATTGAGGGCAGCTGGCTGCTTACGCGTAAAGAGCGCTCGCTTATAGAGCTGATAGTAAAATACTTTGACAAGACGGCAGTCATAATAAACTGCGGAAATATAATAGACCTGAAATGGCTTGAGGAGTATAATATAAGCGCCGCGGCCTTTGTATGGCAGGGCGGTCAGTACGGCGGAAAGGCCGTGGCAGACATTCTGAGCGGCGATGTATCGCCGTCGGGAAGACTTGCCGATACGATAGCGTATAATTACGAGGACTATCCGTCAGCCGCGGGCTTCGGAGATGCGCGCAGAGTATTTTATAAAGAGGATATTTACGTTGGTTACAGATATTTTGAGACGTTCGCAAGGGAAAAGGTGCTGTATCCGTTTGGCTTTGGCCTATCATATACAAGGTTTGCCATAGCCGTTAAGGAAGCGAAGACCGGCGATAAAAATATCTCTGTCACGGTAAAGGTGAAAAATACCGGGGAAAGAAGCGGAAAAGGCGTTATTCAGGTTTATTTTGCGCCGCCGAGCGGAAAGCTCGGACGTCCGGCAAGAGAACTGATAGCTTTCGGGAAAACACGCGAACTTGAAGCCGGAGAGCATGAGATACTTACTCTGTCCTTTGACATAGACGATATGGCGGCGTATGATGATAGCGGAGTTACGGGTGAGAGATTCTGCTATGTTCTTGAAAAAGGAGATTATGAGATACATGTCGGAAGAAATATCCGTGACACAGTTATAGCGTGTATATATCATCAGAGCGAACAGCTGGTCGTAAAAAGGTGCAACCAGGCCATGGCTCCCGTGGCGGAATTTGCAAGGCTGATACGCAAGGATGAATGCGGCGTTTTGAAGCCGGTGTACGAGAAGACACCGCTTCGGCAGGAGAGCATGGAGCAGCGCATTAAGGAAAATCTGCCAGAAAGTTATGAAATAATAGGTGACAAGGGCATAAAGCTCATGGACGTATATAATGGAAACGCCGGGCTTAAGGACTTTATCGCGCAGCTTTCAAAGGATGAGCTTGCGGCGATCGTTAGGGGAGAAGGAATGCTCAGCCCGAGAGTTACCCCGGGAACAGCATCCTGCTTCGGAGGTGTAACGGACAGTCTTATCGCATACGGGATACCGTCATGCAGCACGGCGGACGGCCCCTCAGGGATACGAATGGACTGTAACGAGGCAGCGACAAACCTTCCGTGCGGAACGCTTCAGGCATGTACATGGAATACGGATATTGTTGAGGAAATGTATAGAATGGAGAGCATAGAGCTTTCCATGAATAAGATAGACGCACAGCTCGGTCCGGGAATGAATATTCACAGGAATCCTCTGTGCGGACGGAATTTTGAGTATTTTTCAGAAGATCCCGTGCTTACTGGAAAGATGGCGGCAGCCGTTATAAAGGGTATTCAGGCGGGCAACTGCTCGGCCGTGATCAAGCATTTTGCCTGCAACAATCAGGAATACGAGCGTAATATGGTTGAGGCGGTAGTCTCGGAAAGGGCGCTCAGGGAGATATATTTAAAGGGCTTTGAGATCGCCGTAAAAACAGCAAAACCGCGCTCCGTTATGACGTCGTACAACCCTATAAACGGCAGGTGGAGTGCGTCAAATTACGATCTTACAACGACTCTCCTGCGCGGAGAATGGGGCTTTGACGGAATGGTGATGACCGACTGGTGGGCGACGATGAACAAGGAAACCGGAGGCGAACCTTCGATAAGGCATAAGGCGGCAATGGTAAGAGCTCAGAATGATGTCCATATGTGCACCGATAATTTCACCGCCGGTGACAACAGCCTTGACGATATAATGGACGAACTTGAAAACGGCGGACTGACTGTCGGTGAGCTGCAGCGGTGTGCTGAAAATATCTGCGGCTTTATCATGAAGTTACCTGCATTTTTAAGGAGTGTGGGCGTGAGCGAAATATCTGCGGAGGAGCGGCTGCCGGATATTGCGGCGCTCCAAGGTATAACGATAAACGGTGAGTCGGTAGAGGGATTTGACCCGTATGTTACAGATTATTATGCTGAGGATATAGAAAATACCGAATGCGTATGCAGCGGCAGTTACGATATGCGTCGTATAGGAGATACCGTCGAGATCATTGTCAAAAAAGACGGCGGATCAACAATTTATCGTGTGATAAAGGGCAGAGAAGCCGCGGCAGAGGAAACCGGAAGCACAGGCGAGCTCGGTGACTTTTTCGTAAGCAATAACTGTACGCTGATGTGTGATATAGATGGTAAGGCAGGTACAGCCGTGAGGTGTGATCTTATAGTTAAGCAGAACGGAAAATATACGCTTTATATTTATGCATCCTCAGATGAATCAGAGCTTGCGCAGATGGCGCTGTTTGCAAAGGCGGAGGATAATTCGATAGCTGCTTCCATGTGCGGAACGAACGGAGAATTTAAAACTCTTAAGGTCGGAGAAATGACGCTGACAAGCGGAAATCACGAAATGGAGATAAGCTTCGGTGCATCGAACTTTGCTGATATGAAGATCAGGAATATACAGTTTATAAGAGAAGAGAACTAAAAAAATCCCCGGAGAGAATCCGGGGATTTTTTAGTTTGATAAATATCAATATATCGGTACCGCTTCAAATTCGGGCGGTGTTACGTCCTCTGCCGTTTCACCTTCTGCAAGGGTATGTCCGGCGATTATACCGAATTTTATATCCGAGCCTTCAACAGCAGGTATTTCAAATTCTTTTGTGAGGTCTCCCTCAAGAAGATTTATACCGTTTGTGATTTTAAGCTCAAGACCCGTCAATGTTGCATCGTTTGTTGATACGGTGAACGTATATGCATATGCTATATCGTTATCGTTCCCCGTAAATATCTGATCACTGCGGACTACATCGGACACCTCGGGCGTCTGAGCTTCAGACTCTGTTGTGAATGACGCTGCCGACGGTGTATTGCCGAGCACATCCTGTACAGTCGAGGATATTGTGTAGGTCACTCCCGGCTTTACTGCGCTTTCATCAAGCGTTAGCGTAACGCTTGTCGGATTGGCAATGTCGTAATCCGCTGCGGTCACGGGAACAGTGCTTCCGTCGCTTCCGCTTACGGTAAAGTTCCCTGCTCCGATGTTGTTACCCGACATTACCGTACGGAATGCGTGGCTGAAGTCAAAGCTTATCTGCCCGTCCGTGAGGCCCTCATCCGACGTCATCTTGAATTCGCCCGCCTTGATTATCCTTGCGTCGTCCAGGTATATGCCGTGATACATATCATCGGCAGAGCCGGAATCCGATATCCTGTCCGCTTTTTGCACTGTAACTCCGTAGCGTACGGCACGTATGTTGGATACGTCCATAAATGGGCTTAAGTCGATAGTGCCGGCTTTATAATATTCCGTATTTGAATCATTGCGGCCGCTTATCGTTATATATGCCGGGCACTGAGATAAATTATCATTGTCAAGTGTTACTGCTACCGAATAATATATCCAGTCGTCAGCCATGTTCTTGTAATTTGATAATCTGGTGCTGTTTTGAACGCCGTTTACGACCTCAGTAGGTCCGTCTATGCAGTGCCTTACCAGCATAAGTTGCTTTGTGCCGTTTCCGGCCGGACGTGTCTCGGTAACTCCTACAAAATTCAGGCCGAAGCTGTTTGCAAGATTGCCTGAGGCGTTCAGATATTCGGACATCTTTATCTTACCTTCTATGATCAGCGTGTCGCCGTCCTCGGGCTGAGTTGAGCTGTCAAACTCATAATCAAAGCGTGCATAGCTTCCGCTTGTGCCTGTAGTATCCCAAGTGTAGAAGTATGCGCCGTAGTTGTCGTCCGAATCATACGGGAGAACGAATGCCGCCGGCTCGCCGTTCGCATTTACGTTGCTGTTTGTCCAGTCTGTTGCGTTTATGCTCCATACATCAGTTGGCAGGCTTGTATTGTTTTTGTTGTTTTGTGCTCTTATGATCTTATTCTCAAGCACCTCGCCGTCTGCTGCAAGGCCATCGAAGTCCTCGTCAAGAAGAACATAATCCTCGCCCTCGACAGGGGTGTTTGTCGGTGCTGCTGTTGGAGTAGCAGTCGGTGTCGCCGAAGGAGCGGGAGTTGCCGTTGCTCCTGCAGTAGCCGTTGGAGTCGGTGTGGCCGTTGCGGACGGGGTAGGTGTAGTTGTTGCGGTATTGGGCAGGACTGTAACCTCACCTCTGTCGGGAACTGCATTTACCATTATATACTTGCTGCCGTCTATTTCCTTTTCGATGACCTCGATAGGCTCACCGTTCTGAGTTGCGCCGACCTTCTCCCAGTCATCATTTACCTTGAACTTTATTGTGAGAGGGAAATCGAAATATTCATCGTTCATCTTATCCGTAACATTGAATTTGATGGTATCCGCGGTGTTTTCAGTAACAGTAACTTCTGCGGTATCTCTTTCCTGACCATACATTGCTATATTTGTGAATGTATCGGCCCATACCAAGCCTGCCTCGCGTGCGGGCTGGAGGTAGTTGTCAAAAGCATACGTCAGCATTTCCTCAACCGTTGCTGCATAACCGAGATCAGGGTTTACGGCATGTATCTGGTTGCCGTCCTCATCCTGTGCCCAGCCGGTCGCATCTATGCCGTGCGAATGGATATTCGACCATCCGCCTATATGGGTCTCGCCGGATTGAGTGTAATTTTCATCATAGAGGCTCTTTATGCGTCCCTCCATGCTGCTCCACTGACCGTTGCCTGTATCATATTCAAGCTTTACACTTCCGAACATGCTTTCAGATCCGATAAAATCATAATTCGTTGTGTCAGGAGGATTGATCGCTCCGCCGGTGCCTCTTCCGGCAATGTGATATTCGTGCATGTAATCTGCGTTATCTGCTTTAAGAACATTCGGCCCGAGCGTACCGTATGAATAGCCAACTGTTTTTGCGGTTACTCCGTAATTTTCTTTGAGGACTCGAGCTGCATGACCGAGATCCTCAAACCACCATCCGCTTGTGTATGTGCCCTGTTCCTCGGTTGAAACGTGCGTATATGTGTGTGATGAAACGTCCATACCGGCATCTATAAGCTTCTGTACGGGCTCTTTCATATTGGCTTGCTCAAGCGTTATGCCGGGGATAAAGAATGTGAACTCAAAGCCGTATTTTTCAGACATTGCTATCCATCTGTCAAAATCTCCGGATATACCGTCGTCTATCGTTACTGAGAACGCGCCGGTATTATTGTCCTTCCAAAGAGCGACTTGAGGATCGCCTATCTCTGTAGGCCATGAAAGATACTCCTCTGTATCTATTCTCGGCGTGTCCGTATCGGAAAGACACATCTGCTGCGTTTCGGTATCATAGCCCGGACCGACATTTACGGTCGTTTTTGCCGAAACTACACCGCTTCCGTCGGTTGCTTGTGCATAAACAGTCGTTGTACCCTCGCCGACCGTTCGGATATTTCCGGTATCCTTGTCTATGGTAACGACTTCTTCGTTGTCGCTGAACCATTCGAGCTTCTGATTATCTGCTGTCTGTGGATAAATCGTATATTTCAGCTGGCAGAGCGTATCGGGTGTGTAAAGATTCTTGCCCGTAAAGCGCTCCTCAAAGCCGAGCTTCAGGTCAAGCTGCGAGGGCTCAATCTTTATGCCGTCAACAAGCACCGGCAGCTGCTCTGAAACCGGGGGTTCGGTGCCGTCCGTACTGAAATACAGATTATTTGCCGGTCTGCTGTGTGCTATATCGTATACGTCATTGGCAAGCTCTACTTTATACACTGCATTTGAAGCAAGCGCGCTGCCAAACGTAACCTCGGCGCTCATCAGATCCTCCGCAACGGTCACGCCGGTAACGGAGACCGGAGAGCTGTTCGCGTTGTTTGTAACGGAGATTTTTGATGCGTCAAGCGTACCGGGATTGATCTCATGGTTAAAGTCTAATGTAATGCTGCTGCCGGTAATGTTTGTGTTTTCCGGCATCGTTATATCGAATGTCGGCGCGTTGAGCATCTTAATATCGTCGAAAAGAACTCTTTCTGCCTGTGAATCAAAGCGCACGAGAGTATCCGTAAGCTTTGCGTTTTCCAGGTTGACAACACCCTCTGCATAGCCGTTTGAGGAGCCCGCATTGTCTACTCCATTTCCCCAGAGCTTTATGTATGTTTTGCTCTGAGTTGGATCTGCATTTGAGCGCAGTCCGAATGCAAAGTATATCCATTCATTCGTTTTTACTGTGATGCCTGTATTCACACCGCCGCCGCTGCTGTTTGTCATATACAGTCGCTTGCTTGATATATACGCCATGTTCGGCGAACCGACCTGGTCTCTCAGGCCGAGCGTGAACGTCGCTGCGTCATGGAGCAGCATTATCCTGCCGCTTATTATGAGAGGATCGTCAAGCTGAGTGCTTTTTCTCAGTGTAACAAAGTCGCCGTTGTTTGCTCCCGTGTATTTGCCAACGATATTTGACGGATCCTGAGGATCAACAGCAGCTATTATGGATCCTTCCGTTACCTGTCCCCAGTTGCTGTTGTTCAGAGTGATATATGTTCCTTCTTCATAGCTGCTGAAATCATCATAAAGCGCAACAGTATCGGCTGCAAAGACTGACGGTAAAACGGAAACCGTCATTGCCGCTGCGATAAATGAGCTTATGACTGCCCGTAATTTCTTAGTCATGTGTACCTCCTTAACTTTAAAATAAAAACGGCGCTGTAATGATACAGTTAAAGAGAGATTGATGAGAGGGGATATGCTGTTATAAAAATACAGCGCCGTTTTATGCCTTTTACTTATATGGAAATGACTCTATATAATTTAAAATATAAATTCAAACAGATTGCTTGAAGCAACCCCGTCTTCCGTGTCTATGCCAAGGGATTCCCTGGCAGCGTCAATCGCCGATACACCTGAGACGGTAATTATATTTTCAGCGTTGAATAGTTTGATTTCGATAATCGGATCTTCGTATTTTTTCATGGTAATATCCTTTCTTAACTAATATGTATATATTCTTTATGTGCCTGATCTGCATGGCTTAGTGTCAATATATTGCTTCTGCCGTGAATTCCGGAGCTGTTACGCTGTCCGCGGTCTCGTTGCCAGCCAGCTCGTGAACGGCAATAATACCGAATTTGATTTCGCTTTCGGTGCTTGGAAGATCTACTGTCTTTTCAGTCGAGCCTGTCAACTCGGTATCGGAGCTGACTCGTACTCCCGTGATAGTGTTGTTGTTGGGCGTCACGGTAAAGGTGTATGCATAAGCGACAGACGTATCATCAGCAAATTTTTCAGGAGATGAGACATCGGAAACTTGCGGCGCTGAGGCCGAGGTCGTAAACGAGGCGGAACCGGGAGTATTTCCAAGAACGTCTCTAACAGTTGAAGTTACCGTATATGTTGTGTTCGGCGTAAGCGGGCTTTGGTCAAGCGTTAATGTTACATATGTAGGATCGATAACGTTGTATTCAACATTGGAAATATCAACCACATTACCGGCTCCGTCTGTGATCTCGAAAGACTCTGCTCCCACATTGGCATATCCGCCTTCTTCGTTCAGCTTGGTATTAAAGCTGTGGTTAAAGGAAAGGCTGAGCTTCGAATAATCTTCGCTTTCGCCGAGTGTCATCTCAAAGTCTCCGGCCTTTATTATTTTCGCATCGTCAAAGTAAATACCGTGGCGCTGCGTGTCGATTGTATCGCCGGGATCCGACATGGCAGTGTCTGCCTGTATAACGCCTCTGTGGCGTACAGAATCGATATTCTCCGGAACGGTAAACCGTGACAGATCGACTGTGCTCGAGCGCGTATAGTCAGCGGGGTTATTCTGTATCGTATAGCCGCTGAGCACCAGATTAACAGGGCAGTTTGACATATCGGCTGCGTTGAGCTTTACCGACAGGCTGAAGTGGAGCCAGTCACCGGCAAGATTATACAATCCCCAGTCCTTCCCGCTTTTGCCGAGCGTCACTCCGGAATCGATTGCAAGAACTGTCGAATACCCGCCTGTGCCGCTTAGGCCGAGCTCAAAGCTGTTTCCGAAATTTCCGGAGGATGCGCCGTTCTGATAGCAAAGCGTATTTTTTATTCTTCCCTCAAATATCAGAGTGTCGCCGTCCGTGAGGATATTGCCGAAGTTGTATATCAGCTGGTCATAGCGGGAGCTGTCTGAATCAGGCGGAGCGTAATAGTATGCACAGAAGTTATCTTCCTCTCCATACGGCGAATGAACAAATGCCGCAGGCTCAGTGATACTGTTTCCGTTAGTGTATGCTACGGCGTTAACGCTCCATACATCATTCGGATAACCGTCCGTATCTAGTTTGTCCTGTGTTCTGATCAGCTTTCCGATAAGATTTTCGCCTTCGGCGGCATAACCGTCGAAATCCTCGTCAAGCAGAATTTGGTCTTCAGCAGCAAGAGCCGACGCGCCCATCGATGCGGACATCAGCACGGCTGCGAGCAGCGCGGACGCAATTCTCTTTTTGCGATTACCTTTCATAAAAAAACCTCCTTTATATTAAAAAAATTTATATACTTATTATAAATTAGCTTGTGGTTTATAACAATCTCTGTTTTGTGGCATTGACTGATTTTTTTTGCTGTGTTTGTGAAAATCGCATGAAATGAAGGACTAAAATGGCGTAAAAGCCGTCATCTGCTCTAAACGTCGGCAAAACCTTATAAAAAATGATATATTTTAAGAACAACAAAAAACGTCAACTCTTAGCAAGCAATAAGAATTGACTTTAGAAAGCACGTCTGATAAAATTTTATTACAAAAGTGATTGGCATTGGAGGAATGACGATGGCAAATATGACGGCTGTGAAAAATAAAAGGCTTAAGACAAAAGAAAAAAAGCCTGCCGCCGGAAAAGATGCAAAAATATATTTCAGACGGCTGGGCGTTGATATAATGCGCGATAAGCTGCTATATATCATGCTTATCCCGTTTGTGGCATACTTTGTTATATTTGTATACAAGCCGATGGCGGGATTGCAGATAGCGTTTAAGGAGTATAATGTATTCAAAGGAATAAGCGAAAGCCCATGGGTGGGCTTGAATAATTTTGTCGAGTTTTTTTCAGGGCCGTATTTCTGGAGGATATTAAGGAATACCGTAGTGATCAGTCTGTACGATCTGGCGTTCTGTTTTCCGGCTCCGATAATACTTGCACTGCTGTTTAACGAGGTGCGTCAGAAGACCTTTAAAAAGTTTGCGCAGACGGCTACATATATACCGTATTTTATATCGTCGGTCGTTATTGCGGGACTTGTTACAAGCTTTTTATCACCGAGCACAGGTATTGTAAACAACATTATCGCGCTGTTCGGGGGCGAAAGGAAGTATTTCCTGACCCAGCCCGAGTATTTCAGAGGTATTTTTACGATCATGAATATCTGGAAAACGGCGGGCTTTAACAGCATAATCTATCTTTCGGCGCTTACCGCCATAGACGAGGGCCTGTATGAGGCTGCCGTTATAGACGGAGCTGGACGCTGGAAGCAGACGACACATATTACATTGCCCGGCATCATGCCGACGATGGTAATGATGTTTATAATGAAGATAGGAAATATGCTGAATGTAGGCTATGAGCAAATCATACTGCTCTATCAGCCGACGACATATGAGACGGCGGATGTAATCAATACATACGTATATAGAACAGGACTTATAGACGCTGACTATTCACTTGCGGCGGCAGTTGGACTTTTCAACGGTCTCGTGGGCATGATCCTTGTGTGCACGACAAATTATCTCAGCAAGAGAATTACGGAATACAGCTTGTGGTAGACTAAGGAGGGAAAACAGCCAAAATGAAACAAACAAAGGGAGAAAAAGTATTCGGAGTATTCACAATTATCATACTTACTCTTTTATCTGTGGCGGCCATTTACCCGTTTATCTATGTAATATCCGCATCGATATCCGACCCGCAGCAGGTGCTTGCGGGGAATGTCTGGCTGTGGCCGTCAGGATTTTCGCTCGGAGCGTATGATGAGGTCATACATTACGACGGAATCTGGATCGCGTATGCAAACACTATTTTTTATGCAGTGGTGGGAACTGCGGTCAGTATGGTAGTTACTCTGTGCGGTGCTTAAAAAAAAAAAAAAAAGCGCCTGAGAGGCGGCGGG
>CALXRY010000173.1 GCA_944390955.1 uncultured Clostridia bacterium | reverse complement strand
AGGTCGAGCCGAGACGCGAATTTATAGAAAAGAACGCAAAATACGTGTCCAATCTTGATATTTAAGGCGATAAAAAGTTTAAAATCCGAGTATCCTTCATATAATATGATGTAGACGTCATGGCAAGGAGGAAGGTATGAAGGATGCTGCGGAGAGCGCGGTTCTGTTCTGTATCGGAGGGATCGCGTATATATTGATAGAGCTTTTGTGGCGTGGGTATTCACACTGGAGCATGTTTTTTCTCGGGGGGCTGTGTTTTCTGGTGATAGGTTTGATAAACGAGCGCTCAAGCTGGGAAACTCCCGTGCTTTTTGAGATGCTTCTCGGGGCGTTTGTCATAACGGCTCTCGAGTTTGTGTTCGGGTATATCCTGAATATACGGCTCAGGCTTGACGTCTGGGATTATTCGGATATGCCGTATAACATCATGGGCCAGGTCTGCCTGCCGTATATGGTGCTGTGGTTCGTCTTGAGTTTTTTCTGTATAATCATTGACGATAACCTGCGCTTTTACCTGTTCGGAGAAGAGAAAAAGAAATATACGTGGATATAAATGGCTCCGGACGGCTGGAAGGGAAATTTGCTATGTCAAAAAAAACAAGCTATAAGACGGTGTTGCGAGAATCGGAAACGCTGCTTATAGAGAAAAAATCAAAATTTATATCGCATGTCATGCCGGTCGATAACGAGCCGGATGCGATCGAATATCTGAACAAAATACGCGCAAAATATCCCGACGCGACGCATAATGTATATGCGTATGTCATAGACGAGAACAATATATTCCGATACAGCGACGACGGCGAGCCTTCTGGAACGGCGGGTATGCCTGTGCTCGATGCAATACGCAAGGCGGGGCTTGTTGATGTTATCGTAGTCGTGACGCGGTATTTCGGCGGCACGCTGCTCGGAACGGGCGGTCTTGTTCATACATACGGCGCATCGGCAAGCAAAGGACTTGAGGCGTCGGAAATAATAATGCGCGAGCAGTGTAACGTGCTTTCCGTAAGGCTCGATTACAATATGGCGGGGAAACTTCAGCATAAGATAGCCGCGGACAGGCTGATGCTCGAGGATACGGTGTACGCCGAGAATGTGGAGCTTATCATATGCTCGCCTATAGGCGAAACGGAGCGGCTCATGGCGCAGATAATCGACCTTACAAACGGAAAAGCCGAATGTGCAGTCAAAGATAAAAAGTATGTAAACAGAAAAATATAACAGGAGGAATGTCAGATGGAAATTAAATTAACGTCATCGAATTTTGAGGGAGAGGTCATCAATTCCGGAATGCCGGTGCTTGTTGATTTCTGGGCGACATGGTGCGGCCCGTGCAAGATGGTCGCGCCAGTTATTGAGGAGCTTGCCAAGACATATGACGGAAGGGTCAAGGTCGGCAAGGTGAACGTCGATGAAGAGGGTAGTCTTGCGGCAAAATATGGAATCGTCTCGATACCAACTATCATAGTTTTTGTAAACGGAAAGCCTGTCGATAAGCTCGTTGGAGCGCACTCGATGGACGATTTCGAGGATATGATAGAAAAGTATATATAAAAGATAAAAGCCGCCCGCGGAGAACGGACGGCTTTTTTTATTTGTTAGTTTATTGAAAGTATGCTGTTTGCCGAAGGAACAACCTCCATTGTGTCCCAATTGTCTGAGTACACGCCTGTTGCTCCGGTCATCTGGCCTTCAATTATGTCATGGGCTGTCATGCCGCTTGAAACGGTAACGATATTTTCAACGCTGAAACGCGCTATCGACATTTCGGGCATTATGTATTCCTTTTTCATTATTCAGTTACCTCCTCTGCTTTAGGATTAATGATTGCTGTTGCGGTTGCAGCATCGTCATTAAGACCTGTGATTATTATACCGAGCTTGAGCTCTCCGGTAACTTCTGCTGTCGGTATGTTTGTAAATACTTTCGTTTCTCTTGTTTCGCCGCCTGATGTTATCTGCCACTGTATCGAGGTTATGTCGGCTGCGTTGGTTATCGTTGTAACAAATCCTGTTGCTGTAGTGCTTGCATGCTCACCTGTACCTGCTGTGGCATCAATATGTTCGGTTTTTACATCGTATTCGGGTTCAATTACTCTTGTTGCGTGGCATACATCACACTCTGTGTCTTGGTCATCTGACCATGTGTGCCAGTCAGAGGCGGCAAGAGAGTCTGAAAGTTTCTGCTGGCTTTCCGCAACATCACTAATCCCAAGCGCGGTAGCAATACCGTTTAAAGCCACGGAGAACTCTTCTGCAAGCGTTCTCTGATCGTTGCAGTTTGTGTAATCATAAAGAAGTGTGTCGCTATCATCAATTATTAAATCATTGACCATTTGATCTATAATTGACAGATCGTCTTCCTGTAAATAA
Organism: uncultured Clostridia bacterium; assembly: GCA_944390955.1. GTDB lineage: Bacteria > Bacillota > Clostridia > UBA1381 > UBA1381 > Ornithomonoglobus_A. The sequence continues at coordinate 1,076 of CALXRY010000173.1, read as the reverse complement.
CCGACAAGGTCTGAATAATTGCCAAGTTCGTCTTCTCTGTTATAGTAGCAATCTATAAAGAACGGTATTGTCGTGCAGAAGGTGACATCTTGTTTGGTGATGCCCCAAGTGTCAGGATCGCCTATTTCCATTTGAGCTGTGTAATAACCAGGAGCATCGTTGCTGGGCATCGTGCAGTTACCTAATATAATACCGTTAAATCCACCACCTGCATTGACTGTGAGCGAACTTCCGTCGCATATGTCTATATCGGCGTAATTGCTGTCGCCAACGTTACTGTTAACATATAAATTAGTAGCTGTTACTGTTGCCTCTGCGTGAGGGTTATTTGCTCCTATTTGTATACACCCCTTGTTCTTGCTGCCTGTGTTTCGCTTGATTTGTATATCATTAAGAGTAATATTGGCATTGCTGCCTGTTCCTGTTAAACGCAATGGGACAAAGTCAATAGGACTTTTAAGAATAGACCCTGTAGTACCTTCTATGCCGGTTCCATCAATCGTAAGCCCCTGTAAGGTTACATTTAGCCCTTCGCCGTTTTTATATACCTCTAATAACCGTCTATAAGTCAATGCACTGCCTATATTATCTATAAAAGTTTTTGGATCTTTTGCTTTGATGATCGTTTTGCTGCTTCCGGCTCCTTCAAGTGTAATGGTATTTGTGTTGGTAAGCTGAATATAAATTCCTGCCTCAAGCTCAAATGTGCCTTCACTCAATACAACTCTTCCGCCCTCCGGTGCGCTGCCAACAGCTTGGTTGATTTGGTTGCCGTTGGTGAATGTGATTATATTTCCGTATTGCTCTCCGTTTGAATCGTAGATTGTAATTGTAGGAGCCCCATCCGCCATGGCCGTAAGCGCCGAAGCTGCCGTCAGGACCATACAGGTGGAGACCGCTGCTGCTAAAATCCTTTTTAATTTCATTTTTTTACCTCTTTTCATAAATTGGTAGTGTAAAGTTTACACCCTGTTTTTTTATTTTAATTTTCATTAAAACCTTGATTTTATGGGATTTTGAATATTTTTTAATAAAAATATAGCAATAACCCCCTTTTTGCTGTATAATTGAGTTGC
>CALXRY010000172.1 GCA_944390955.1 uncultured Clostridia bacterium | reverse complement strand
CTGTTCCTGTTTACAAACGGCATGGATATATTGTTCGCTCTCGGGATAATAGCGCTCTTTATGATGAAGAAGCGCAACATGCTCCTGACCGCGTCGGCGTTTATGCTGGCGGCCGTCGTTATGAATGTACAGCCGACAAAGGAAACGATGTATTTTGGAACGTATAAGGGCGAGCCGATAGAGTGGGAGATATTCGAGCGGCTGAATGACAATTCATATATACTCGTTACAAAGGACTGTATAGAAACGATGGAATTTAATGATACCAATAACTTGTGGGAGCAGAGCGACCTCAGGACGTGGCTCAACAGCGATTTCCTTGCGGAGTTCACTGATGAGGAAAAATCGAGGATAAAGCGTGTTACGAACGAGGTCATACTGGCCTATAACGACAGAGGGCTTGCCGTTGCTGGAGACCACCCGCATTACTGCAACTTTACAAAGGAAAATGTCGACGACCTCGCAAAGACGGCGTATCATTATTATCTTGACGACGCCGTATATATCCCGACGCTCGACATGATGGAGGAAATAGACGTGCGCGATTCCTTCTGGATATTGTGTCCGTATACAAACAACGATAAAATGCAAAGATATATGAATAAGGACGGATTTATCCTGAGAACGAACGTTACGAACGAAAGAGGCGTCCGCGCCGTGGTGAGATACGACCTGAACGGCAGTTATGGAGCGGCGGAAACGATAGAATAGTAAGGCAGGGCGGCAGCTCCGCGGTTGGTTTTTGAAAGGAACAGGCGATCACAGAAATGAATCTTACAATGCTTACGGATTTTTACGAATTTACAATGATAAACGGCTTTTTTGAAAACGGCTGCGCTGAAAAGACGGCGTATTTTGATATGTTTTTCAGGCGCGTGCCCGATAACGGCGGCTTTGCTATAATGTCGGGAGTTGAGCAGATGATAGATTATATCAGCGAATTGAAGTTTACAGACGACGACATCGAATTTCTGCGCAGCAAGGAAATGTTCAGCGAGCCGTTCCTCGAGTATCTCAGGAATTTTAAATTTGAGTGCGACGTGTGGGCGATACCGGAGGGAACGCCGATATTCCCGTATGAGCCGATAGTGGTCGTGCGGGGACCTGCGATACAGGCGCAGTTCCTTGAGACGATGATACTGCTGACGATAAACCACCAGAGCCTTGTTGCGACAAAGACGAACAGGATAGTCCGTGCCGCAGACGGGCGCGGAGTCATGGAGTTCGGTTCAAGGCGCGCGCAGGGCTATACAGGGGCTATAGAGGGTGCAAGAGCCGCATATATAGGCGGCGCCGTCGGAACGGCGTGTGCCGTTGCTGACAAAAAATTCGGAGTGCCCGCGCTCGGGACGATGGCCCACAGCTGGGTGCAGATGTTCGACAGCGAATACGAGGCTTTCAAGGCGTATGCAAAGACGTATCCGCATACCACAACGCTGCTTATAGATACTTATAATGTACTGAAATCGGGTCTCCCGAACGCAATACGTGTTTTTGACGAGGTATTGAAGCCTATGGGTGCAAGACCTGTCGGCGTCAGGATAGACTCGGGCGATATAACGTATCTTTCAAAGAAATGCCGCAAAATGCTTGACGAGGCGGGCTATCCGGACTGTAAAATAGTTGCGTCAAATTCACTTGACGAATATATAATACGAGATATGCTCATTCAGGGCGCAAAGATAGATACGTTCGGAGTAGGCGAGCGGCTGATAACGGCAAGCTCTGAGCCGGTGTTCGGAGGAGTGTATAAGCTTGCGGCAGTAGAGGGCGAGGACGGAAGCATAATACCAAAGATAAAGATAAGCGAGAATGTTGCAAAGATAACGACGCCGGGCTTTAAGCAGGTGTACAGGCTTTATTCGAGAGAGACCGGACAGGCGATGGCGGATATAGTGACGCTCCATGACGAGGTCATAGACGATACAAAGCCTTATGAGCTGTTTGATCCGGAGCATATATGGAAAAGAAAAACGGTGAGAGATTTCTATGCAAGACCGCTCCTTAAGAGGATATTCAAGAAGGGCAGGCTCGTATATGAAAATCCGCCGCTTGAGGCGCTTAGAGAATACTGCCGCCTTGAGGTAGAGGGACTCTGGGAAGAGGTAAAGAGATTTGAAAATCCGCATTCGTATTATGTCGACCTCTCAAAGGAGCTTTGGAAGATGAAGAACGACATGCTCTCGGAGTTTGAAAGGGAATCATGAAGACAAAAATAATAGAAATTGACGGGATCGCCGAGGCGGGCGAGATAATACGCGCCGGAGGGCTCGTCGCATTTCCGACCGAAACGGTATACGGTCTCGGAGCCGACGCGATGAACGGTGCGGCAGTGAAACGGATATTCGAAGCTAAGGGAAGACCGTCGGACAATCCGCTCATAGTCCATATTGCCGACAAGGCGCAGATACCGCTGCTGGCAAGGGAGATAAGCGGCGATGCGGAAAAGCTTATAAACGCGTTCATGCCGGGGCCTTTTACGATAATATTAAAAAAGCAGGCAAATATCCCGAACGAGGTTACGGCGGGGCTCGATACGGTCGGGATACGCTTCCCGGCAGAGGAGACTGCGGCGGCGTTCATCATGGCAGCTGGAACGCCCATAGCTGCGCCGAGTGCAAACATATCGGGGCGCCCGAGCCCGACGAGGGCGGAGGATGTCATAAGCGATATGGACGGGCGCATTGAAGCTGTTATAAACGGCGGTAGCTGCGGCGTGGGAGTAGAATCGACGATAGTCGATGCATCGGGCGATGCGCCGGTGCTTTTAAGGCCTGGCGGAGTCAGCCTTGAAATGATACGAGAAATAGTCCCGTCGGCATATGCCGATAAAAATATAATGAAGACCGCATCGGATGACGAACGCCCTCGGTGCCCGGGAATGAAATACCGACACTATGCTCCGAAGGCACAGGTGGTAGTCGTCGAGGGAGAGCGCGGGGCGGTACAGGATAAAATAAAGGAGCTGCTTTCTGAAAACACCGGAAAGGTGACTGGCGTGCTCACGATGTACGGCAATGTATACGACAGTCCCGTTATGATATGCGGCGGCAGCAGCAATAAGGAATACGCAAAAAATCTTTTTGCCGCGCTTAGGGATTTTGACAAGCTCGGAGCAGAGATTATCTTTGCAGAGTTCTGCGAAAAGGACGGCTACGGAGCAGCGGTAAAGAATAGGTTGTACAAAGCCGCCGGCTATAATATAATACACTGCGAAAAATAAGCGGCGTATCCTGCTTTTTTTCCGCAGCGTGATCGAAATATATTGTATGAGGAGATAATATGAATATTTTATTTGTCTGCACCGGGAATACCTGCCGTTCGCCAATGGCGGCGGCGATAATGGAGAAGATGGCGGTCGAGAATGACCTTGACGTACTTATAGAATCGGCGGGGCTTTTTGCCAACGTAGGTGGAAAGGCGTCGGAAAACGCTGTGAAGGTTCTTGACGAAATGGGCATAGACCTGACATTCCATCAGACAAAGCCGATAACGGAGGAACTTATAGAAAAAAGCGACCTGATACTTACGATGACAGAGGCGCATAAGGAGCTTCTGAAGCCTATTGCGGGGAACGACGTATATACGCTTAAGGAATACGGCGGAGGAAGCGGCGATATTTCCGATCCATATGGAGGAGATATCGAGGAATACAGGGAAACAGCAAGGGAGATATACGATGCTCTTGTTGATGTGGCGGAAAAGATAGCGGATATTCAAAATGGAAATACAGAGAATGACGGAAAGTGACGTCGACGGCGTCGCGGAGCTTGATAAACAGTGCTTTGCAAAGCCGTGGTCGCGCCGGTCGTTTGAGGACGAGCTTAAAAACAGCCTTGCGGTGTATTTTGTCGCGTCTGAGGGCAGCACGGTCATAGGCTACTGCGGCTTTTGGCAAGTCGCCGGTGAAGGAGATATAACTAATATAGCGGTGCTGCCCGGATACAGACGCAGAGGAGTGGGCGGAAGGCTTCTAGGGCGGCTTATAGACGAAGCTGAAGCTCTCGGGCTCGGGTCGCTGACGCTTGAGGTGCGGAGAAGCAACGAAACGGCAAAGCGCCTTTACAGAAAATATGGCTTTGAACAGGTCGGCGAGAGAAAGCGGTATTACAGCGACAATAACGAGGACGCAATCATAATGATGAAAAGGTTGAAAACGAATGGGTGACATATTGATACTTGGGATAGAAAGCTCCTGTGACGAGACTGCGGCGGCAGTCGTGAAAAACGGACGCGAGGTGCTTTCTAACGTTATAAATACACAGATAGAGCTGCATAAAAAATTCGGCGGCGTGGTTCCGGAGGTCGCATCGAGGCAGCATATAAGGACGATAGACGGCGTTATAGACAAGGCGCTTTCCGATGCGGGAGTCGACTTTGAGGATATAACGGCAATTGCCGTGACCTACGGACCTGGGCTTGTCGGTGCGCTGCTTGTCGGCGTGTCCTCGGCAAAGGCTCTTGCGTACGCGCTTAAAAAGCCGCTCGTGCCGGTGCACCACATAAAGGGACATATAATGGCTAATTTTGTCGAGCATAAGGAGCTCGAGCCGCCGTTTGTGTGCCTTGTGGCATCAGGCGGCCACAGCCATATAGTTGAGGTAAAGGACTACACTGATATCGAGATACTGGCAAGAACGCGCGACGATGCGGCGGGCGAGGCCTTTGACAAGATAGCGCGCGTGCTCGGGCTCGGCTATCCGGGCGGACCGCTTATCGATAAGCTTGCCAAGGAGGGAGATAAAAACGCCGTTCATTTTCCGCGTGTGCGCATGGACGGGGATTCTCTTGATTTCAGCTTCAGCGGCGTAAAGACGGCCGTCATAAACTACCTTCATAAGCTTGATCAGAACGGCGAGAGCTATAACAAGGCCGATATAGCCGCGAGCTTTCAAGAGGCCGTGGTCGATGCGCTTTGCACGCATACGATAGAGGCGGCAAGACGCACCGGGAACAAGACGATAACTCTTGCCGGAGGTGTTGCGTCAAACAGCGCTCTGCGTGAAAAAATGACAGAGGAAGCTGCAAAGGAGGGTATGAGGGTGCTCTATCCGAGCCCCGTTCTCTGCACCGATAATGCGGTGATGATAGCCTGCGCAGGATATTACGGCTATCTGAACAATGAATTTGCTGACATGACACTTAACGCTTCGGCAAGCGTAAGACTATAATTTTAAGTAAGGGAAAATAACGATGGAAAGATTATATGTAGACCTCGGAGAACGCTCATACGATATCGTGTTCACCGACAGCTTTTCGGACCTTGGAGCGGAAACAAAAAAAGTAGGCTCGCCCGGGAAGATACTGATAGTGACCGATTCGAACGTCGCCCCGCTCTATGCGGATGAGGCAAAAAAAGAGCTGCAAATGTCTGGCGCGGAGGTATCTGTATGCGTGATACCTGCCGGTGAGGAAAACAAAAATATGAACGTGATACTCGACATATGCTCATCTTGTATCGAAAACGGACTCGACCGCAAGAGCATGATAGCCGCGCTCGGCGGCGGAGTGGTCGGAGATATGGCGGGCTTTGCGGCGGCGATGTATATGCGCGGCATAAAATTTATCCAGATACCGACGACGCTGCTTGCGCAGTCGGACAGCTCCGTCGGCGGAAAGACCGGCGTTGATTTCGCCGGGAGCAAGAATATCCTCGGCGCGTTTCATCAGCCGTCGCTCGTTTATATAAACGTAAACACGCTGAAAACTCTGCCGGAGGAGCAGTTTATCTCAGGCATGGGCGAGGTCATAAAGCACGGGATAATAAGAGGCAGGCGGTTCTTTGACTACATAAAGAACAATACGGAGCTCATAAAATCGCTCGATACAGATACGTTTATAAGGATGTCAAAGACAAACTGTTCGATAAAGGCGGATGTCGTCATGAATGACGAACGCGAAAACGGCTTGAGAGCGATACTCAATTTCGGGCATACTATAGGCCATGCCGCGGAATCGGCGTTTGATTTTGAGCTGACCCATGGCGAATGCGTCGGGCTCGGGATGATCGCGGCGTCGCATATAGCCGAGGGCAGGGGTCTTATCACCTCGGAGCAGCTGAAGGAGATGATCTCTGTTCTTGACGGTTACGGCTTCAGGACAAAAATAAAGCTGCCGGAATATGCGAGGATCTTGGATTTTATGCAGAACGACAAAAAGAAAGTATCCGGAAAGCTTAAGTTCGTGCTGCCCGTATCGATAGGCGAGGTCGTACAGGTGACAGACGTCACGGAGGATGAGATAATATCCGCTTTGGAATTTATCGACGAGAGGTAGAATATGTATTATATCATATGCGCTTTGGCGGCGGCCGTTATAATAGCGGGTGACAGGCTGTCAAAGCTGTGGGTAACGGCAAATGCGCAGGTTGGCGAGACGATAGCCCGGCTGCCGCTGTTCAATATAACGTATGTAAGGAACGAGGGCGCGGCGTTCAGTATTCTCAGCGGACGGCTCGGCGTGCTGTCGGTGATCTCAGTGCTGTTCTGCATAGGAGTCATAGCTTACTTTGTGATAAAGCGCCCGAAGCACAAGCTGTGGTGCACGGCTCTTGCGCTTATGTTCGCAGGCGCGCTCGGCAACGCATGGGACCGTATATTTTACGGCTATGTCGTTGATTTTATAGAGACCGCCTTTATTGATTTCCCCGTGTTCAATATTGCCGACATGGCGATAACGATAGGCGCGGCGCTGATGGTCGTATACGCGATATTTTTTGATAGGGACACTAAACCTAATGGAGACACTAAAGCCGAAGGGGACACTGAAAAGAAAGAGAGTGTCGGATAATGGAGGAGCTTGTTATCACGCTTACGTCCAGCGGGAGACTTGATAAGCTTATAGCCGATAATTCCGATATTTCGAGGAGTTTTGCGGCAAAGCTCTGTGAGGACGGGCTCGTTACGGTGAACGGCAAAGCGGAGGGCAAAAAGTACAAGGTCTTCGCGGGCGATATCGTGTGCATAAGCCTGCCGGAGCCGGAGACGGTAAACGCTGAGCCGGAGGATATACCGCTCGATATAGTTTACGAGGACGATGACGTTATCGTAGTAAATAAGCCGAAGGGAATGGTCGTTCATCCCGCGCCCGGAAATCCGTCAGGGACGCTTGTGAACGCATTGATGTATCACTGCGGCGATAACCTTTCGGCGATAAACGGAGTTATAAGACCCGGGATAGTCCATCGCATCGACAAGGACACCTCGGGGCTGCTCATCGCCGCGAAAAACAACGAGGCGCATATAAAGCTTGCGGCGCAGCTCAAGGAGCGCAAGGCGCTGAGGAAATATCTTGCGCTTGTAAACGGGAACATAAAGGAAGATGAGCTGATGGTCGACAGGCCCATAGCACGCCACCCGTCGGACAGAAAGAAGATGGCTGTCGTTCCGGGCGGACGAGAGGCGGTCACGCACGTAAGAGTGCTTGAGCGATTCGGAAGATATACATTGGTCGAGTGCAGGCTCGAAACGGGGCGCACTCATCAGATACGCGTCCATATGGCGTCGATCGGGCACAGTATCGTAGGCGATAAGACCTATGGGATAAGCGGCGAGAAATTCAATTTGTCGGGGCAGCTGCTCCATGCGGCAACGATAGGCTTTGAGCATCCGTCAACGGGGGAGCTCATGGAATTTTCGGCGGAGCTGCCGGAGGATTTCCGGAATGTGCTTGCGATACTAAGGAAAATTTCAAAATAAATGTAAAAATGACTTGAAATTTGACGTAATTAATAGTATAATAAGAATATATACCGAAAGGAATGATACTTTGTGAAAAAGCTTTGCGTCGTATTCGGGGGTCAGTCGCCCGAGCACGAGATCTCATTAAAATCCGTTACATCGGTGCTTAGCAACCTTGATAAAGATAAATATGACATAACAGTTATAGGGATAACAAAAACGGGAGCATGGTATTTATATACCGGCGATCATGCGAATATAATCGACGGCTCATGGGAAAAGGATTCGGAAAATCTCAAGAAGGCCGTTATATCCCCGGACGCAGAGGATAAGTGCATAATAGTTTTTGAAAGCGAAAGCACCGTTTCAAAGCTTTATCCGGATGTGATATTCCCTGTGCTCCACGGCGAATACGGCGAAGACGGAACGGTTCAGGGGCTGTTTGAGCTCTCCGGCATAAAATATGTCGGCATGGGCGTGCTGTCGTCGGCAAACGGCATGGATAAGACGTATTCCAAGCTCGTATTTGAGTCGGCGGGAATACCGCAGGCTGACTGGGTCGTTGTAAGGAGCGGAGACGATATTGAAGAAAAGATGAACGAGATAGAGGAAAAACTCGGTTATCCGTGCTTTGTAAAGCCGGCATGTACCGGCTCGTCGGTGGGCGTAGGAAAGGCTCACAACAGGGAAGAGCTCAAAAAAGCGATAGAAAATGCATCGCGCTTTGACCGAAAGATACTTGTTGAGGAAAATATAGACGGACACGAGGTAGAGACGGCGGTGCTCGGGAATTTCGATGCCGAGGCGGCGACTGTCGGAGAGATCATGCCGACGGTCGAGTTTTATGATTTTGATGCAAAATATAATGACAACACGACAAAGCTCCAGATACCTGCCGATCTGCCCGAGGAGACGATAGAGCTTATACGCAGCTATGCCGTAAGGGGCTTTAGGGCGCTTGAAGGACAGGGGCTCTCAAGGGTAGATTTCTTTGTTAGATACTCGGACGGCTCCGTTGTGCTCAATGAGATAAACACGCTTCCGGGCTTTACCGATATAAGCATGTATCCGAAGCTGTGGGAGGCTGTGGGACTCAGCTACAGCGAGCTGCTTGACAAGCTTATAGAGCTTGCGGAGGAAAGGGTAAAATAGTAATGGATAACAGGAGAATAGGTGTTTTCGATTCCGGTCTCGGAGGTCTTACGGCGGTGAAGCAGATAATGAAGTCGCTGCCGAACGAAAGCATAATTTATTTCGGAGACACAGGACGCGTGCCGTACGGTACGCGCAGCAATGAGACCATATTAAAGTATACAAGGAACGATATACGCTTCCTGAAAACCTTTGACGTGAAGATGATAGTCATAGCCTGCGGAACGGCAAGCTCCGTGGCGATGCCTGCGGTAAAGAATGAGTTCGACGTGCCGATAGTGGGCGTTGTTGACGCAACGGTCTATGCCGCGGTTCGTGCCACAAGAAACGGACGAATAGGAATAATCGGAACGCCCGGAACAATAAAGAGCGGCTCATATGAGCGGCTGATACGTAAATATGATCCGTCTATGCAGACGTTTACAAGAGCGTGCCCACTGTTTGTGCCGCTTGTTGAAAACGGTCATTTTGATACTCCCGTGGCGAGGCTAATGATCGAGGAGTATTTAGCAGAAATACGTGATGTCGACGTCGATACGCTTATCCTCGGATGCACACATTATCCGCTGCTCAAAAAAGCAATAGGCGAATACATGGGCGAGGATGTAAGGCTCATAGATCCGGGCAAAGAGGTTGCGGTGTATCTGAAAAAGAAGTTTGATGACGGGGGTCTCCACGGCGACAAGGTGGACAAGGATCAGTACATGTATTTTGTAAGCGATAACGTCGAGGGATTTGAAGAGCTCGGCTCGATATTCCTCGAAACCAAGATAAACGGGCAGGTAAGCAAGGTAGATATAGAAAAGTATTGATAGGGTTCGGAGAGATAAAATGTTTAATATCAGCATCGTAAACCGCCAGATAATAGACGGCCGTCGCGATACCGTTAGGGAATCGTCGGAGGGGAGCCTGTATGTAAGGGACGGAAAGACATATATAATCTACAAAACGGAAAACGGATCAGAAGCATGTACGATAATAGCAGGAGATACGGTTACGGTGAAACGGCACGGAGAGACTGCGTCGGTTATGAAATTTGATAAATTGCGGCGTACAAGGACTCTGTACAGCATGCCGTACGGAAAAATGCTGATGGAGATAGAGACAGAGAAGATAGTGAATGCACTGTCAGAAGACGGAGGACGGCTGAGGCTCGTGTACACTATAACGGTTCAGGGGCAGAAAATTTATAATGATATGAGTATTGTTGTTGGATAGATCTATCTGAAAGGATCAAAGGGATAATTATGAATGCAATAAAAAAGGCAGCAGTGTGGCTCCTCTGTATAAGCATGGCTGTGTTTGCCGCTCAGGCATATGCCGCGGAGGAGGAGTCTGTACAGACCGAAGCGGAGCAGACGGAACCGGAGCTGAGCGGCGAATACGGTGCGTGGCAAATGATAGCGGAGAGCATAGCCGAGGAATACATAGATGAGACGCTCGATGCCGAAACGATAATGCAGATGGGTATTTCAAATCTGCTTGACGGCGATGACGATATGCTTGTGACACTGCTGAAAAAGACTCTCGAGAGTCTGGACGACTACAGCACTTTCTATACCGCAGATGAATATGAGGAGTACATAAATAATCTTAACAGGACTTTTTTCGGCGTTGGGATAGAGCTTAAAAAAACCGGTCAGTATGCCGAAATAACGGGCTTTGCCGAGGCTGACAGCCTTGCCGAAAGAAGCGGCTTTCGCGTGGGCGACAGGATAATAAGGATTGGCGGTACGGACGTTTCGAGCAGGTCTCTTGACGATATAAAAAATATGCTGATGGGAGAGCTTAATTCCACCGTCACGATAACTGTGCTGCGCGGTGAGGAATATATAGATATAATCGCCACGAGGACCGAGGTCAAGGAGCAGACTGTCGCGGGTGAGCTCTTGCCGGGCAATATCGGATACGTGCGGATAGTATCGTTCAGCGAGGACACGGCAAACGAATTTTATGAGGTCAACAAGGTCTTTGAGACGAACGGCGTCACGAAGATAATAATGGATTTGCGCGATAATCCTGGAGGTCTCGTTTTGTCAGCGGTAAGGATTGCTCAGTGGATAGTGCCAAAGGGTAAGATAGTCGATGTAAAATACCGTCAGCCTGAATATGATACAGTATATTATTCCGAACTGCCGAGCACAAATAAGAATTATTATGTGCTTGTGAATGGTAATACTGCGTCGGCTGCAGAGATACTTGCGAGTGCGATGCAGGACAGCGGCGTCGGGAAGCTCGTTGGTGAGCAGACGTTCGGAAAGGCCGTTGTTCAGAGGACGTATCCGCTCAATAACGGTTCTGTATATAAACTCACAACAGCTCAGTATATAACACGCAACGGTCATCATATAAACGGTGTGGGACTTACACCTGATGTCCGGGTCGAGAATCGCACGGAAAAAATAGATACAAGTCTTTATACGTCAATGGATTTTGTGAGCAGATACGCCTTGGGGTCCTATGGCGATACGGTCAAGGGTGCAAAGGAGCGGCTCTATATGCTCGGTATCTATAAGGGAAAGGTTGACGATAAGATATTTACTGAGGAGCTTCAGAATGCGGTAAAGGAGTATCAGTATGTAAACGATCTGAGCGCTTCGGGAGTGCTCGATATAATAACCCAGACAAAGCTTGAGCGGACCTTCTCATCGCTGCAGAGAGTCGTTGATCTGCAGCTCCAGACAGCATATGAGCGCTTCGGCGGAAATGCGGATGATCTGAATTGATATACCAAAAAAGGCACGGCAAAATTTGCCGTGTCTTTTTTGGTGGTTTATTCAAGTGATTTAATAATTCCGCTGCGTATTGTTGATACATCCGTTTCAAGTACCTTTTTGCGTATAGGCAGTATCGCGCCGGGCGTTACCGAAAGCTCGTCGACGCCGAGCGCAAGGAACGTTTCCGTAAGTGTCATGTCGGCTCCGAGCTCTCCGCAGATGCCTACCCACATATTGTGCTTGTGGGCGTTGTCGCATACGAGCTTTATGAGCCGCAGTACCGCGATGTGATGCGTATCGCAGAAATCGCCTATTGCAGGATTCTGCCTGTCTGCCGCAAGCGTATACTGCGTAAGATCGTTTGTACCAATCGAGAAGAAATCAAGGTACTTTGCGAGTATGTCGCTTATGATCGCTGCGGCGGGTGTTTCTATCATGCACCCGAGCTCAATGTTCTTTGAGTACGCTATCCCGTCTGCGTCGAGCTCCGCCTTGACCTCGTCTATGATTTCAAGTATCTTTTTAATTTCCCATTCCGACGCTATCATAGGGAACATTATCGCAAGTTTCCCGAATACCGATGCACGGTACAGCGCCCGCAGCTGCGTTTTGAAAATTTCCGGACGCTCAAGGCAGATGCGTATCGCCCTAATGCCCATTGCCGGATTTTCCTCCTTGGACATTTTGAAATAATCTACCTGCTTGTCGGCGCCTATGTCAAGCGTGCGTATAACGACGCGCTTGTTCACCATTTTCGAAAGGACCTCTTTGTATGCTCCGAACTGCACGTCCTCCGATGGATAGTCTGAGGCTTCAAGATAAAGAAATTCGCTTCGGAAAAGTCCGATTCCCTCAGCATCGTTTGAAAGGGCAAGCCCTGTGTCGAGAACGTTTCCTATGTTGGCGCATAGCTCTATTTTCTGACCGTCGGCAGAAATGCTCTCACGCCCGCGAAGCTGCAAAAGCAGCTCCTTCTGTCTGTTGGATTCCTCGAGCTTTTTTTGCATG
>CALXRY010000171.1 GCA_944390955.1 uncultured Clostridia bacterium | reverse complement strand
CGAGCTTTTTTTGCATGGCTTTGACAGTGGCTTCATCTGGTTCTATATAGACCGTTCCGGTAAAGCCGTCAACGATCGCTTCCTTATCGGCATATTCGCCCGTTGTCAGCCCGTTTACTCCTATGACGGCCGGGATGTTCATCATTCGTGCAAGTATAGACGTATGAGAATTTGCTGCACCTCTTTCGGTCACAAAGGCAAGTATCTTGCTTTTGTCAAACTGGACGGTTTCGCTTGGGGCAAGATCATCGGCGGCTATTATAACGGGATTGTCCGTCATCAGTACACCTGTGGACTGTCCGGAAAGTATTCTTATGAGCCGTTCGCTGACATCTTTGACATCGGCGCTTCGTTCGCGCATATAGCTGTCATCCATGGTTTCAAACATCTGGACAAAATTATCGCATGTTTGCGCTACTGCCGTTTCTGCGTTTATAAGCTGGTCTGTAATTATATTTTCTATGGATTCTGTATAATCAAGATCGTCAAGCATCATCTGATGTATCTGGAAAATCATGGCGCTAGATTCGCCGACCTCGTTTATTGCCTTGCGGTAAAGAATATCGAGCTCTTTCAGAGCGGCGGCCTTTGCGGTGTTGAAGCGTGCTATCTCCACTTCGGAGCTTTCGACATGTGTGCGTTTTACAATGCTTTCCGTACGTGTAAACATAAAGATCTTTCCGAATGCAACGCCTCCGCATACGGATTTTCCCTCTAAAATAATCAAAATTATACCCCCTTTTTGACGGAGCGCGTCCGGATGGCATTATGTATCAAGTATCCGGTTGCACTCATAGTGTTAGCTTTTTCGTCTATATTATACTACATATTATCCAAAAACGCAATGATGATAATGATTAATTTTATAAAATTTCAAAGTCTATTTTGCGCACATTTTCCATTATATATATTTGAAAGCTTGCATTATGGGACGAATAATTGAAAATGGCATCAAAAAAACCGCGCATGATACGCGGTTCTTTAAAAATATATGGTGCACCTGAAAGGACTTGAACCTTCACGTCGGGGACACTAGATCCTAAGTCTAGCGCGTCTGCCAATTCCGCCACAGGTGCAAATAAACAACAAAATATATTATAGCACAAATAAGTGCTGTTGTCAATAGTTTTAGTAAAGAAAAACTGCATAAAAAACTCTTTCTGGAATTGTGCTAAAATACACTATACAAAAAGAAGCAAGTGTTGTATACTATATATTGTATAATACTGTTTTGCATTAAGGGAGAAGTGCACAGTGTTAAAACCTTATAAATAAAGAGAGAAGAGAGGAGAAATTTATGAGAAGTAAATTTTTAAAAAAGCTGCTTGCCGGCGTTACGACACTCGCGATGGCGGCACAGCTTGCGGTGATACCAATGACTGCGCAAGCGGCGGAATATTTCAATCATGATTATGAAACTGGCGGCAGCGGTACTGATACCGACTGGAAATCGCCTAACGGTACTGTTACAGTACAGACAAACGGTCCGAAGGGAATCGGTTCATATTTAAGAGTGGCGCAGTCCGGCGGCGAAAGCCGAAACGGCTATATGCAGTTCCCTGCGTCTGCACAGAGATCCGGAGAGTGCGTAATAGAATTTGATTTTTATCTGTCCGCAACCAACGAAAGAGCAACACAGCTTTTTGTTTACGGGGCGGGACAGTCAATTTCGAATAATGCTCCATTGACCTCTGGTTATGTGCTGAGATTTGATCAGCCGGTAAATACGGACGAGTTTGCCGTTAATATGGTCGGCGGCGGGGGTAATACACTGCCTGCAACAGATCCAAGCTATGCTGATGCCGCGGCGAAGTCCACGGGATATACGCGAGGAACATGGGCGCATTCAAAGGCTATTTTGGATTTTGACGCAAAAACTGCCGAGGTTTCCGTGACAGCGCTTGATGGCGAAGAGGAGTTCTATAAAGGCAGAGTTGATATGGATCCGTCTGTAACTGCGCTGGGAGGTATAAATATATTGGCGCCGCGCTCGGGCGGTACTATCGGTATCGATAATATAGTCGTAAGAGACAGAGACGCATCCGATGTTACAGAGATATATTATGATGTAATATATGATGTTCAGGGTGTGCAGACGGGCGAGAGCGTATTAAGCGGAAGTAATGTTGTAAATATACCCAATACAGATATCCCTGGTCAAGTTTTTATTGGATGGAAGGTTAACGATAACGAGACACTTCTTTCCACAGAGGAGCTTGCTGCGCTTGCCATAGAGGAAAATATAACTGCCGTGGCACAGTATGAGGTTGATGAAAACTATATCGAGCCTATAGTCAGTGCGGAGATAACAGGCCCGTCATCAATGGCTTTCGGACCTGATTCCGATACGCCGATAAGCAATGACTATACTTTGACACTGACAGGTGAAAAAGGAACGATCATAACAGCTGATACGGCTGACCCTAGAGTGCGCGATTTTAACATAGAATGGACGCTTAGCGGCTTTAAGACGGAGAATGATACCGAGAATCAGTATTGCGACAGCTATGGTGAGTTTGCCGAATATTCGGATACGGCTACGAATATTTCGTTCCTGCTTAAGCAGGTATCGTTCAATTTTTATGGAACACTGAGTGCAAAAGTAACATATAACAACAGTGAGATATCAGCGTCCATGCCGGTAGTAGCATTGGGAGACTTGTCTGCTCCTGCGACGCAGATTGCTCCGGACGGTGGATATCCGACGGATTTTGACGTGTATGACGACAGTCTTGTCGGCTATACTGTTTCTGTTTCGCCTGACAACCAGACAGGTGAGGATATTATAACCGGAGGGATATTTACTGTAGGTTCGGATTCCACAAAGAACGGTGTTCTTTCTCAGGATGAAACGGGTAAATACATCAGAGTGTCGAAAGGAACATCAGGCAAATCCGGCATGATGACAAAGCCCATATCGATGAGTGCCGGACAGATAATAATTGAGCAGGACATCAGATTCAATTCGGCAGGCGGATGTGTTACTTTGACAAAGGGATATCCGATCTGGTCGAGCGCTGGAAGCTATGCGGCTATAGCCGATATAACATATGAAGACAGCAATCTTACAATGGTAGGTCAGCCGATCATGTCGGGTGACAATGCGGTAAATGTTTCAGTCGGTACATGGTATAAGGTTGTGTTTTCGATAGATACAACGTCCGGTAAGGGCTGGGCTAAGCTGTATGATTCATCGGGCGATGATCTTCTTGGAGAAGTATCAAACGTTAAATTATCGTCAACGGATCTTCCGACATATTATTCGGTAGGCCTTGGCAATTCATATACCGGATCAACAGATCTGGGAGGCTATAGGATATATACGCCTACGGCAGATATCAATCAGTTTACACTTACGGCGTCGCAGGATACATTATCAATACCAAACGGTGACACGGCAGAGCTTTCGGCGTCGCTTACGACGGCAGAAGGCTATGAGATACTTGCGGATGCAGAGTGGTCGGTGCTTGAATCGGATATGCAGGGGGTTA
The DNA here is from genome assembly GCA_944390955.1 of uncultured Clostridia bacterium. Lineage (GTDB taxonomy): Bacteria > Bacillota > Clostridia > UBA1381 > UBA1381 > Ornithomonoglobus_A. The sequence continues at coordinate 11,230 of CALXRY010000171.1, read as the reverse complement.
TAGTGACAGCCGATCCAAGCAATTCTCACAGAGCGACGGTAACTCTTTCCGCTGATGCACAGCCGGGTACAGCAACCGTACAGGTGAGCATGGGCGGTTATGTAAAGACTATTGTGCTCAATATAACGAGCTCAGCCGAAAACATAAAGTTTACACAAAATCCGCCGAGCATATCGATACCGATTGACGCATCATCTGTGTCAACTGCCGTATACGAGGCGTGTGTTGCGGATGGCAACGGAGTAGAGATAGAGGGCAGAGAGGTGACTTATGCTCTTTATGACAGAAATAATATCAATCCGTATATACCCGGCGAGGGCATTACATTCGATCCCGAAACAGCGACGATAACTGTTACATCTACGGCCTTGCCGGCAACCTTCTGTATAAGGGCAACGGGATTCAATACCGACGGTGAGCCGATATCGAGAGCGGTAACGGTAACAGTTCACGGACTTTCCTTCGATTTGGGTTCAGGTGATGAAGGCAGTCTTGTTGAAGGCTACACAGAAGTAACATCATCAACATATTACAGCGATGCTCTCGGCTTCGGTATCGAAGGTACGGCAGTTGCGGGCGGAACCGCAAGTGATACCGATGCTGCATCGGATTACCTCGAAGGTACATTTGTGTTCAAAGCAAAGGTAACGCCCGGAGAGCTTTACAGAGTTACAGTGGATTTTGCGGGCGATCTTGTGACAGAGTATCACGATTCCGTGATCGCGGGTCATACAAGAACACTTGAAGCTGACAGCACGACCTATACAGGCTATACGATAAGGACAGAGGAGATAGCGCAGCAGGTTTATGATATACCTGTAGTAGATGATGTTCTCGACCTTAACTTTACAAATGCTCAGGTAGCAGCTATTCAGATAGAAAAGGTATCGAGAGAGGCGACCGAAAAGCCGACTGTATATTCAATAGGCGATTCGACGCTTGGCAATAACGGCTCATACGGGTATGTTCTTGCAAGAGATCAGGAGAACTATCCGGAGCTCACGTCATTGATCACAAGATACAATAACAACGGTAAGGCCAGCAGAACTCTTTCGACCTATGTAACACAGGGATGGCTCGATAGCGTGCTTGCATCGATCAAGCCGGGGGATGTTGTAACTATAGGAAATATGGGTACAAATACCGGAGGACTTACAGGAACAGCCTTTAAGGCACCGCTTGACTATTATGTAGACGCGTGTCTTACCATGGGAGCAAAGGTAATACTTACTTCATATACACCTCATGGCGGTGCTAACTACTACGACAGTGAGACCCATACCTTTAACGGCTGGCGGCAGGATGACTATGATGCTTTGGGTATCAGAGTGATCTATGAGGAAAGGAAAGATGATCCCAATATACTTGGATTCATTGAAATAGGCAAGAATGCCGACGCGGCATTCAACGCGTATGTTGCCGATTATGCGGCTAACGGGCATGCGAGCGCGGACGAGGCGGCTCAGGCGATAATAAGTTGCTTCAGCGACCATAACCATTATTCGGGTCTTGCATCGACTCTTATGCTTAACGGCTACGGTGATGTGGACGGTATCGTTGCACAGCTCGTTGACATACTTTCGACACCGGATGAGCCGGTTGAAACCGGCGCGTCGGCGTCGTATGACGGAGCGACAGCAACGGTACAGTTCAAGAATCTTGACGGAACGAACGCCGTTATCTACGTAGCTGAATATGCCGATGACGGAACGCTCAAGGCAGTTAAAAAGTCTGAGGTAACCGTATCGGGCACAGATGCTACGGAAACTGTATCGTACACGGCAGAAAATGCCGATAATGTAAAGGTATTTGTGTGGACTGACAGACAGGTCAAGATACCGGAGCTTTGATAAGCGGATAAAATAAGAAAACTGGCGGCGGGGCATTTGCTCTGCCGCTGTTTTTTTGGTAAATAGTTTAAGATATGATTGTATCAAAGATGGTCAAACGAATGCCTTATAGTAATGTATGCTTTTAAGCTATGATACTGTATTCAATACAAGTATTTGATATTAGGCGTGATTTGATGTATAATGATCGTACAGAGGAAAATGAAACGGAGGAAACACAAATGGATAACAGAGAATTTCTTGATCATATGAACAGCGGGATGGAGGTTACGGGCGGCTCCGAGCTGCATATGTATATGTCGGCACTGTCGCAGGAGGCAATAAAAATAACTACTGAGATAAACAGCAGGTATCACACTCCAGAGGAACTGCGGGAGCTGTTTTCGGAGCTTACCGGCAGGGACGTGGACGAGAGCTTCAGGATGTTCCCACCATTTACGACCGATTGCGGAAAAAATATAATCCTAGGGAAAAACGTGTTCATCAATTCCGGCTGCCGCTTTCAGGACCAGGGCGGGATCACGATAGGCGATGGTGTGCTGATAGGGCATAATGTTGTCATTGCAACGCTCAATCATAATCTGCAGCCCAAGAAGCGCGCGAACCTCATACCGATGTCCGTCAAGATCGGAAATTGTGTGTGGATAGGCTCAAATGCCACGATACTGCCCGGAATAACGATCGGTGATAACGCGGTCATAGGAGCAGGCTCGGTCGTCACAAAAGATGTTCCGAAAAATGCTGTTGTTGCCGGAAACCCGGCAATGGTGATACAGATGATAGAGGAAGAATAGATATAGCTTCAAGCGCCGGCATGGAGGAAGTACCATGCCGGCGCTTGAAGCTATATGGCTTTTAAGAAGAGATGCATCCTATCACTCCTGCTTCTTATTAAATTCCGACGCTTCGATATATCGCATCAGCTCGGACCGTATGGCATTGAATCCCGAAGTGTCACGTATAGCGTCGAAGGATTCGCGCTTATCCATAAGCTGCAGCAGGCGCACCGTATCGAGATAGCACCTCTCATCATGCCGGCATTTTACGCTGCTGATAAAGATTGGATAATAATTATCTGTGCTGTCTATCGTGTCATCGTAGCATTTTGCGGCCTCGGCCGCCTTGCTGAGGCAGTTGATCGCTTTTTCGCTGTCATTCAGGCGGCAGTAAAGCTCCGACATTCGCTCGTATATATGCCTGAAGGTGCCGCTGTTGGGAGATTTATGACCCTTGTAAAAAACAGTGCTGTAAATTTGCAGCGCTGCCTCCGCAAAACGGAGCTTTTCTTCTATGCTCAGCGACATCCCCATAAAGCCGTTTGACGAAAGATATATAAGACAGCTTACAACGTGATCAATCAAAAATATAAGATTTTTCTGCTTTTGAGCTATGCGCTCGTCGCCGTCAAGTACGCGCTCCTTCCAGAAGGCTTTTTCGATCAGCATATCGGGAAGATTATCGAGCATCGCCAGCGCCTCATCCTTCCGCCCTGCGGCAGGATAGTATACGCATAGCAGCTCTATGGCCGGATAGCGCAGATTGTCATCGGTGCAGTCGTCAAGGATACGCTCACACAGTGAGATTATCCTGCTTGCGTCTCTTGGCTTTTCATCCTTTTGCGCGAGCATATGCGCAAGGTCAAGCATGAATTCATAATTTGCCGGCATCTCAGACAGCGCCTGCTCCATAAGCCGTATACAGCCGTCTGTATCAAATAATTTTCTTAATCTGTAAAATTCCTCGCGGTAATGCAGTATGCGCTTGTCCGTCATGCTTTTATTAAGAGAAAACAACTCGTCGGCGCTCACTCCGAAGAACGATACGAGCTTCGGCACATACGAAATGTCCGGCAGAGTCGTTCCGTTTTCCCATTTTGAAACGGCCTGCGCCGAAATATTCAGGTATTCCGCAAGCCTCTCCTGAGTTATCCCGCGTTTTTTGCGCAGGTCTTTTATTTTTGCTCCGATATTCATCAGGGTATCCTCCTTATGTTTTTAATTTAAGCAGCGCCGCCTATGCTTTTATTGTAGCATGGATGACAATAAAAATCCATACCGTATTGGGAGGATGAAAATCAACCGGCGGTTGAGATATGCTGCGCCGCGGAATAATAACCTCTGCGCTGCGCAGAATAACAGTACAGTTATTCGTAAAGGAGAAGGAAGGCCGTGTGCACAGCAGTAACATATAAAACAAAATGCCGCTATTTCGGACGCAGTCTTGATCTTGAATATACCGCAGGTGAAAGCGTCATCATAATGCCGAGAAATTATCCGCTTGCATTCAGGAGGGAAGGGGAGCTGAAACGCCATTACGCTGTAATTGGGATAGGTATCACGGCGGACGGCTATCCGCTCTGGTACGACGCCGTGAATGAAAAGGGGCTCGGTATCGCGGGACTGAATTTTCCGGGAACGGCCGATTATAAGCCGTATGCGGAGGGAAGGGATAATATTGCGCCGTTTGAGCTTATCCCGTGGCTGCTCGGTCAATGCGCAGATATTTCGGAGGCATGGCGAATGCTTGAACGGATAAATATCGCTGATATCGATTTCAGCGGCGACGTACCGAACCACCCGCTCCACTGGATAATAGACGGACGCGGCGGCGCGCTGACCGTGGAATCGGTCAGAGAGGGACTTAAAATTTACGATAATCCTGTAGGAGTTCTCACAAATAACCCGGGTTTTGATTTCCATATGACGAATCTTAATAATTATATGCATCTTTCGCCGGAGAAACCGGTGAACAGCTTTTCGGACAGGCTTGATTTGCGGCCTATAAGCCGCGGCGTCGGAGCGTTCGGGCTCCCGGGCGATGCGTCGTCGGCTTCGCGGTTTGTCCGTGCGGCGTTTGTAAAGCTCAATTCGGTATCGGGAGACTCCGAGGGCGAAAGCGTGAGCCAGTTTTTCCACATACTCGGTGCAGTTGAGCAGCAGCGCGGATGCACGCGTATCGGCGGCGGCAAGTATGAAATGACGCAGTATTCCGCATGCTGCAATGCCGACAAGGGGATATACTACTATAAAACCTATGACTGCAGCGCCGTGAATGGAATTGACATGCGTAAAGAAAACCTTGATGGTGAAAATTTGATTTTATATCCGCTGATAAAGGAGATGGAGATCAGATTGCAAAATTAATTGAGCATCAATTGGGTTTAAATAGTTTTCGCGGATTGAAACGTACATTGAGCGAGTTCCGCCGCCCGTTCGCATCGTTTTTAGACAAAAAATTCGCAAAGGACGCGAACGGTATGGCGGGTATCTGAGCTGTAAGTTTTTGATTAAATTTTTTTTAAAAAGTTTATGCGGTGGTTTCTAAAGGGGATCCGTATTGATCCCCTTTGGTGAGATTCGGAAAAATTTATCATCTGCCTTGCAGAATAAATTTGTGGCTTTGGAGCATTCCGCCCCACTGCCTTATTCAAAATACGATATGTATTCTATTTTGGATTTCCCGAAATAGTACTCGTACAGGTCGATAAAATAATCGTCGGTCATGCTTGCTATGAAATCAACAACGAGCTGGTTCGGCTCGGTCTTTCTGTAGTCGGAGCCGCCGCGGAACCTCAGAGCCTTTTCGATAACGGCGATATGATGCCTGTATACGGGTGCTGATTCATCTCCTGACGCCAGTTCTTCAAATATCTTGTCATAGAGCTTTCGGAACATCGGGCGTATTATTTCGTCATAGCGCTGACGGTTGTCGCCCGTCAAATAGATAAGCTCGTAATTGTCGCTCTTGGCCTTTTTCAGCGCCCTGAAATGCGCTTCGTCCATTCTGATACAGTCGTGACCGTAGCTGTTTTCGAGTATATTCACGATAAGATTGTTTATCATTGCTGCATTGTATTTTCCTATCTCGCTTTCGTCAAATATATTTTCCGAGGGAATAGTATGTGTTTTTATCGCGTCCTGACGATCCTTGCCTATGTAGGCTATTATATCGGAGATCCTGACGACGCAGCCCTCGAGCGTATTCGGAACGAGCTTCTTTATGTTGGCTTCATCAGCATAGCAGCTCTCGACCTTTCTGTCGAACTCGTCAAAATCCGACAGCTCCGACGGTCTGTATTCCATAAATTCCGATTCACCGTTATGACAAAGTATACCGTCGAGCGTCTGGAGAGAAAGGTTGAGCTTTAGGATCGAGTCGAGCACCCTCACGCTGTGGACGTTGTGGTTAAAATATCTGCCCGTTCTTTCCTGATAGAGCTCATTGAGGAAGCTTTCGCCTGCGTGGCCGAACGGCGTGTGTCCCATATCATGCCCGAGAGCTATTGCCTCTATGAGGTCGCAGTCGAGTCTGAGCACTCTTCCGATATTGCGCGCAATTCTCGATACGAGCTGTACATGATAGCCCCTGTGAGAAATATCATCGTTTTTATAGAAGGAAAAGACCTGCGTTTTGTCCGCGTAGCGGTTGTAGTAAAGAGAATGCATGATCTTCTCCGTATCGCGTATGTATGCCGGACGCCACAGATTTGCTCTGTCGTGTTCGGGATCGCGCCTGACAGCGCCGCCGGTATAATTTATCAGCGAAGGGTTTTCACTCATGATCTTCATCTGTATGTCGTCTGACATTTTTTCATATATGGGCATATTATTATATTCCTTTCTCAATATTTTGCGTTATTATCCATTATATCACGATATATCTTAAATATCATTTATAAATTATGTACAAAAATAGCATTAATATTTTGTGAAAATGCACCAAAATACGATTTTATGTCAAATAAATAGTGACAAACATTATGTTTTGTGGTAAGATAAAAGATAGCAGATAGCATCTGAAAAGGAGCGATATATAATGAAAAAGATATTTGCTGTTATCATGTCGGCAGCGGTGCTTTGCTCTGCAATGTCAGCAGCGTTTGCTGCAGCGGGGGAGCTTTCGCGAGTAAACATCACATCGCCGGAGGCAGCTGAGACGATAAATGCAACTTATCCGTCGGGGAATGAAGGCACCATGGAGGAGGTTTCCATAAATGCACTTATGACGGAGCTTGAAGACCTTACGGCAACGAAAGATATAGTACAGGAGATTAAGATATCAAGCACGAGCGCAACGTCGCTGCCAGTAAATTACTGGCTGAAGCTTGACCTTCCCGAGGAATCGGACTACGCTCCGGCTGATACATATTCGGCTATAGATTATTATTCGATAAGGATAACAAACGAGAGAGGCGCTGTCCTCTATGATGATGCGACCGCAGATGCGGCTGAGGGTGAGAATACAAAGTCGATAAATCTTGGGACTCTTAATAATGATAAAAACAGATCGGACAGCGCTACGTATATGATATATGTATCGGTAAATGATGAGGTCGATGCCTCGGAGCTTTCCGACAGCCCGTCTGACGTTGTATGGAGCATAGCATATACGGACGATACGGCACAGTTTGCGCCTACGGCGAGCCCTGCTGCAGGAAGCACAGCTACACCTCAGAATCCTTCGTCAGGATCGACTGCAGTACCATCACGTGCAACGGCAACTCCAGAGGTGACGGTACGTCCCACGGCGTCGGCTGCAGCAAAGACAATCACGATACGTGTTACTACCAATTCTGACGTAAAAGATTCAATAAATCCAGGTTCATACAGGCTTGTTGGAAGTGGGCATGTTGTTGTGACCGACAGCGAGGGAAGCAAAAAGGCGGAGTTTGATCTGACTACGGCCGATAATACGCAGTCGGTAACTACGCTCAGAGAGGGTGATGTTGTTACTGTGACGGGCAACAACGATGCATATGTTCAGTTTAGAGCTCCTTCGGCAACTGCAACACCGAGAGCTACGGCTACGCCGCGTGCAACAACAAGGCCGACGGCCACACCGAGAGCTACGGCAAGGACGACAACGCGTCCTACAGCTACGGCAAAGGCCAATCCTCAGACAGGTGATAACGCTCCTATCATTGGCGTGTCTATAATAGGTACAATGGCTCTTGCGGCAGTGATTTATATAGGTGTTACATCAAAAAAGAATAAGAACGGAAATAAGTAAGCAATATAAATGCAGCGTGAAAGGAGCGGATTGATGTGAGTGCGCCGAAGCGTATTATCCTGATCCTTTCACTTTGTATCGTTGTCGGATGCGGTGCCTATCTCGGGAAATATTTTTACGACAGCTATCGGGCAGCACAGGATATTTCCGAGCTGCAGCATCTGGTTGAGGCCGGAAATTCCGGTGGGAGTGCAGGTGAAGAAGAGCTTCAGGGCGGCAACGAGGCTGCGCAGGACAATGCTGGGAATGAGCAGGCTGCGGCCGAGGCAGAGCAATATGCGCCAAATGGGATGCTTCAGGGCTATTATGACGCTTATCAGAAAAACAATGATATGGTGGGCTGGCTTAAGATATCAGGGACAAAGATAAATTATCCTGTTATGCACAGACCCGGAGATAACGAATATTATCTGCACCGCAATTTTGAAAAGGAATATCAGTACAGCGGTTTGCCGTTCCTTGACGGCGACTGTGATATATCGCTACCGAGTGATAATCTTATAATATATGCGCATAATATGCGTGACGGCTCGATGTTTGCCCATCTCCTTGATTATGAGGATGAGGACTTTTTCAGAGAGAATCCGACGATCTCATTCGATACGAACTACAAGCGCGGGACGTATGCGATATTCGCTGTGTTCTCAACGAAAGTGGGCTCGTCAAATGAGTTTGAATATTATTCAAAGACGATGTTTGACGATAAAGCGGATTTTGACGCTTATGTAAAACAGGCGCTCGATCGCTCGTATTATGAAACATATGTTGATGTAATTTACGGCGATAAGCTGATTACGCTTTCAACATGCTCGTATCACCGTTCCAATGAGAGGACGGTCGTAATGGCAAAGAAAATATCATGACCGGACGGCGGTCCGCCCGGTCATGAGGATATTATAAATTCAATATATGCCCTCGTAGTTAAATGGATATAACAAGTCCCTCCTAAGGATTAGTTATCAGTTCGATTCTGGTCGGGGGTGCCAAAAAACAGCAGCCTTAATCCGGCTGCTGTTTTATTTTTTCTTGATTTTGTACCGCGGGCGTGTATTATGTTAACCACTGCAATAAACAAATACAAAATTTTATAAAACACTTGATTTTTACAAGGAAATAAGGTAAAATATAAGTATCTATCATATCCATAGGAGGTTGGTAAAAGATGTCTAATATTAAGTTTGATTATTCGGGTGCGTTATCCTTTGTGGGACAGCATGAAATCGATTATATGTCGGAGTATGTAAAGTCGGCTCATGCGATGCTTCATGACGGGAGCGGAGCGGGAAATGATTTTCTTGGATGGGTCGATTTGCCTGTAAATTATGATAAGGACGAGTTCGAGCGTATCAAGAAGGCTGCGGAAAAGATCAGAAGCAATTCGGATGCGCTTATTGTTATCGGTATAGGCGGTTCATATCTCGGTGCAAGAGCTGCCGTTGAGATGCTGCAGCATTCCTTCTGCAATGCGCTTGATGCGGAGAAGAGAAAAGGTCCGGCTATATTCTTTGCAGGCAACAGTATTTCTTCAACTTATCTTGCGGATCTTCTTGAGGCGATAGACGGCAAGGATATTTCTGTAAATGTTATATCAAAATCGGGAACGACTACAGAGCCGGCGATCGCGTTTAGAATATTCAAGGATCTGCTCGAAAATAAGTACGGCAAGGACGGTGCAAAGGAAAGAATATACGCAACGACAGATAAGGCCCGCGGAGCGCTTAAGACGCTTGCAGATACAGAGGGATACGAGACATTCGTTGTTCCCGACGATGTAGGCGGAAGATATTCGGTGCTTACGGCTGTGGGACTCCTGCCTATCGCAGCGGCCGGTATCGATATAGACGCCATGATGAAGGGTGCGGCTGACGCAAGAGAGGATTATTCAAAACCCAGCCTTGCAGAAAACGAGTGCTATCAGTATGCCGCCGTGAGAAACGCTCTTTACAAGAAGGGCAAGAGCATAGAGATGGTCGTAAACTTTGAGCCGGCACTCCATTATTTCGGAGAATGGTGGAAGCAGCTCTACGGAGAGAGCGAGGGCAAGGACAATAAGGGAATATTCCCGGCTGCCGCTGATTTTTCAAGCGATCTCCACTCGATGGGACAGTATATACAGCAGGGAAGAAGAGACCTGTTCGAGACGGCTATACTCGTTGACGAGCCGAGAAAGGACGTTACTATCGAGGCTACGGAGGACAATCTTGACGGACTTAATTTCCTTGCGGGAAAGACAGTCGATTTTGTAAATTCGATGGCTGCAAAGGGCACGGCGCTTGCGCATATAGACGGTGGAGTACCGAACCTGAAGCTGACTGTTGCAAAGCTTGATGCATATACCTTCGGGCAGATGGTTTACTTCTTTGAAAAGGCATGCGGTATTTCCGGATACCTTCTCGGTGTAAATCCGTTTGACCAGCCCGGAGTTGAGTCGTACAAGAAGAACATGTTCGCGCTTCTCGGCAAGCCCGGATATGAGGATCAGAAGGCGGCTCTTGAGGAAAGACTGAAATAAGCTGCGGTGCGGCTGAAAAAATATAAGAATATGGAGGACAGACAAATGGTTGAGTTATTAATCGGCAAGAAGGGAACAGGCAAAACAAAGGCTCTTATCGAGAACGTGAACAATGCCGCGATGGTTGCAAAGGGCAACGTGGTTTTCGTGAGCGATGATACGAGACGTTCGATGCACGACATAAAATCCAAGGTGAGAATGGCAGATACAAAGGATTTTTGCCTTAAGAGCTACAGCGAGTTCTTGGGCTTTATCTGTGGTATCATAAGCCGCGACTATGACATTACGAATATATTCATCGACGGTATATTCAAGATAGTCGGCACGGACAGCCTCGACGGCTTTGAGGAGTTCCTGTCAAGGCTTGAGACGATAAGCCAGAACCTTAACATATCGTTTGTTATTTCCGTAAGTATCGATGCTGAAACGGCGCCCGAATATATAAAGAATTTGGCGTAAAAGCACGGCACAGAGCGGATAAGCAGATACGGGACGAATGCGGTGTGTGGCTGCAGGGCGTCCCGTATTTGGCGCGGACACACATGCGTCCGCCAAAACTGTTTTTTTGGAGGTTATTCACATGCAATATCAGAGTACAAGGAACAAGAGCATATCGGTAAGCGCGGCTCAGGCCATAAAGCAGGGACTGAGCACGGAAGGAGGACTTTTTGTTCCCGAAAGCTTCCCTGCGGTAAGCTTGGACGAGATCGAGACGCTCGCTTCTAAAAATTATCACGAAAGGGCTTATTTTGTTCTCAGCCGTTTTCTGACGGATTTTACGGAGGAGGAGCTAGAAAACTGTATAGCGAGAGCATATACGAAGGAAAAAATTGAAACGGATAATAAAACACCCGTATAC
>CALXRY010000170.1 GCA_944390955.1 uncultured Clostridia bacterium | reverse complement strand
ATAAGTATTTCGTTTTCTATGCATCTTGAGGCATATGTTGCAAGCTTTATATTCTTTGAAGGATTAAACGTATTTATCGATTTTATAAGCCCTATCGTACCTATTGAGATAAGGTCTTCGATACAGATTCCCGTATTTTCAAATTTTCTTGCGATGTATACGACAAGCCGGAGATTGCGCTCAATAAGAGTGGTTTTGACTGAGGCGTCACCGTGTTCAAGACGTTTCATAAGCGCCCCCTCCTCGTCCTTACTGAGCGGCGGAGGCAGAGTATCGCTGCCGCCTATGTAAAATATTCCGTCGTCCGCAATTCGCGAAAAAAGAATAAACCTGCTGCTGATTTTTGATAAAAGCATTTATATTCCTCCGATTAAAGCGTCGCAGTCACTGGCAAAGCGCTCCTCCGATATGCCTATGACAGCTCCGTAAATTTCTTTTTTTTGATCAAGTATGATTTTATCCGGACAAAATCCCAGCACAGCACCGCTGTGACCGAGGGAGCGATAGGGGATTATGAGCGGAAGTTCTGATGTCAGAATCTCGTCCGGTGCAAGCGGCAAAAGCGCCTTCCGTGAAACAAGAATTACATGCCTACCGCTGCGGGGATCTTTAAGAAGGTTTCCACTGTCGCGAAGTGCAATAACGTCAACGCTTCTGCCGTTTTTGATTATTCTAAGCAAATGACGGCGGCTTTCCGATACCCTTATCCATACTCGCTCCAAAAGCGGCATGAGAGGTAAAACAGCCGCAAAAACGGGAATGAATATTTTTGCCGGAACATTAAAATATATAACTCCGTTTTTTATGAACGCGTTGCTCCCACTGCCGAAAAATGATATCAGAACCGTAACCGCTGCATATATAAGAAGCAGTGAAACAAGGAACGAGATATACGCCCTTGATTTCCTTCCAAATGCAGTGCAGGCTGTAATAAAAAATCCGACGGTCGGCGCAGCTTTAGACAGCGCGCCGTCCGGAGCGACAATAAAAATTGCCGATGCCCACAGCGCACCGGCGGCAGCTGATGATGCACGACGCGCTGTCCCTACACCGTAAGCACGGCACGATGGAGCAAGACACAGAAACAGCACGGAAAAGTTTATTAAAAACAGTGTTTCGGCATATATTTCCAAAGTGTCCACCTCCCGTGAACAATATTTATTATACTACCCTTGGAGTGATTTTTCTGTCGGAAACGGTTGTCGAACGTATAAAATCTTTCGACACAACAAAAATTAAAAGCCGGTGAATCTTATATAGTGCAATTTGATAAATGTTGTAATCAAATATTGAAAAAAAGTTAACAGAATATACATTTTACAAGCACACTGAAATATGATATAATAATACAGATAATTTATTTTTAAGAAGGTAAGTATATGAGAATAAGATTATTTTTTTTGACGGCGGCTGTCGCTGTTTTTACAGCTTCTGCCACATATGCCGAGGTGCTCGGGGATGTTACCGGCAGCTATACAAACGATATGGGCGCATATAGTGTGTTTCACAAAACTGAATTTGATGGAGGGAGCGGCGGACATCAGACAGAATATTATGTGGAGTATACGCCGAATACCGATGCCGTACCGGTAATAGCGAATGATGGCTCTCTTTGGGGACAGTCCAATATAAACGAAGTATCCGGATATCTTGAATCTCAGGGCAGCCGTGTTGTTGCAGGGATAAACGGCGACTTCTTTTCGTTTAAAACAGGGCTCCCGATGGGAACGTCTATAAGCGGAGGAGAAATACTTTCAAAGGTATCAGAGGGACAGTGGGGAATAGGTTTCCGCAGTGACGGAACGGCATTTATAGATTATCTTGAAATACAGACAACGGCAGAAAAGGAAGGTATGACTGCCGACATAGAGTGTATCAACAAATGGTATCAGGCAGGCTTTGATACTATGTTCATGCTTACCGATGCATTCGGAGAAAGCTCTCAGACTGAGGCGGAATGTATTTTTGTAATAGCATCGCCTGCAGACGGCGCATTACAGGTCGATTCTCAGATCACATTGAACGTTGATGAAAAATTCGAATATGACGGAGCGATTGCTATTCCCGACGGCAAAATAGTGCTCGTAATAGATAAGGCATTTGGTAAGGAAGAACTGAAGAATTTTGTTAATTCTCTTAATATAGGAGACCAATTTACGGTGACGAATACCGCCATAAATTCCGAAAAAGGGCAGTGGAGTACGGCCGCAGAGGCGACTACTTCGACCGGAAGCATATTGGTTAAAAACGGCGAGATCGGTTCCGGCTTTGAGGCGGGAGCGGCGCCGAGGACTGCTATAGGCATCAGAGCCGACGGGACGGTGATAATGTATGTTCTGGACGGCAGACAAAGCGGATACAGCTACGGTGCACAGCTTACCACGCTTGCACAGCGTATGCTGGAGCTTGGCTGCGTGGACGCGCTTAATCTTGACGGAGGCGGCTCTACTACCATGGGTGCGCTGCTCGGCGGAGAGGACGAATTTGCCGTTATGAACAGTCCGTCAGACGGTTATCTCCGGAGTGTCGCAAACTTCATATTCCTTAAGGATAACAGAGAGCCTAACGGAGTACCGTGGCTCGTGAGCTTCACGCCGCTGAACAGTACTTACTATCTCGGAGATACGGCCGAGATCATAATAGACAGCGTGTACGATACAAACAACTATAAGATGGACGATTACTCAGCGCTTGAAATAACTGCTGAAAATGCCGAGATACTTGGTGACGGACGGATATACTTCAGCAGTATAGGGGATGCGGTAATAAGGATCTCAGGCGGTATATATGAGACTGAGATACCTGTGACAGTTCACAGGCAGTATTTTTATGATATACAGTCTCACTGGGCAAAGGAACAGATTGAGGCGATGTCAGATTTAGAAATAATAAATGGTTCAACAGAAGATGGAACGGCTGTATTCAAGCCCGACGATATGATGACTCGTTCTGAATTTGCTGCAGTTATAAGCCGTTTTGCAAGACTCGATTATTCGGAATATGAAGCCGTAGAGCTGCCGTTCACGGATAGCGGCGATATTCAGGAGTGGGCGATCCCGGCTGTAAGAGCCGTTTACGGCAGTGGCATAATGACGGGAAAATCGAATGATGGGGGAGAGACGCTATTCTTTGACCCGGAAAGCCCTGTAACGAGAGCCGAGGCCATGACGATGCTGAACAGGATACTCAGTATATCCGATTATTCCGAAACTGCCTTTGCGGACGACTATGAGATACCCGACTGGGCAAGAGAAGGCATAACAAAGCTTGTCAGCGCCGGGATAGTCAGAGGATATGAGGATAATACGATAAGGCCGAACGTTCAGATAACGAGAGCTGAGGGAACGGTCATGCTATATCAAGCAATTAACAGCGGCATATAATAAACAAGACGGGACTGCCCTTTTAGCGGTCTGCGCTAAAAGGGACAGACCTGTTCAGCATATTCTATATGTAATAAAAAACCACAGCAAGGAAAATGTACTTGCCGCGATGGAGTAAGTATTATACAAGCGCTATGTAAAATATTTATAAAATATTTTGACAAACACTTTGAAATATAGATGTGTTGAAAATACATACGAATTTGCAAGATACAGTGACAAAGAGACATATCAAAACAGATTTTTGATTTTGTTTTGATACGTTTTTTTTATGAAAAATTACGAATCAAATGCTTTTATTTTTTCTGTCTGTGTTCCTGACATTGTTCCATCTTTTTTTGTGTGCCGTTTAAGGCGAAAATTTTATGTAGAGCCGTAACATAAAAAGTTTTGCATTGACAAATAATACCATATTATATAAAATATATTTCGAAAAGTGTATCACTTAAGGTGCTGAAAAAGAAAGGGGCAATGGTATGAAATTTAGTAAAATGTATATAGCGGCATTATGCGGTATGATGGTTCTTGCAAATTCTACGGCGGTCTTTGCAGGTGAAATTATAAGGTATATAATTTCTCGAAAGGCGGCATGACAGTAAAAAAGTACTGCAGCGGTTTTGCCGATGAGAATGCTTTCTGGTCGCCGATGAAGGCATCACAGTCATATATAATTGCGCTCGGTGTAAATGATATGTGGGAGGAAGGCGTAAAAGTCGGCTGTATTGATGATACAGCCGACGACAACACGTTCGCGGGCTTCTGCAGCACGATAATACAAAAGCTAAAACATATAAGCCTGGATGCAAAAATGTTTTTTTAACGTAGCCGAGCGAGGAGTCAGACAGCGATTACCAGATAGAAAATAAAGAAGCGCAGCGTAGAATATTGTACGGTCTTACCGATATATTTTCCAATTCATATGTTGTTGTTCATTGGTACAAATACGTTCTAGTGTATGATAAAAAATTTAAAGAAAATTTTTTCTTTAACGGATATATGAATGCTGCAGACTATCGGAATACTTCAGAGATTATAGCATAGTATGTAGATTACATAGTTTCTCAGCGGCATCGTACATTTCTTCGTTGCTTCCCAGGTCGCAAGATACAGCGCTTTCTGCAAAGAAGCTGCTGAGCCAAAACTTACTGCTTTCATTAGCACCTTATTAAGGACATCAGCAAACATAAATTTAATGCTTTCCATGATGTTGGTAGTGTTTGTGGCATTTTTGCTTTTTACATATTCCTTGATTACGTCCTTTGTAATTTTTATATCGAAAAACCTCCTTGATAAAAATTATTTTTACCATAATTTTTATTAAGGAGGTTCGTTTTTATACAACTTTTCCGCCGCGGCGACTCGTTTAGCAGTATGGCATTTTGTCTCCAGACTGCACCTCGGCATATATCGTGACGTTTGATATTATAAAAATTACATGCTCTCTACTGTTTCTATACCGAGAAGATACAGAGCGGATTTTATTACTGTGCATGTTGCGTTGACTATCGCAAGACGTGCCTTCTTGGTTTCTATATCAACATCGTCTTTCATGATCGGATGAGTGTTATAGAATTTGTTGAATGCTTTTGCAAGGTTGGTAACGTATCTGTTTATGCAGAACGGCTCATTCTTTTCCGCCGCCGTAGATACGGCATTTCCGAACGCATTAAGCTGTTTTACGAGCGAATATTCTTCGTCTGATGCCGCAAGCGACATATCTGCGTTGGAATAGTCTATACCATCTGCACGCCTGAGTATGCTGCGTCCGCGTGCATAGCTGTACTGGCAGTACGGAGCAGAC
This sequence comes from uncultured Clostridia bacterium, assembly GCA_944390955.1. GTDB lineage: Bacteria > Bacillota > Clostridia > UBA1381 > UBA1381 > Ornithomonoglobus_A. The sequence goes on along the minus strand of CALXRY010000170.1, from coordinate 2,096 downwards.
TCGCCCTCAAAGTCAAGCATCGACTCCCATGAGAATATTATATCCTTTTCGCGTGAGTTTTTGAGGAATGTATAGAGTATCGCGCCTATACCTATCTTTTTAGCTTTTTCATCTATGTCCTCCATATTAGGGCTGCTGCTTTCTATTATCGCGCGTGTTTTTTCAATAGATTCATTTAACACGTCCTCAAGAAAAACAACATCGCCGTGACGCGTAGACAGATGCTTACCAGGAAGCTTCACCAGTCCAAAATTAACGTGCTCACAGCCCTTGCTCCATTCCCAACCGGCCCTTCTCATAACGGAGAATATCTGCCTGAAATGAAGTGACTGAGGTGTGCCGACAACGTATATGTTTTTGTAAAAGTTATATGTCCTGTGGCGGTATAGCGCAGCTGCTATATCGCGAGTTGCGTAAATCGTAGCGCCATCGGATTTAAGAATTATGCATGGCGGCATGTTCTCGTCTGAAAGATCGACGACCTGTGCTCCATCGCTTTCGACAAGCAATCCCTTTTCGTGCAGTATATCAACGACCTCATCCATTTTGTCGGAATAAAAAGCTTCTCCGTTATATGAGTCGAATTTCACGCCGAGCATATCATAGACACGATTGAATTCGACAAGGCTTATATCCCTAAAATATTTCCAGAGCTCGGTCGTTTCAGGATCGCCATCCTCGAGCTTCTTGAAATATCCGCGGGCTTCGTCGTTGAGTGATGGATCCTTTTCGGCCTCTTCGTGGAATTTTACGTAGATTTTAAGCAGCTCATTTATTGGGTTCTTTTCTATGACCTCTTTATTGCCCCAGCGTTTGTATGCCGATATCAGCTTTCCGAACTGTGTTCCCCAGTCGCCGAGGTGGTTCAGGGACTGAACGTCGTAGCCGAGGTGCTTATATATCCTTGCAAGTGAATTTCCTACAGCAGTCGAGAACAGATGTCCTATATGGAACGGCTTAGCGATATTTGGCGAGGAATATTCCACAAGTATCATTTTTCCGCTTCCTTCATCAGAGCTGCCCCAATCCTTACCTGTTTCTGATATTTTTGATATTATGTCAGAAGAGAATGCAGCTCTGTCGAAAAAGAAATTCAGATATCCGCTGGCGGCCTCTACCTTTGAGAGCATATCTCCGAGCGGGAATTTTTCGGCAAGCTCCGCGGCTATCATATTAGGAGCTTTGCGCATGATTTTGGCAAGCGGGAAACACGGGAATGCAAGATCTCCCATTTTCTCGTCAGGCGGAGTCTCTGTTGACTTTTCAACGACTGAGCATTCAAGTCCCGTCAGTTCCGCTATATTATCAATAACGTATTTTTTAAAGTCCATTTTTCACAAGTCCTTTCGTAATCTGCCTTATCATAAAATTATACAATATTTTTGTACAAAAGTCAATATGAGAGCTAATAGATTTTGCGAAACATTTGTTTAGTGGGGATTTGTGCGAAAACATCCATGCTAAGAATGGCAAAATGTAAGTGAGCAACAATTATGGCTTGTTATTGTAGTCATACGCCGATAGATTCGGTAAAGTTGTTTTGGTCGACAACTGATGCAAAATATTTCATTTGTCTGAAAAGCGGATAATACCTCTGTTTTAGCGGCGTTTTTGTCCGTCGTTCAATTCTATCTCTGATAGCGTCCTCGGTGTGGCGAGGGTCTAAAGTTTTTTCCTGTGTAAAACGCTATTTCTCTTTTGCGCGGAATGAAATACCTTTCTCCTATTTCATCTAATAATCGGCAATTTCCGTCTGTGAGAGGAAATCCTCAAAAGCTGCTGACCACGATATTGCTTTATCAATGTCCGATTTTTGATGTGTTTTCCAACTTGTACCCTGCCGGGCTGCGGAATATTCCTTATAGCTTTTGTCCTTGTTCTCATTCGGCGGTATGATGAACAGGTCGTATTCCTAACATGTCATGTCGCTGATACGGGGCGGTTATTCCGCCGCCTGTTGACGTGGTCATGCTTGTAATCAACAAAACTGATGTCGCAGAAAATGATGTGGTGGAGTAGGGAAGCACCGCCTTGTCACATTACTGTGATAGGTTTGCGCCACCCTCTCCGGGAACCGTACGTACCCCTCTCGGAGT
>CALXRY010000169.1 GCA_944390955.1 uncultured Clostridia bacterium | reverse complement strand
CTCCGCTCCGACCCGTTCAACAAATAGCAATGCGTCTCCTCCCAGTGCCGGTATTCACTGATACAATAGGTATCAGCATCTATTTTATCTATAGTAAACCAATTGCTCATCTTTCCAAAACCTTTCTCTGATCAAATCTTTTCAACATTCCTGTATCATACTCCGAAAGTTCTTCCATACGGCAGCAAATCACCTCTGTAAGTGCCATCAGATTTGCGGAAGCCGCTTTGTTGATATCCTTTGCCGCGCCTCATATTTCTCATGACTTACCTCTTATACACAAGCACAAAAATATTCTATGATTATTATACTCCTGCAGCGGTACAATGTCAATATAACACATCTAAGTTCATAGCTCGCGCGTCAACAAAATAACTCGTCAACCGCTGTACATGCTAAGAAGAAAAAAGGATATATTATCGTAAAAAGCTTGACATCCAACAGAGGATATGGTACACTTATATCGTAAGTAGTAAGTAATAAGTGATCAGTATGCGAATTGTAGGAGACTATCGGTAAATGCGATCTTCGTGTCTCCCATATCTGTCTTTGTATATATCGTCTTTTGCCCGTTCTCTATGCCGTTTACTGAATAATCGTTTTCTGCACCGTCTACAAGCAGATAAATATTCCCAATGCGGCTTTCAATGCGTATTGCATCACCGTTCACGTTTTTCGCAGACGTATCGCCTGTATCGGACACGGCGGAAATATTACCATGTAAGCTATGCAGTTTCGTATCACCTATATCCGTATTTGTCTCAACATCAGCGTTTGTTTCAGCAATGTATATATCTCCGTAATCAGTTTGCGCCTTTAATATTTTCGCGTCGATATCGGTAACCGTTATGTCACCGGCATTGGTGCTTACTTCGATATTACCGTCAAAGCCATTCGGGATGCTGACAGTTATCACATTTTGATGCGTTGCATCCAGTTCAAGTGACAAATGCAAATCAAGTCCCAAAATAGTATTGTTTTCGGCACTATATTCTGCAACATATGTATCGTTTTCATATTGACCGGTAAAGTTTGTTTCTTCATAAGTAGGATAGGTCACGGAAAAACTGTCGCCTTCTACAACAGTTACATCTGTATTATCGGTAACAAGCCTGATATTTTCCGCAGTGATCTCCTCGGTTTTATACACCGGCTCTTCACGGTTTCTCCCTGCTCCTGCAATGTACGCTGCGCCGGAGATCACCGCACCTGACAAGATCAATATCCCTGCAGCTATCAAAAGCTTTTTCATGCTTTAGCACCTCCTCTGCATGCGATTGCTGTTCTGGCTGTGCCTATGAGCCATACCGTGGCTTTTATCGCAGCCTTGACGACATATATAAACGCTAATATCACGAACACAGCTATCCCTGCTAAAATCAGCGCACAGCCGAATATAAATGCCGCGTCTACCACTGGCTGCGTGAACAGCATTGCAGACGCTGCCGCAACGGAGCCGACAGCTCCTGCGGCGATCCCCAGGCCTGCCGCGCCTATGGATATAATTATAGCCCAGACCGAAATATAAACTGAAACGATCACAGCTATAATCGACACAAGGATCGGGAGCCATATCGGTGACGCTAGAGCAGCAAAAACTATCGTCCATGGACTTACGCTGCGCTTTAACACTGCGTTCGGCTGAACTGTATCGCCAATTATCTCTTCCGCAATTCGCTGTGGACTGCCTATATCACTTACAGCGTTTTCTTCACTTGCGCCGTCTTCTATCCTGTCATCTATCATTTCCGAATAAAATTCAACGGAACGCTGCCTCTCGTCTTTAGGCAGAGCAGAAAGAAGCCTGTCAAGCTCTTTTAAAAATTCCGCTTTATTCATCTTTCCACACCTCTTTTATGTAATTATATGCCTTCATCATACTTTCCCACTCATCAAGAAAGCTCGATATACGCTCTGTCCCCGCTTCTGTAATTTTGTAATATTTGCGCAGGCGGCCGTTATGTTCTACCTTATACGTGCTTACACATTTTGCTGCTTCAAGCCTCTTTAGTATGGGATACAGTGTCGATTCAGACAACTCAATATAAGGAGTCAGATCCTTAACTATCTTGTACCCGTAAGAATCGCCGCGCTTTAATGCACATAATACGCATATATCCACGATCCCGCGTTTTAATTGAGAATCCAAGATAATAGCCTCCTTTCACATAATACTATATCATACATAGTATTGTTTGTCAAGAGGTATTAGAAAAACTTCTGAACTGGTGCGCCTCAAGATGCTCTATGTTCCCGCTAAATGTAAAATATCTTCACAAAGCAAACGGGCTGCTGCACCTGAGCACCTAAAAACACTCAGCTGCAACAGCCGCTTGGATTGAATAAAAACATTCTGCCCCATGACTGCTGCTCCTTCCGCTTTCAGATCAAGTGCAACAGAAAACCGATCCGACATTCCGTTATTTAATATCTCGGTGGAAACACACCGAATCAGCGGACAAATTTTAACCAGCTGTCCTTTGAAAGGCTGCATATCGTATTGAAACACCAATAGTAAGTATAATCATACAAAGCCCAGAAATGAAGAACCAGACATTTACACCTACTTTTTCTGCTATTGGACTACTGAAAAGTAATCCGATTGGCATTGTAACAGATGAGATTAACGTGAGAACAGAAAATGCTCGTCCCATCTTGTCCGGGGATATGTTTTCCTGCATGTACGCAGTCAGCGGAATTGTATGGACATTTCCAGAAGCCCCTAAACAGATACAACTTCCCGCAAAGAAAAACCAACCGACATAAGTAGGCGGTATGATACCGCAAATCAGCGACATAACTCCCATTGCAAACAAACCGATAAAATAAACTCTGATTTTTCGGTTTATCTTTAGAACACTGGAAAATAAAAGGGAGGATACCATCATGCCTATTGCAAAAGATAACTCCACAGCACTGCCATACATCGCCGACAACTGAAAATAATCGCTTGTCATTAACGGATAAAAGGAGGATAATGGCGCATAAAAGAACATACAGAGCGCCTCTGCAATCACGATATAAAATAATTTTTTATCTTTTTTGAATACCTGCAATCCCTCTTTTATTTCTGCTATAAAATGCTGTTCTCCCTGTGTTGTTTTTTCAAGTTTTGGGATCTTAATTACTGCTAATGCAATACTTGCCAAAACCGCCCCCGCTACATCACTAATTAAAACGATTGACATCGGAAAAATCGCATATAAAGACGCACCGATTACCGGTCCCAACAAAAATGAGCCAGAATTTAGAAGCTGCATCCACCCATTTGTTTTTACTAACTGATCTTTTGGTACAAGCTGCGGAATAATTGACTGTATTGCCGGTTGCTGGAATATACTTCCAATTCCCCGGACACATAGCATAACAAATACCGTCCACACAGGCAGGTCAAAAAAGAATAGTAATACTGCATAAATCAGCGCAACCGCTCCCATTGCCATATCCGAAAAAATAGAAATAAATTTTCGGTTATAACGGTCAGCAGCAATTCCTGCCAGCGGACTGAATAAGGTCATTGGAAGATAGGCAACAAGCCCTGATATTCCCAACATTAACGGCGAAGATGTTTTTTCAGCAAGCCACCAAATAAGAGCAAACTGAACACCATGACTTCCTAACATTGAAACTGCCTGTCCCAATGCAACAATCATAAACTGTGATTTCCATTTGTGTGTTTTTTCCATATCAAATTGTCCTCTCATTTTCAAAATAGTTTTTCAAACAGGGGACAATATCGAATGTGATAATCCCCTTATTGTGCTGCTGCCGACATCAAGCCACCTCCCTTCAAAAGATTTTGTTTTCTGCTTTTATAACATGGCTTTCAGATATTTTTTTAATCCGTCACGATATTTTTTCGTGAGCGTCAGATATTGCTGCTGTTCCTCCGCTGTCCACTCGTTCCAGATTTTGTTTTCAATCTCGTGCAGAGGCATTATTTTTTCTAATGAAAATTTCTTTCCCTTTTCAGTCAGGCAGAGAATTGTATTTCTGCCTTTCCCTTGTTCCAAATATACGATTTCCTCTTTTTCTAATTTGCGAATGGCAGAATTGATTGTCTGGCGGCTGATACCTGTAAGTTTGCTTATTTCACTTTGTAGGCATTGTCCATCTTTCTCGCAAAGTACATATAGAATATTTTGAACGCTATCCGAAATACCCATTTTTACAGCCACTTCGTGGTATAAAGAATTGATCTCTCCCGCTAAATAGGTATATTGACCCGTTTCTAAATAGTGCAAATTTGTCCCTCCTTCTCGCTTGTCCGGTTTCGTACATTACTTATTATATCCGATTTCGTACATAAAGTCAATAGTTTTTTTGTGTAATAATGTGGCAGCTGTCCACCAAATTTTTGTATGTTACTTTAGCGCACATGAGCATTATCTTATGAAACAGTTGAAGCACCAGAAAGTGAATTGCTGTTTCATTAAATAAATTGTTATCATAAAGCACGCTTAGACGAAAAGCCGATAACCAGCCAGCCTTGTACTGTAGTTATCGGCTTTTGTTTTATTACATTCTTTTCTGATAATATGCCGTAAACATAATATCCAATGCAGTCTTTAACAAAAATACGCCGACAAAGGCAAGCGTGATCCACAGCGGCGCGTCAAAGAATATTGATATCCACGCACCCAACATCAGCGCCCAATGAATGACCTCACCCGAGATCGCCTGTGATTTATTTTTGATCATCTGATTGCGTTCGTCTTTTTCTTCTA
>CALXRY010000168.1 GCA_944390955.1 uncultured Clostridia bacterium | reverse complement strand
CCATGCCGGAGGCAGCGGCTGCGGCTGCTGCGGCTCGGTTTTCTGCGGGCATGTGTACAAGCTGCTCAGGCAAAAGAAATTAAAAAAGGTGCTGCTGATGGCGACCGGCGCGCTTATGAACACGATGTCCGTGCAGCAGGGAGAGAGTATACCGGCGATCGCTCATGCGGTGGCGATCGAAGCATAGCCGCGCGTTTGCTTCTATTGCGCGCTTGCTCTGTTGAAGATTTGCGGGATAAGCGCCGCATCTCACCATGGTCATTCAAAAAGGAAGGTCAAAAATGGATTATTTAAAAGCATTTATAACCGGCGGGCTGATATGCGTCGTCGGGCAGATATTGATAGACAAGACGAAGCTCACTCCAGCAAGGATACTCGTTGCGTTCGTCGTGGCGGGAGTATTTCTGCAGCTGATAGGAGTATATCAGTATCTGGTGGATTTCGGAGGAGCGGGAGCGACCGTGCCTCTGACGGGCTTCGGCTACACGCTCTGCAAGGGAGTTGAAAAGGCAGTAGCGGAGAGCGGCTGGCTCGGAGTGATAACGGGCGGCCTGAGAGCAGCCGCGGGAGGCGTCAGCGCCGCGATAATATTCGGCTTCCTGACCGCGTTGATATTTAAATCAAAACCGAAGAAATAAAAAATGCCGCGCGGGATGATCCCGAACGCGGCTTTTTGGTGGAGCTGAGGAGAATCGAACTCCTGTCCGAAAACAAGTCCACCCGAGTTTCTCCGAGCGCAGGCTGTGCTTTGAATTCCCTTTGCCAAAACTCCGCAGCCAAAGCTATGGCATCGGTAGCTCCGAGGTCATGACGAGGACCGGAGCGCTCCCTCGTTCACGTTCACCACTGGTATGTGCCTCAGCCTGTGCCGTGGTCCTCACAGGGGAGACATGCCGCCCTTAGGCAGCAGCTAATTCGTAATCGTTAGCGTTTATTTTTAAAGTTTGAGCCTTGATAAAGCGGGCGGCTCATCCGCTGCTCGCTGCCCGGGATTCATCATCCCCGTCGAAGCCATTGCAGCCCCTTGAGCTCCTCGTCACGAGGTGATAACAGTATACCATAATTATATTCAAAAAGCAATAGCTTTATTCGTTAAAACTTTATGAATTTTTTTATGGACTGCTTATCTGTCTCCGCTTGCGGCGGGTGACTTTCTGTATAACGCATGGATCGTATGCTTGATAAGAGATTTTGAAGGAGCGTCGAGCTTCTTATATAATTGTATTACGTCATCGTCGGACATGAGCCCGTACTCCTCGTCGCTGTCGTCGGATATATCCCTGAGCGTCTCTGCAAACGGTATGTTGTAAAGGCGGCACAGCTTTTCAAACGAGTCTATGTCGATCTTGCTTTTCCCGAGCTCCCAGCTGCTTATATTCTGCGAGGTCTTGTTTATATATTCCGAAACCTGCGCCTGGCTTAAATGTGCCGCAACTCTTGCGTTTCTGAGAGTCACACCTAATTTTCTGTAATTCATGACAATCTCCCTTCCGCCCCGGACGGCCGCTGGATCGTAAACGGTGATCCTGCCTGAGGGCATGATTTTGGCGCGAGTACATTATATAATATTTTTGCCGAAAAGTCAAACTCTATTTTGTGCAATGTTTATTAAAACAAAAAATGTCATACAAAATTATATTTTGGCATGATGCAGTGACATGGAAATTATATGGTCCTTTTTGAATAAAAGAGACAAAATTGATAAAAAGATTTTGTGCACAGCTCACAAAGAAGGAAAAAATGATGAAGAAAATGTGAATAAAACATTGACAAATTTAATTTGATATGGTAACATAAGAATATCAAAAAAACAGAAAGGTGGGTTTCATAATGAAACTTAGCAAAAAGTTAGCATGTGCAGCTATAGCTGCCGCAATGTCTCTGTCGTCAGTAGCAGCTCTCGCAGCTGTTCCTGTACCGAAGGACAATGTTCAGGCATTTATTTATGCCGAGAAGTATTTCAATGAGGGTCTCTACTATGAGGCAATGGAAGAGCTCGGTTATGTAGCTCCTGTATATCCTTACGAGAGCGAGAAGCTCAGCGTATGGCAGGATAAGGTTCAGGAAAGAATCACTGACTGGGAGATCACAGAAGTATTCATGACTGTTGAGAACGAGTACTACAACAACAATGACGTTCTTGCAGCAAGAGCAGCTCTTGCTCCGCTTCTTGCAGGCGGCGCTTATGAGTTCAGCATGACCTACTGGGAGAACGAGGCTGCTAAGACTTGGGTTGACACACTTTCAAGACTGACAACGAGCGCTCAGGCTATCGTTGAGGTTGAGAAGGTTGCAGGCGAGCTCTGGGATCCTACACTTTACTATTCAGTAGTACCGGCTAACGGCGGATATGACGTTTACATCAAGTCATATGACACATGCAACAACGTAGCTTGCTATCATGTAGATGCAGTAACAGGCGCGGTAACTGTTGATGTTATTGACTGGAACGGCAATCCTGCTTCAGAGTATCAGTGGAGAGGCTAATTAGCGACTGTTGATCACTTAAAACACCGCAGATTTTATATTTGCGGTGTTTTTTAAATTTCATGTACAGCCGGGGAGGTAAAGCATGACGAGATTTTTAAAAATACTTATATTGACGGCGGCCGCGCTTTTTGCCGGGGCAGGCGCTGTTTCAGCAGATGAGCCTGAAAGTCCGCAGACCAAATATACAGTCTATGCTGTGGAATCTGAGCTTGCATTTAATGGCGATGTAGTATATAATATGTATGTGAGACCGTTCGTATATGACGGCTCGAGCTACATCCCGCTCAGGGACGCCGTTGAGAGCATGGGCGGCGAGGTAAGCTACAGCGGTGAGACCAATTCGGTCACATGCAGCTATAACGGCAGGAGCTTTGAGGTCGGCATGACCGACAAGAGGGTGAGGGTATATGACGACGTTTCCTTTATAAAGATACGCGACATAGGCGAAGCCCTTGGGATGGTCATAGAATGGTATGACGGGCTGATAGTCGTATCCGAGGCGGAAATGCCGCTTACGGACGAGGAGGTCTTGAGGTACAAGGACAGGCTGTGGTATGAGGGGTACGAGGATAAGTATCTGAGCGAGGCGCATTATGTTGTCGACCCGTATCAGGTGTACTCCTATGAGCAGATGCAGAGCGATATACGCGAGCTTGAGCGGATGCACCCGCAGCTGATAACGTCATACAGCATAGGAAAGAGCGTTGAGGGCCGAGATATAACTGCCTTTGATTTCGGAAAGGGGGACAGGAGGATAATCATGTGCGGCGCCATGCATGCGCGGGAATATATAGCGACTATATTCCTGATGTATCTTGCAGACAGGTACGCGTACGGATATCTTATGGATGAGTATCTGGACGGCTACAGCATACGCACGGCGCTTGACGAGGTCACATTTACATTTATACCGATGATGAATCCGGACGGGACCAACATAGTCCAGAACGGCTTTGACGCGGCGCAAGATCCCGAAGCGGTAGCGTCCATGCCTACGACCGAATGGGGCGGAGAAGAGAGATGGGAATCATGGAAGGCCAATGCGAACGGCGTTGACCTGAACAGAAATTACCCGATAGACTGGGGTCCGACGGGCTATACGCAGCCATCCTCGGCGGGATATGCCGGTCCGTATGAAAACAGCGAGCCAGAGACGCAGGCCATGGTCAAGCTTATAGACGAGACGGACTTTTCGATATTGGCGTCCTTCCACTCGCAGGGGGAAGTAATATATTGGATGGATACGATATGCGGCTATGACCTTGTTGAAAAATTTTCGCCGTACATAGACCGCATATGCGACGAGACCGGCTATCTGAAGATGCCGGCAACGTCGGACGGCAGCCCGCACGGCTTTCTTACCGATTATGTGCGGTGCGCAAAGCGGAAGATGGCCATGACGATCGAGCTGTGCGAATACGTGGGCAATTACCCGTATCCGGAATATGATTTTGACAGTGTAAGAGGACCTATAGATAAAATAGGGGTGATACTTGCCGATATATCGCGCGAGCTTTAGCCGATAACGATCACGGTATCGGGAGTGACCGACCGGAGCAGGAATATCATGCTTTCGCGGTCAACGGCGATGCAGCCGGCGGTGGGCGAGCCGGTGGAGCAGTGGATGAATATCGCGCTGCCGATACCTGGAGTGCGCTCCGAGTTATAGCCGGTGTCTACGGCGTATGCATATGCCGTGGAATATGAAGCGAGATGCTCGGCGCTTGACCAGTCGGGAACGACGTCGTTCGAGCTTACGAGGGTGTTGTAATAGTCGGAGCTTGGGTCGTCGACCCAGTAATGGCTGTTATCCACCTTGACATAATCAAGAGCCGTTCCGGGGTCGTCCTCTATGCCGAAGGCTGTGCCGAGTCTGAACGTACCGCACGGAGTTTTTCCGTCGCCCTCGGAGGTCTTGCCGAGACCGTTCCTGCCTATATAGCACGGGACTGACAGGAGCTCCGTCCATACGCCGTTTTCGGATTTTTTGTGGAACGACAGATTTCCCGTTCCGGGGGATGAGGAGGATACTACGATTATCCCGTCGGCGTAGGAGGCTTCGGGCATGGCTGCCGCCCAGCTGCTTTTTTCGATGCCGCTTATGCGCATCTCGGGAACAGCGCAGCGGGAGACTATCGCGGCGGCTTCGCAGCGCCGGAGCGAAGCGTCCGGCGCAAATGCAAGAGATGCGTCGGTGCCGTTCATTATCCCGCAGCTGTACGCCTTTGTTATGTAGTAGGAATATTCCTCATCAAGGTCGGGGATGTCGCCTCCGGAAATATCGTTTATATCATCCATGGGGAACACAAACGAGAATATGTATGCCGCGTATTTGCGCAGGGCAGGAGCCTCCTCCATGCCCCGAAAGCGATCATCAATTATGAGCTTTGACTCGGCATACGAGAAATACGTATCATACCAGTTTTCGCCTGGAGCAAAGCTGCCGGCTGCGTCAGGGGAACCGGTGTAGTATATGCTGTGCAGCCTTGCGGCAAATGTTACGGCTTCGGCGATCGAAAGCGTTTTTGAGGGCATAAAGCGACCCTCCGAGCCCTCCGCAAGGCCGATTCGGTACAGCGTGACGGCATAGTCGTAATACCAATCATCACTTGAAATATCAGCATCAAAATTGCCGTCATAGCCGCGTATTTCCGCAAAGCTTCCTGTATCGGCCGAAGCGGATATGAGCGGAATGAAGATACATAGGATGGAAACAATAATTTTTTTTAGCATAATGCAGTACCTCCCGTTTGAAATGCTTGTTTATCTAATTATATTATATATCGCAGGCAAAGTCAAATAAAATTTGAGATTTTAGACGGGGGAGGGGGGGTACAGCAGTATTGATAGAAATAATGAAAAAGAAAGGAATGTGTATCCGAAATGAAGATCCAGCAAAAATTGTCTACATATATAAGCGACCGCAATATATCACTGAAGGAGCTGTCGGGCAGAACGGGTATATCGGAAAAAAGGCTTATGAATATTTTTGTCAAAGAGGAATGCGAGCTGGCAGTTGACGAATACGTAGCTGTATGCGGAGCACTCGAGCTGCCGGTGGACTATTTTTCGACATATGCATGACGGGGATTGCGGAGGCAAAGTGAGTTGCCGTACTTGACAAAATATAACGCGGGGCTGTCGCTTTTAGCGCAGATCGTTTCAAGTCTAAAAAAAGCCTTGAAACTACGAACAAAACGAACCGCTCGGCGTATCCACATACGCTGTCGGGCAAGGGTTTGCAGGCAAACCTTCGTTTCGTCCGTTCTGCATCTAAAATCGAGCAGCCCTACGTGATTTTTAATGCAACAGCCCCAAATATTAATGATTATAATCCATATCAAAAAATAACCGCCTATCTCTGGGGGGAAATAGGCGGTTACAGACATAAGTCTATTACCTAAAATTTTTCGCAGAAATAACCGCTAAGGTCATTCCCTTGCCTACATTCTAACATAAAAAATCTGCAAAGTCAAGATGTATATTTTATTTTTTACAGGGCTCCGCCGCAAACCGCACGGCGCAGCCTTTTTATTACATTTCACGTCGTCCCTCGAGCGCCTTTATGAGCGTTACCTTATCGGCGTACTCAAGGTCGGAGCCTACAGGGATGCCGTGGGCTATACGCGTTACGCGCACGTCGAACGGCGCAAGCAGCTTGGAGATATATACGGCGGTCGCCGTGCCCTTTACGGTCGGATTCGTCGCCATGATGACCTCCTTGACCTCGCCGCCGGCAAGACGCAGGAGCAGCTCGTTTATCTTTATATCGTCGGGCGTTATTCCATCCATCGGCGAAAGTGCGCCATGCAGGACGTGATAAACGCCGTGAAATTCGTTTGTCGCTTCGAGAGCGTTTACGTCCTCGGGGCTTTCGACAACGCATATTACCGATTTGTCGCGCTTGGGCGAGGAGCATATCTTGCAGGGGTCGGTGTCGGTGAGGTTCTGGCATACGCTGCAGAATTTGGTCTTCTGCTTTGCCTCGGCTATGGAATTTGCCATTGCGAGGGCCTCATCGGTGCTCATGCGCTCAAGGATATAAAAGGCTATCCGCTCGGCGCTTTTGCGTCCGACTCCCGGCAGCTGCTCAAAGCTCTCTATCAGTGATTCTATCGATGCTGCATGCATTGTATCAGAACAATCCCGGGATATTCAGTCCGCCGGTCACGGCGCTCATGCCCTCGGCCATCATGTCGTCGGCCTTCTTTATACCATCGTTCACTGCGGCCATAACGAGGTCCTCGAGCGTCTCAACGTCCTCGGGGTCTACCGCCTCGGGAGATATCTTTATCGACACAATCTCTTTTTTGCCGCTTACGACAACGCTTACTGCGCCGCCGCCCGAGGAGCTCTCGACAGTCTTTTCCTCAAGCTCGCCCTGGACTCTCTCCATTTCCTCCTGCATCTTCTGAGCCTGCTTTATAACGCTGTTCATATTTTTGTTGGTGTTCATTCCCGAACCCGAAAAACCTTTGTACTTTCCCATTTTCAGTCCTCCATTCTGCCGCTCGGGGCGGCATGCTTTTTATTCATCTTCAGAGGGCAGCTCGCCCTTCTCCAGGAACTCCTCCTTGGCATCGTCAAACGAGGATTGCGAAAAGCCATCGCTGTTCGGATCGAAGTCGAGAAATTCCCTGCCGTCCGTATTCTCGACGATCTCAGGAAAATCCCTGAGCACCGTATCGAGAGGGTCGGCGTTATTATTTAAAGGAGCTTCCTCCTCGGCGGCGTCCTTTGCCGGAGCGGGAAGATCCCAAAAATCGATTATGTTCTCGCTGTCGAGATCGTCGGCCGTAACGGCCTTGATGTCGCAGTCCGAGCCTGTGGCTTTTTTAAAGCCCTTTTTTATATCTGCCATATACCTTATGGCAAGGTTCTTTGATAGGTTCTCCTCCTTCTTGTAAAGAAGGATTATCCCGTCCGCGTCTATCGTTATGTCGCGGTTCATAAGCGGCGCCATAAGATGCGGCGCTCCGCTAAGAATTGTGCGCACCGTGTTCTGCCAGTTCTTTGCCAGCTTCACGAGCGGGTTCCCGCTATTGAGCTCCGACGGCGGTATAGGGTTATACAGCCGCTTTGAGACCTCTTTTTTCTTGGACTTCGGAGCCTCTTCCTTTTTTTCTTCCTTTTCCGCAGGATTAAGGCTCGCGTTTTTGAGCTTTTCCTCTATCGCGTCGAGGCGGCGTTCTATGCTGACCTCAGCCTTTGCCGGGATAGCCTGTACCGGCGCGGCTCCGTTTTTGAGCTTCTGCTCAACCGCGGAGAGCCTGTCCGCAAATGCCGCTGGCGACGCGTCCGTCTCCGGTCTTGCAAGCTTTATGAGCGCCAGCTCGTA
>CALXRY010000167.1 GCA_944390955.1 uncultured Clostridia bacterium | reverse complement strand
ATAGGCAACGCCACAAAGCACGGCTTTCTCGTCCGTGAGGGCGACGCGCTCGAGAGGCTTGCAAAGGTCGATAAAATAGCCTTTGATAAAACAGGAACGCTCACCTGCGGAGAGCCAAAGGTCACCGCAATATACGCATCATCAATGCCGGAAAAGGAGCTTTTTGATTATGCCGCAGCAGCCGAGCTGATGTCAGAGCATCCTCTCGGTAAGGCCGTTGTAAAATCATATAAGGAAAAATATAGCTCGGACATCATGCCTCCTTCTGATTTTGCCATGCTTCCCGGTCGCGGCATTACAGCTTCTGCAGCAGGCTGTAAAATAGCCGCAGGAAACTCGGTATTCATGAAGGAGCTTGGCATTGTAGTCAGTGATGACATTATTCATCGAGCTGCAGAATATATTGAAAAGGGCTGTACTGTTATTTACATATCAATAAATAGAACTTTCGCCGGCTTTATCGTTCTTTCCGATACAATACGCGAGGAGAGTCCGGAAATGATAATGAAGATCAAACGAACTGGCACGGCGCCGGTGCTTCTTACAGGCGATCATAAAAGCTCTGCCAAAGCTATTGGAGAAGAACTCAGCATTTCGGAAATATACTCAGAATGTCTGCCGGAGGATAAGCTGAACGCCATAGCCGAAATGCAGCAAAACGGCCATTCGGTATGCATGATGGGAGACGGCATAAACGACGCTCCGGCGCTTAAAAAGGCGGACGTCGGAATAGCAATGGGAGGCATCGGAAGTGATATTGCCGTAAGCGCGGCAGACATAGCGCTTATAAATGATGAGGTGAAGGAGCTGCCGCACCTTCTTGCAATGTCAAAAAGAATGATGAGAACGATCAAAATAAATCTTTCGTTTTCTATGGGACTGAATTTCCTTGCCATTATTCTGGCCATTACGGGAATACTGAACCCCGTCGTCGGGGCTCTTGTTCACAATGCCGGATCAGTTGCCGTTATAATAAATTCGGCGTTGCTGCTTAAATGGAGAAATAAAGATCATTGACCTACATGAGACCCGTCTTGAATCATAGAAAATTCTCTTCAATATAATGAACTGAACGAGTATGCGGCTAGCACTATCAATGATACTGCCAGACAATCAAACATTACAGATACCTTATTTCACGAAAGCTGTAATAGATATCCCCAAAGCTTCTCGTAACGCTCCGACTTGGGTGTTCTGTACTGTTCGCCGTGTAGATAATATCCGGTAGATAATATCCGTAAGTATGTCTGTCTGGATGTTAAAATTTTTTGGCATACCTCTGCATAAATACGTTGTTAAATAATCATATTGAATTGACAAGCCAATGCATTTATGCTATATTATATTTGTAACAAAATACATAAATACGTGGAAAGTATTGGCACTTTCCATAACAAACGGAGACCGATATGAAGATTAAGTTAGACAAGGAAATTGAATTCAATGACAGCTATGATGTCATAGTAGCTGGAGGCGGACCGGCAGGCTGTGCCGCAGCGGCTGCCGCAGCAAGAAACGGAGCAAAAACACTGCTCATAGAAAGCACCGGCGCATTGGGAGGAATGGGTACCAACGGACTTGTACCGGCATGGAGCCCGTTTTCCGACAAGGAAAAGGTAATATACGGCGGGATCGCTTCAGAGGTATTTGAAAAGCTTAAAAAGCAAATGAAATTTATCGATCAGAGCAGCGTGGACTGGGTGCCCATATCATCGGAAAGACTTAAGCGCGTTTATGATGATCTTGTAGCGGAAAGCGGAGCGGATATTTGGTTCAACACCTTTGTATGCGATGCTCAGCGCAGCGGCGACAGGATCGACAAAATAATTATAACAAATAAAAGCGGCATGAGCGCTCTTGGCGCAAAGATATTTATCGACGCCACAGGCGACGGCGACTTATCAGCCTTTGCAGGAGCCGATTTTGAGAAGGGCGACGAGGACGGCAATGTACAGGCGTCGACATTCTGCTTCAAGCTTGCAAATATCGACACCGATAATTTCAATGAGGCCGTTTTATCGCCCGAATCCAATAAAACACCAATATATGATATTCTTAAATCCGGCAAATATCCTGAGATAATAGACGAGCACCTGTGCTGCTCCGTCGTTGACGAGGGCGTCCTCGGCTTTAATGCCGGACACATCATCGGCATGGATGCCTCAAATATCGGAGAGCTGAGCAAGGGTATCATCTTTGGCAGAAAGACTGCCGAAGCATACAGAAATGCGCTGGCTGAATTTATGCCGGACGTATTCGGGAATGCATGTGTCGTATCGACAGCTGCCGTCATGGGCACACGCGAATCAAGAAGAGTTAAGGGCGAATATTGTCTGACGGCCGACGACTACTTTGCCAGAAGAACGTTCCCCGATGAAATCGCCAGAAACTGCTATTTTATTGATGTACACGCATCGGGCAAAAGAGCTGCCATGAGCGTTGAGGAGCGGAAGGCAAACGTAGGCGACTGCTCGGAATACGGTCCCGGAGAGAGCTACGGTATTCCATTTAAGTGCCTTATTCCAAAGGGCTTTGATAATCTGCTGACCTCGGGCAGAATAATCTCATGCGACAGAAAGGTGTTCGGCAGCATAAGAGTAATGCCGTGCTGTCTTACAACAGGAGAGGCTGCGGGGACTGCCGCCTCTATCGCCGTATCGAACGGTACAGGGATACATAGTGTGGATATCAGTGAATTGAGAAGAATATTAAAGAAAAACAACGCATATTTTAATTGAAATAAAAAAATAAGCTGCCGCGGATCTAATCCCGCGGCAGCTTCTTTCTTCATTGATGTCACTCCAATGGTGCATTACCGTAAAATAAGGAAATACATTTTTAAAATCCTATCGCTTCGGTCTGTGCAAGGCTCGCGTTATTATCGTTCCAGACAAATATCTTTGCCGATACCGCATCCTCTGCATCCTCAAACTCAGCAGTGCCGTTTATTATATTGCCTGAATCACTGAGGCTCACATCGTCCATCCTGACCCCGACAAGCACTCCGTCAGCATCATACAGTGCTGTCATGACCTTGGCGTCATCGCTTATACCTGCGTTATTGAGTATACGGTACGGAACTGTAACGTCCGAGCCGGTCTTGCTGTACGCACCGGCCGAAACATCAGCCTTATCCCATCCCGGCATTATCTCTTCAAGATACGATATAAGTGTCTCGGCCATCTTGCCGTGCTGCTCAAGATTGGGGTGTGATGCAACGCCTGCAACGTAATTATCGCCGAGCTGAAGCTCATATACGTTGCTGTCCGTTTGACTAAGTTCCTCATATGCCGCATGGAGATTTGGCCATGCGTCCTGATTTATCGCTCCGAGAGCAAACACGATCTTTATCGAATCATCATTATATCTGTCTCTTATCTGCTCATAGAATCTTATATAATGCTCCTTTGTGGTGTTCGCTCCGCCGTTCGTTCCGATATTGACTACAACAACATCTGGCACATACTGCGTGAAATCCCACTTGTACTCATCGCCCGTTGCCGCGTTCGGCTGTATACTGTAATCGTAGTATCTGTAGGTCGAAAGGCTGTCCATATCGTCAACAACGAATCCGCTGCCGCCCACTGCCGTCATGCTCACGTCTGCGCCGAAATAATCTGCAGTCTGACCTGCGTAGTTTATCATGGCGTTCGTGCCCATGCGCTCATTTACCGAGCCCGGCAGGAACATGCATGAGCCCACCGTTATCGAATCGCCGACAAACTCTATCTTTCTGCTGCGTTCCTCGGTAGCCTTTAATGAAGGTGCATTGCCGACTGCCTTGATGTCCGCAACATTAACTATCGTGGTCTGCTCAGTCTCCTTCATGATCCTTATCTTATGGTCGGACACCTCATCAAATTCCGCAAGCTTCAGCCATCCGCCGTCAGTGAAGCCCTCTGTCTTTACATGCTCTATCGGATGGTCATCGATGCTTACAGCAAAGATCGTATCCTTGTCTACGTTGATGTATACCTCTGATGCGTCGTAAATCATAAATTCAACGCCGCTCAGGCTCCATGCAAGGTTGAGCTCGCCATCCATCTCATATGCTCTGCCGAGACGGCGCACAAGAGATTTGTCGGCAGGGTCAAACGATACTGCCGAATCGTCAGGCGTTTCGGGGTTCTTTACCGTAAGAGGTATCTGCTCCTCTGTGATGCCCGTCGTGCCTTTGAAGGTCGGTGCAACGAACCACTGCGTTCCGCCTGTTCTTCCAGTATATCCTATACCCGCTTTTCCTTCTGTATACGTCATATCGGGATCGGTCTCTATAAGCTTTTCTGTCTGGGTATATGAATCCTTTTCCCCCTTCCACACGCTTATAACTCCGTCCGCATCACGTACTATGCGCAGCGAATACTGGTTGTCGACCATCTGATCGTCAGTATAGCCTAGCACTGTTCTTGCTCCGCCGTCCATTTTAACTACGCTTCCGCCGTCATCCGACAGTTCAAGCGCATAATAATTCATATTATTCTGATACATAAAGTATATCAGGCCTGTGCAGTGCGAATTAACGCTTACCTGCGTAAAGCTTATGTCAAGCGCCCCCTTCCACAGATATCTGTCAAGTATGAGCTGTCCCTCCGATGCATTGAACGTATAATTACTCCATGTGCCTACCTCAAAGCCGCTGCCGCTCCATGTTTCGGTATCGGTATCATAGCCCGTGTACTGCGTATCGTAGCTTATCTGAGGAGGCGTCGGTCCCGGTACAGCCGTCGGTGTAGGAGACGGCGTAGGCACCTGTGACGGTTCAGGCTCAATAATAACATTTGTAGCTATACCGCTTACGCTGAGGCTACATATATGACCTCCGCCGTTTATAAAGCCTATTCCTATCTTACCGCTCGGGTCTGTTCCCGATATGTCATTTACTGTATAAAGCACATTTGTCGGTGTTGTATTTGACGATCCCGAGTATACGGTTATTTCTCCGTCATCCGAATACGTTACTCTTACCGAAACGTCTCCGCCAATATTGACAAGATGCGTGCTGTCAGAGCCAAGCACCTCTTCTTCACCGTCCGCAACTCTTATCACTCTTGTTCCAGATGCGGACAGCTCAAGCGCATAGTAGTTATTGCTGTCGTTATACCAGAAATAGATCATCGCGGTGCCGTTGTAGCCGTTAAGCTGCTTCCATGTGTAGTCAAGATGCTGCTCCCAGATGTAGCCGTCATATATCAGGATACCCTCAGTGTTGTATGCTTCACCGATAAATGCAGGCCAATTTTCATTCTGAGCCATTGAGAAATTATTTCCGCTCCAGCCCGCAGGTATCGTCATCTGTCCTGTATAATTCGGTTCAAACGTGACGGGTCCCGTCGTAACGATCGGCTCATCTGACGGACTCGGCTGCGGCTCATCTGTCGGTATATTGCCCGCAGCGGCCGAATAGCCTCTTGCGCTCAGTCCCGAGAACCATGCCGCATCACCGTCCCAGCCGAAGCCTATCTTACCGCTTGTGAATGATGTATCCTGTACGTTCTCAAAATGAGTCGTTATTTCCTCGCTCCCATTTCTGTGAGAAGTAACCGATATACCGTCAGCATTTACCGTTATCGTATACCACGTTCCTTCCTGCGGCTTTGCATAGCTTGACGATCTTGCAAGCTCCGTAACGATGCCGTTCACGCTCTTTATGAGCGTTATGCCCGTTGCTTCGTCATTTCCTAATTTTAATGCGTAATAATTATTCGCATCATTGTAGTAGAAATACAGATATGAGCTCACTCCGGAAGTAGAGCCGCTGTTGTTTACTCTCGATGTATATGTGAGCTCCTGTGTCCAGTTTATATCGTCATATACTACGACCGTATTCTTGCCCCAGCCGTCATAGGAATGCTGGTATGCCCAGTTGCCGAGCGTTGCTATGTTTGCCGTATCTCCGCTCCAGCCCTCGGGCAGCGTATCGCCGTAGGTAAGCGTATAGCTTGTGGGGGTTATCTCCACTGGAGGCGTCGGATCCGCCTCTGTCAGGCTGTAGCCTCTTGCGCTGACCTCCGAGAACCACGCCGCATCACCGTCCCAGCCGAAGCCTATCTTCCCGCTTGTGAACGATGCATCCCGCACGTTCTCAAAATGAGTCGTTATGACATCACTATTGTTATCATGCGACGTCATGGATATGCCGTCGTCTGTTACAGTTATCGTAAACCACGTACCGTTTTGTGGCTTTATATAGTTTTCTGATCTTGCAAGCTCTGTGACTTCCCCGTTTACGCTCTTTATAAGAGTTATTCCCGTTGCTTCATCGTTCCCGAATTTCGCCGCATAGTAGTTGTTAGCATCATTATAGTAGAAATACAGATACGAGCTCACTCCGGCCGTCGAGCCGCTGTTATTTACTCTTGATGTATATGTCAGGTCGCCCGTCCAGTCTATATCGTCATATACTACAACTGTATTCTTGCCCCAGCCGCTGCCGGAATGCTGATATGCCCAGCCGCCAAGCGTCGCTATGTTTGCCGTATCTCCGCTCCAGCCCTCGGGCAGTGTATCTCCGTAGGTAAGCGTATAGCTTGCAGGAGCAGTTTCCGTAGGTACAGGAGGCGTAGGAGATGTTACTGTTTCGGTGTAGCCTCTTGCGCTTAACTCTGCGAACCATGCTGCATCGCCATCCCAGCCGAAGCCTATCTTTCCGTTTGTGAACGATGTATCCTGTACGTTATCAAAATGAGTTGTTATGACATCACTATTGTTATCATGCGACGTCATGGATATACCGTCGTCTGTTACAGTTATCGTAAACCACGTACCGTTTTGGGGTTTTATATAGTTTTCCGATCTTGAAAGCTCTATGATTTCTCCGTTTACGTTCTTTATAAGCGTTATGCCTGTTTCCTCGTCGTTCCCGAATTTTGCAGCATAGTAGTTATTTGAATCATTATAGTAGAAATACAGATACGAGCTTACTCCGACCGATGAGCCGCTGTTATTTACTCTCGATGTATAGGTCAGGTCGCCTGCCCAGTCTATATCATCATAAACTACGGCCGTATTCTTGCCCCAGCCATCGTAGGAATGCTGATATGCCCAGCCGCCGAGCGTTGCTATGTTTGCCGTGTCGCCGCTCCAGCCCTCGGGCAAGGTATCGCCGTAGGTAAGTGTATAGCTTGCGGGAGTCAACTCAACTACCGGTGTCGGCGTCGGTGTCGGCTGTGTTGATGTTCCGGATGTTTGTCCTTCGGCTCTTACGCCGTACATATAGCCCTCGCCTCCGGAAAAGCCTATTCCTATCTTTCCTTCGGGCTGTGCCGTATCCGCCTCCGTACTCGTATAAAGCAGCTCGGATGCTTCGGAACCAGCTTCTCCCGTATACACGCTCACCGTTCCGCCCTCATCCCTTGTCACTTTGACGCTGATATCATCAGCAGTAACAAGCGGTGTGCTGTTCTGTCCAAGCACAGTCTCCTCGCCGTCCTCGTTCTTAACGATACTGCTTCCCGATTCGTTCATACGGAGAGCATAATAATTATTGCTGTCCTCATAGAAGAAATAGAGAATTGCTGTCCCATAATAGCCCGTCACATGCTCCCACGAATAATCTATTACCTCGCTCCATATGATATCGTCATAGAACAAACCGCAGTCCCCGTTATAGTCGCTGCCATAGAATGCCGGGAAACCCATATCGCTTACAGAAAAGCCGCTTCCGCTCCAGCCCTCCGGGATATCCGACACCTGGGAATAATCCGGCTCAAACACCTCCGTGTCTTCCGCCGAGGCCGGTATCATACCGGCAGATGTGCCGAAAATCATCGTCACAGCCACAAAAAAGCTTGTTAATGATCTTTTCATTTCCTTACCTCCGTCTACTGTTTTTGTAAATTATATCATGAGCCGCGGCCCGACAGTGTCAGGCTGCTGCTATCGCATAAGGGACGCATATCATCATCCCATAAAAACACCTTTACCTTTGCAACCTCTCCGGACACCTCTACTGATGAGCTCTGCTCCTTTCCGGAACTTTCCTCCCTAAGCTCCGATACGCTCACTCCCGCAAGGCTGCCGTCTCTGTTGTATGCCGCACAGTAGGCCAAGGCGTCCTTGCCGCCCGTATTGGGTATGTATGATATATCCAGCGTATCTCCGACGTCAGTGCAGCCGGTTATGCTTACAGAAGCCGCATTCATCGCAGTGTCAACGCCTTTATAGAGTCCTCGTCCGCCGGTACCGATATATACAGTTCCGAATGTCCTCATATCACCCTCTATAACATATGTGCCTCTGCCCATGTTCCAGTCACTGTTGTTTATCCTCTGCCAGCTCGCTCCAGCGTCTGTCGACCGATATACGCCTACTACACCCTGATATGTCCCGTAGGCATAGACTGTCGGGAAGCTGCTCCCCGGAGCGTTCTTTCCGAAGCCGAAGCACTGAACCTCCCTTATACCGCTTACCTGGCTCCATGTCCTGCCATAATCGGACGACTTATAGAGATAGCGTCCGCCGCTGCAGCACCAGACCTCCCCTGCCAGTCCGGGCGCGCTCTTTATAAATGTCTTGTCGACATACCACGCTCCGCCAAGAGCCGCCGTTCTCTGCCATGTATCACCGCCATCGCGGCTGACATAGATATTGCAACTCTGACCTCTGTCGGCGATATAGAACGTATCTCCGTCAGCACCGTCGGCCGCAAGATATATTCCCTTATCCCAGTACTGCGTCGAGATCGCCGTGTCGGTTATCCCCTGAGATTCTGACCACGTTTTTCCACCGTCATGGGATACTATCGGAACTCTGCCGGACGGAATTATCACAAGCGACGGATACCCGGTATCAGGGTCTATCTCTGCCGATACAGCCGCCTGACCGAACTGCGTAAATTCATACTCCTCATTAGGGTTTGACGCCTTTCTGAAAACGATGTCATTCCATGTTTCAGTGTTGTCAAAAGATATTTCCGCCTTGTATCTCATATTGTAGTCAACGCCCGTTCTCAGCACTATATTCGGGGCCTCGGCGCAGTAATCCAAAGCCGATGTGCTCATGAGCCACGGCGCCTGCCTGTTTTGCCGTATGCGCCTGAGCGGATATCCGTCAGTATCTGTGTACACGACTCCATCTATATCCGCTATTCCTGCTATCAGCTCAAGCTCTCCCGATGGAGGGCAAAGCATATCCCTGATACATACAAGCTCCAGCCCCTTGTAGAGATAATCCCACTGCTGATACGGCTGTGCGCTTATATCCTCAGTCATGCTGACACAGAACCAGTCGGATATCCACACGCGCTCCGGCTTATGAGGATCCATGACTATACAATGCGCATTGCTCGATATATTCATCGTGCTGTTTTCCTGCGGGTCCCACGGAAGCGTTGAGTTCACTCTCCTTGTTGAGCTCTTCTGCGTCCATGTATCACCGCCGTCAAGCGACTCCCAGAACGGTATGTTCATCTCGTTCGCCTGCGTATGCGGCCCTATGCAGATGATGCGGCCGTCATCATCGGGCGCGACTGTTATAGCGTTATATGTACCGTTTAGATCGCTCGGAGATATATTCTCAAACGTGCCGTCAGTATATTTCCAAAGTCCGCTTTCAGACGCCATGTACACCGTTCCGTCGGAAGCGGCCGCCATTCGCTTTATGCTTGCCGGTGCAGACGTGTCCTGCTCCCAGCTGTCGCCGCCGTTGTCAGAGCGCCATAAATATGCGTTCTGACCCGCTGCATATACTTCCGAGCCGCTGCCGAATATCACGCTCCTTATCGGAGTTTCCGAATTGAACAGCTGCTCCCAGTTATAGCCGCCGTCACGGCTCCTCCACAGCCCCGTATCATACGTACCGCAATAAATAACATTACTGTTTTCAGGATGGATCGCTATGCACTCTCCCCAGCCGCGGCAGCTGCCATTACCAGAGAAAACCCCTCCGTCAAAGCCGAGCCGCTCCCATGTCTGGCCTCTGTCCTCGGATTTGAGGATATCGCTCAGCTCATAGCTCGCCGGACCGCCTGCCGCAACGTAGATCACATCAGGATCGTTTGGATCGAGAGCTATACCGTCTATCTGATACAGGCTTGACCAGTCGAGCGAGAACGAATCGTTCAGCGGTATCCATGTCTGCTCTGCACTGTTGTATCTGAAGCATCCGCCGACGTCCGTTCTTATATATACAAGATCGGGCTCATTCGGATGTATCACTATCCCGGTGACGAATCCGTTGGCCCCTATCGGGACATTGCTCCATTCATACTCGGCGCTTTCTGCTGCTCCTATCATCGGAGCCGCCGGCATAAGAGCCATTATCAATACAAGCAGAGCCGAAAGCAATGGATGTCTGCTCTTAAAAATAGCGATCGCCTCCCTTTTTATCCTTCAATATTCTACCGCAGATATACATTATCATATATGCGTATTATAAGGCCGGTATCGTCCTTCTTGACCGTTGCGCCAATCAGTCCTGCAAACTCCTCAAGCGGAACGAATACCCTGTCCCCTACCCAGATGGGACTTGTCTCAAGCTGCTTTGTCTCACCGTTCACCGTTGCCTCAGCACTTCCGGGCATGAACCTCAAACTCTGAGAGCCCTCGGAGACTTCAAAGCTCAATCCGTGCAGGCGGTCTACGGAAGCAATATTCCTGTCTGCCGTAACTGTCAGCTCATCCTGATGCCAGTCGACCTTAAAGCCGCAGCCCTCGAGCAAGCTCCTTGCTGAGACCATCAGGATGTCATCAGCATAAACCGCATCTGAGGCAATATCGAGCACCTCTCCGTTGCAGGAAATAGTTAGCTCCTTCTCCGGCTCCGTTACGGTCGGTTCCGATGCACCCATAGGCTGACCCACATAAAAGCTTCGTCCGCCTGTGCCCACATACACAACGCCGTATTCCTTCCTATCGCCTACTATGATAAATTCTGTAAGTCCAAGCTTATTGTCATCGTCATTTATCCTTACCCATGTGCTGCCCATATCGTCGCTGCGGTACATTCCCATAACGCCGTCTATCTCTCCGTATACATATGCGGCAGGATTGTCAAAGCCTTCAGCAGCTTTTCCGAAGCCAAAGCCGACGCATTTTGAGACTGCAGATATATATTCAAAGCTCCGGCCTCCGTCTGTCGAATAGCAAAGCCCGTTATCTCCGAGACACAGCCACACATGATCCTCCATATACGGCACGGCGCGTATCGACACTCTGTTTATATCGGCATTGAGCTGCACCGTCGCTTCCCATGTGACGCCCCAGTCATTGCTTACAAAGACCTGATTATTTCCGTAAAGATAGAACTTTGAGCCGTTAACGCGGTCCGATGCTATTGGAGTATACTTATCCCAGTAATCGTCCATTATATTTATGCCTTCCGGCAGTCCGCTTACCTCCTGCCATGTCTCACCCAGATCAAACGATACCAGCGGCAGGGTGTTTGTCCCCGGTGCAAGCTGCTTATCGGCCGTCGGTGCATATGCCGGTACCGCCACAACGACCGGAAGTCCTGTATCAGGATGCTTCTGCGCAGATACGGCAAGCCTTCCAAACGGCACCGCGTTAAGCTTGTTGCCCTCAGCGTCATAGTAATACGGAACATTGGTTATATTGATCCATGTCTCCGTCCCGTCAAGAGAATACTCCATTTTACCGTTTACATTCCAGTCAACTCCGCAGCGGACAATTATGTCCTGATCCTCCTCGCAGAAATCAAGCTGCGTCGTTGTCATCATCCACGGCTGGTCGCGCTCAAGCCTAAGCTGGCGCTCCGGATATTCCGTAAGGTTTTCATATACAAAGCCGTCGACATCAGCAACTCCGGTTATTACTCTGTATTTGCTGTCCTCGGGAGTGATAGCATCACGCGGTACAGTCTCCTCTATGCCTTGAACAAGATTCTCCCATTTCTGAGTTGGCTCCGCCGTTATATCCTTTGTACGGTACGGTGCGAACCAGTCAGTTATCCATATCTCCTTCGTGTTGAATGGATTTATTTTTATGTCATGCGTATTTGCCGAAAATGAATCCGCCTTATCCCACGGAAGCATTGTCTGATAATCAGCAGTTTCGCGCTTGTTTATCCATGTTTCTCCGCCGTCCGTCGTCATGAGCATCGGTATCTTCATCGTATCCGAGCTGTAGCCGAGAACGTATATTATATCCTCGTTTTCAGGGTCAACAGCCACGCCGCTGTGCGTTTTTCCTTGATGATCTTCATCGGATATTTCCGTCCATGTGTCGTCTCTGTAACGCCACAGGCCGCTTTCGGAGGCGGCAAACAGCGTTCCGTTGCAGCCTACCGCCATACGCTTGGTCCTGAGCGGCGATCCTTCCATGAGCTCCCATGTATCTCCGCCGTCAATCGTTCTGTATATTCCCTTGTTCTTTACGGAAATATATATCGTCTGGCTCTTTCCGCCTTCTCCGCTTGCCGGGTCAAAAATCACGCCTCTTATCTTGTTATCGTCAGCAGTAGTGCATTCAACAGCCTCGACCTGTGACCATGACAAGGCCGAATCGGTAGAACGCCACAGTCCATCCTGCGGAGTGCCGACATATATGATCGAGGAATTATTCGGGTCGACGGCTATATTCTCGCCCCAGCCGCGTTCGCCGCCATTGCCGTAAAATGCCTTATTAAGTCCAGTCTTTTCCCACGTTTCTCCGCGGTCTGTTGATTTGAGCACATCTCCGTCATCCCACGTCCATGCGCCGGCCGAAACATATAATATATCCGGATTATTCGGATCGACCGCCAGACCGTCTATTCCGTAAAGGTTCTTGTCCTCATAGCCGAAGCCATCCATAAGCTGTATCCAGCTTTCGTTTTCCGGATCCCACCTGTAACAGCCGCCGACGTCTGTCCTTATGTATATGAGGTTTTCCTCCTTCGGATGGAAGGTAATACCCGTAATGAAACCGTTGCCGCCTACCGGCAGATTCGACCATTCATACGGCACTCTCGTCGCTGCCGACGCCGTGCTTATATATGCCGCCAGCATCACCGCAGCCAGCAGTACGGAAATCAATCTTTTTTTGATCGTCAAATCTCTCAGCTCCTCTCAATGGCAAAGGCCCTTAAATGTCAGGGTTATACTCGCCGTTTATAAGTATTATCTGATTAAGCTCCCCGTAATATCTTGTAACGATAACACGCGAGCACGAATCTCCGCAGTCCTTATATGCCCTGACGTCGTCCGCATTACCCTGCTCTACCGTTCCGTCATCATAATCCACTGTGGTATATCTGCCGAATGAGCTTATATTATAGCTCTCGGTAAAATAATCAGGGCTTGCCATATCAAGGCTGCCGCTGCTCGGGTCCTGGGTCGTAAGCGTAATGATACTTCCGTTCTTTTTGTATACCCAGCCGAGATATACTCTGTACGAGCCGGCATTTATCGATTTTGTCATTTCGATCGTATTTCCCTGGTAGTCAAGACCTATAGGATTGATCACCTGATAGCCGAGATCATTCTGAAGATATTCCGAGCCAACAAGGAAGCCCTTTTCCCCGTTCGGGAACATCGGGTTTTCAATATCCCGTCTATATACGAGCTGAACGTCGTATACCAGTCCGCTTCTGAATTCACAGCCTACTCTTATAAAGTCGCCCACCTGAACGCGATATTCCGTCGGGTTATCCGAGCCCTCGTGAGCAAGGTCCGTCGCCCTGTCAAAGGCGCTCAGCCCGCCACTGCCTATCGGAGCATCATATACTACCTTATTTCCGTCGACCATCCCGACGATCCTCTTGCATATAGCTCCGTCATAGCCAACAGCCTCCATAACATCCGTTACGACTATAAGGTCAGCCCTTGTTTCTATTGCCTGAGGCTCCGTCGTTCTGATTATATCAGTTATCATCACGCCGTCGGGATCGTCCGAATATATCTGCTCAGCATCTGATATATTGTTATCGTATTCAAGAGTTGCTATATTGACTATTCTGTACAGTTCCTCATTGTCACGGTTATCTGCATCGGGAACGCTGTAGACAGTCACTCCGCTCGACATATAATAATGATAGCCCCATGTTCTGTATTCATGCTTATACTCATATATATCATCATTCAGGCTTTCCGGCTCTATGATATATGTGCGCTCCGGATATGAGCTGTTGTATTTTCTGAGGGCAAGTTCGATTTTATATATTTCTCCTTCGCCATTGAGAGTGAGCCATATAAGACCCGTATATTCTCTCAAAACATCATACACGCCGCCGGCATCATTCTTGTAATTCTTGCTGCCACCGTACATATCGTAAAGCGTCACCTGATCCGCAAGGTCATACTGCCCGAATGTCCCGTCCTTCTGGAACAGCTTTATCCTTGCAAAATCCTCGTTCTCGTCATAATACATCCTCATAAAATATCCGGCGATCCTGTCGGTGCTGCCGTATCTTGAGATGCTTGCTATCTGTCCGAATACATTGAGTGATATGTTATATGTAACGCCTACCGAAAGCATATCATATTCCTCGGAAGCCATAAAGGCATTTGAAAGCCTGTACTCCTCACCGGTCGATGTTCTTACTGCCGTGCCGTCGCTGTCAGAAAACATCTCAGCTATTTCTGTATTCCGCAGTATATTGTCGCTCACGTAAACATCTGCATACACTCCGCTCTGCGCTATCGAAAGAACATCCCCCTCCTTCAGCGCATCAAACGTTGTTTCCGAGCCATCCTCTGTATAGAAATGAACGGTCTGTCTTTCATCGTCCATATTAAACTCGAATTTTTTATTATCGGAATAATCAGGGGCAATTTTATTGTAAACGCAGTAATTCGTATAATCTATACCGCTGATAACGCAGTCAACATACGATAATATATTCACTGCCGCGGGAACGTTGCTGTTCGGTTCAAAAATGATCGATACCGTTCCGTTCTCCGGCTTGAACATTTCTTCCGTATATTCGGAAGCGCGTATGCCGTTATATATTACGTCAATATCCCTCGGCAGAGCCTGAGTGTCCCGCCTGCTGCCGGTAGAATCCCTGTAATATGTAAGCGTATAATTGCTGTATGATATTACATCGTCGCCGCTGATATCTGTGATATCGCTTCTGTCATCGAGCTTCATATATATGATCTCCTGCTCGTCAACATCATTCCTTCTCACATATGCGGTCACAAAATACCCTACACGTTTATTCCAGTGAGATAGCTTATCTGGAAGAAGATATTGCTCATTTCCGATATACAGACATTCCAGAGCTGCAGTCTGTACTCCTAATGAGGTTATATTGTTCGCGGTTATCTGACCGTCTATCTCCGAGATTCGCATGATCTCCGTCAAAAAAGTTCTATCATCATCTATTGAATAGCTCTCCGGACCATTAGGTCCCATATTTCCTGCGATAACTGCAGGTATATCGAATGCATTCCACATCATCAGACAAAATTCTCTTATAGTAATTACTTGCGCTCCGTTTATATCGATCCCGTCAAGCAATCCCTTTTCTGCCGCCATCGTGAGATAATCCGATGGATAAACCATATCTTTGTTCATCTGAGGGTATCCGAGCATATCGATAAACACTTTCGCGGCTTCGGAACAGCGTATGTACTCTCCCACCGTATAGCCTGAAAGTATATACTCTGCATCTATGTCTGTTGCATTTCGTATTGCCGTTATAAAATCAGACACCTTCATATCCTGACCAGGCTCTGTATATTCTATACCGTCAAGTATATTCATGCCGATTATTGTCTCAAGATATTCTTCGTTTGTCTGAGCATCTTCTGCGGCTATAATATCCGCCGGGCATAAAAAGCATGATACAAGAACGATGCTGACCATTGCATTTAATATTCTTTTTAACAACTTCATTCCTTACCTCCCTGCGGCTTCAAGAGCTCCGTATATTATTTTTGCAGCCTGTGCTCTTGGCAATTGCCATTCGGTTCAAAGCTGCCGTCATAGCCTTCTATTATTCCAAGACCCGCCGCGAGCTTTACTGCATCTTTAGCATAATCAGCGATCTCATCCTCATCCGCAAATTCCGCCGTCTGTACACCGTCCTGCGCAAATTCAAATGCACGCATGATTATAACGACCGCATCCTGACGTGTTATATTATCATATCCTCCGAAGGTGTTTTCATCTATACCGTTGATATATCCGGCGGCCTTTGCTGCATTTACATACGGTACTGCCCAAGATGCAACATCTTCGAATTCACATTCTGAGCTGTCGTCTGTCTCCGCTCCTGCTGCGGCGACTATCAGCTTGGTAAATTCCTGTCTTGTTATATTGTCGGCAGGTCTGAACAGCTTATCATCAGGTTTTGATATTATATCGCGTTCCGCAAGCGAAAGAACCGATTCCTCGGCCCACTCAAAGCCCACAAGATCTGTAAATATGAGCTTGTCTGCCTCTGCCTTATCTATTGCCTCCTCAACAGGCTTCTCTATCTCCGGCTGTGAAGAGACTACCACCGGCGGACGCGTTCCTGTGGAGGTCGAACCTCCACCGCCTCCGCCGCCTCCGCCGCCGCCTCCGTTATTCGAGGGCGGCACGGTAGTGCTTGGATTGCTGAGCTCATCTATAAGCTCCTGAAGCTCACCGATACTGTCTATCTGCTCCGTTATAAGCTCTTTATCGGCTGCCGACGGAACATATTCATCAAGATCAAGTCCCGCCATCTCGGCATTCGTTCTTAAAAGCTCCTCAACATGGCCGTAGCCGTCAACAGAGCAGTTTCCTATTCCGTATATCACAACAAGCTGTGTAAATACTTTTCCGAATGCATCGTTGTCGTCGTAATGCTCGCCGAGCAGCGCATCAAGTACCTCAGCCTTTCCTTCGGCATTAAGCTTGCTGCCGTAAAATCCCACAGCGCTCGTTCCTTTGGCTTCATCCCAGTCGTCAAAGCCGAGCAGAGCCGTATAGAGTATATTATTTTCACTGTCTGCCACAGCTGTTTTCTTTGACTGCTCATACGCTTCAAGCAGCGCCATACCTGAAATATAATTCTGTATCTCTGCTGCATTTTCGGTGCTGAATGCGCTCTCCTGTACTCTGTCTATAACGCGCTCCGCAAGCCCTGTTTTATCTATCTGCTTGAATGCCTCTGTATCATACAACAGCACCTCGCAGTATTTTTCAAGCTTTTCCGCCATTGCCGCTGCCGAATCGGCTCCGGCGTTTATGTCCTCTATCGCCGACACTCTGTCGTTCGGCAGTGCGTAGTAAAATTCTGTTTCTATAGGCGTCTCGATATCATCGCCGCCCATATAAAGAGAATACGTTCCCGAAACGGCTCCCGCCACCTCACTTATTGTAAAGGTATATGAAAATTCGCCGTTATCTCCGGTTGCTATCTGCACTGCGGTCTGCACTGCTGCGCCGTCCTCCGCCGTATTAGCGATCTCATATCCGGGATTTAACACGAGCAGAGAAAGCTGCCTGTTTTTAAGTCCATTAGGCAGGGCACCTGATACAGTCACAACTCCCGTATCAAGACTTATATCTACCGAGGCAAAATCCTGCCCTTCAAAATACTGAGGCTCAGTGAGATCAAGCGGATTCATACTGTCGAAAGAATCCCATACTATCCATTTATAATATGCTTCTGTGGTAAGTCCCTCGGGAATATTCACTCCGCCAGAGCATCTTGCCGACTGTCCAAGTCCTGCTTCTCCCAAAAACGGAACACATGCCATAAGCCTGCCATCATTTTCGAAAATGCAGAATAGCGCCGCAAACGGCTGCGGATCGTCCATCTCATTATTCATCATATCAGCAATAATAACCGCACGCTCACCGCCGTATGCCGACAGATCTGTTATCTCTGTTCCTCTGACCAACAGTCTTGAGCTTGCGACCTCAAAGGCGGGAGGCTTTGTCGTAAATGACAGTACATAGTTGCTCCCCATACCGCTGCCGTATTCAAGCGACAGCAGTCCGCTGCCCAAAACCACCTCATAGGCAGTATTTTCTCGCAATTTCTCCGCAAAGTCTATAGTTACGATAAAGCTACCGTCAAACGATATGCTGTACTGCTCCGGCGTAAGCTCACCCTCAGGTGAATTTATCTTTATATTCGAATCGTTTACCGTATCAGGATCAAGCTGCAGATCGAACTCTACCACTATTTGAGGATCAAGTTCAACGCCTGTCGCACCGTTTTCTATGCTCGTGCTCTTGACTCCGAGTATACACTTATCCGCAGTACCCGATACCCTTATCTCGCTGACGCCCATAACGCTCACATTAGTCTTGAATCCGATCCTTCCGCCGTTAGCATTGGTCAGCTCCTCATTCTCAAACAGAGTCGTCACGGTCCCGTCACCGCTTTCAGCAGTGGCAGTCATCATGTTCCCCGACACCGTTATAGTTATGCGCGCGGCACTGTAGTTCTTCATCGTGTAGGTGCCATCATATGTTTTTACCACCGTGTCATTGCCGGACACTCTTTTTGAAAGACTTACCGATCCTCCGCCGCCGAAATTAAGATAATAGAAATTCCTGTCGTTCTGATAATTGAAAACCATCATCACCGAATTGGCATCATTATTTCCGTCATTATAGAGCACCGCTGAAAACTCATAGTTATCTCTGAAGCTGTACATTTCTCCGATAGCCGTAACATTCATCGTTGTACTGTCTGTCCAGCTGTTCGTCAAAACACCTTCGGACAACACGATTCCCTCGGATAAACTCCAATTTTCTATTTCGGTACCCTGCATATCAGGGATATACTCTACCTCCTCGGCAAACACCGCCTGAGAAAAAAGCATTGCTCCAAGTAAGGCACAAAATATAAGCAGCATTCTTTTCATTACGAACGCATCCTCCTTTATCTGTTTATTCGGACATCCGACGACCCTCAGATAATAAGGCCGCTTGTCCTCCCGTTCGGCTTATCCTTTTACAGAGCCAAGTGTTATTCCCTTTACAAAATATTTCTGAGCAAAAGGATATAGACACAGTATCGGCAGCGTTACCGTTATGATACTTGCCGCCTTAAGCGATTCCGCAGGCATCTGATCCTGTGAAAGTATATTATTTATGCTGTCGTTCGATGTTGTAAGCGTCTGACTTGCCATAAGGATATTTCTTAGAAACAGCGTTACAGGATATTTGTTATTATCGCTGAAATAAATCAGCGGGCCGAACCAGTTATTCCACTGTCCTACCGCCATAAAAAGTATCATAGTCGCAAATATCGGCTTTGAGAGCGGTACGACTATATACCACAATGTTCCGAATATCCCCAGTCCATCTATCTGTCCCGCTTCCTCGAGCGTTTCCGGTATGCCCTGAAAGAATGTTATCATTATAAGAACATTCCACACACTTATGCATCCAGGTATTATGATTGCCCATAACGTATCATACATATGTAGCGCTCTTACAAGCAAGAACTGAGGAATCATTCCGCCGCCGAAAAACATCGTGAACATTATAAATTTCACAAGTATGCTTCTTCCGGGCAAGTCGCGCTTTGAAAGCGGATATGCGCAGAGCACTGTCATTACAAGACAAACGATCACGGTCACAACAGTGTAATATATAGTGTTGAAATAGCCTCTGCCGAAACCCGGATTCGTAACGCAAAGCCAGTATGCATCAAAGTTTAAGCCCTTTGGTATGATGTTGACGGCCCCGGCATTTATAAATGCCTCGCTGCTGACCGACCTTGCAAGAATATTTATAAACGGATATACCGTCATCAGTATCACGCCGATCATGATAAGGATATTGATCACATTGAATATTTTCATTCCCTTGCTTTTTCTTATCAATTTGCATACCTCCTTACCATAAAGCCGTACCGGTTGTTTTGTTAGATATAAGGTTTGCTGAACATACAAGGATAAGCCCTATCACCGCATCAAACAGGCCGACTGCCGTAGAATAGCTGTAATTGTTGTTTATAAGACCCATTCTGTATACGTATGTGCTTATGACGTCGGCCTTCTCCATATTCATATCATTCATCAAAAGAAGTATCTTTTCGTAGCCTACCGAAAGTATTCCGCCTATCGAGAGGATAAGAGATATTATGATAGTCGGCGCTATACACGGCAGCGTTATATATATTATCTCGCTGAACTTATTTGTGCCGTCTATCGCTCCCGCCTCATAAAGCGATTGGTCTATTCCGGTCATGGCTGCTATATATATGATAGCGTTCCAGCCCAGCTCCTGCCAGATACCCGATATAACATAAATAGGTACAAAATAATCGGGATCTGCCATAAAGTTTATCTTCTCTCCGCCCAGCGCGGCTATAATATCATTTATAATACCGCCGTTTGTAGATGTGACCTGAAAGATAAATCCTGCAAGAACAACGCTTGAAATAAAGTGCGGCAGATATGACGCCGTCTGTACAAATTTTTTGAATTTCAGATTTACGATCTCGTTCAGCAGCAGCGCAAAAATAATTGGCGCCGGGAATGAGAACACGAGCGATGTTATACTGATCGTAAGGGTGTTCTTGAACTTGATCCAGAAATCCTCACTCGTAAGGAACTGCCTGAAATATTCAAAGCCTGCCCATTCCGAGCCAAGCAGCGGGGACGTCGGAGAATATTTTCTGAACGCCAGCACATTGCCTATCATCGGCCCGTATTTAAAAATTATAAAATACACTACCGGCAGTATCAGCATTACATAATATCCGCCGTATCTCATCAAATTCTTTTTTATCTTTACTCCCAAACCAGGGCTTAGCGTTTTACTCGTTGTTGCCGGTTTCATTTTTGATCAATTCCTTTCCTATCGGGATACACGGGGAGACGCCGCTCATATGCGGCATCTCCCCGCGGCAAAATGAAAACATTTATTTGTTCTGTGCTTCCCATGCTTCGTTAACGATCTGCATGAGCTCGTCGCTGCCCTTCTTTCTGCATTCCTCAACGTAGCTGTCCCAATTGTCAAGGCTTTCCTGACCGAAAATGAATTTAACTATCATTTGTCCGGTATAGTCGTTAAGCGTTGTGATGAGCAGCTGTGTTCTTTCAGTCTGTTCATCTGTAAACTTAACTATCGGGTCGTCCGGCGTAGTCATATTATTTTCCTTTATGTATTCCGCAAACTCAAACTGATCCTTATCCTGTGTCAGCTCTCTGATCTCAGTAGGAAGGATATCGGGAACGAGTGTTTCAAGACCTTCACGTCCGATACCGTAATCCTTTTCAAGCGATAATGTTCCGTCCTCGTTGTTGGGTGTTATTATCTCTGGCTTCAGCTGATACTGTCCGTCAACTATATCATAGGTCACGCCCTCTACTCCTATCGTAGAAAGTATCGCGCCCTCCTCGCTGTAATACAGCCAGTCAAAGAACTCAAGCACCTTATCGAAATCATCTCTTTCGGCTACCTTTGCATTTACAGCAAGACCGCCCTGATTCTTTGAGGTGGGCTTTACTGATCTTATGCCTGTCGGTCCTGCAAGCGGATAAAGAGCCTTTACGCTCGCCTCTGTCTGACCATTTTCCTGAAGCTGCTTTGTCAGCGACTTAGCCTCCTGAGGTCCGTTTATCGGCATAACGAAATACTGGTTGTTCAATACCTTCTGGTTATACTGAGTTCCATCCTGCGTGAAGCCCTCAGGGTCAAGGCAGCCGTCCTCGTACATTGTGTTCATGAACGTGAGAAGCTCCTTATACTGATCGGAAGTCGGTGCAAAGTACCACTCCTCGGTATCATAATTGTAGCTGTAGCCATTCGGGAGCGAATAACCGCCGTTGGTACCGAATGCCTCCGCCACATAGGACATCATCCTCTGACCGAGATAAAGCTCGCCTGTTCCGAGCGAATCGGGATACAATTCCTTAAGCTGCTTCATAGCCTGGTGCAGCTCCTCATATGTTGTCGGCTCTGGGATATTGTGCTTCTTGAAGATATCCTCTCTTATTCCGAAGCACTCCGTGCCAGTGAGCGTTTTGTTCATAAGCGGCAGTACATAGAACTTTCCGTCCGCCTCACTTATATCTGCCACAGTATCATCCAGATCCCATTCATCCAAGACCTTCTGCAGGTTCGGCATCTGATCAAGATAGTCGCTGACCGGAAGCAGCATTCCGGCCTTTGCATACTGGCTTATGCTGTTCGGCCACGCGTTTACAACTACGTCCGGGAAATCTCCCGAGGAAAACAAGATCGAACGCTTCTGATCGTAATCAGCTCCTGGAACAACCTGAAGCTCAAGGTCTACATTCTGCCTCTTTGCTATTTCCTCCAGTATCAGCCAATCCTCTTTATACGGTGCATTTGCATTATCCATATAAAGTATGCTTATCTTTGTCATCTCTCCGTCGCTGCCGCCTTCGCCGCCGCAGGACGCCAGTGAAAAGACTGCTGCCGCCGCCGTTATGACAGCCGCTGTTTTGGTTAAAACTTTTTTCATTGCAATACCCTCTTTCGGTTTTATTTTATCTGACTATATACTACCATACCACCTCAAAAATATAAAGGGACAAATCAACAATGCTGTTTCATTTGTCCCTTTAATTATGTTACATCTTCGATTCCGTAGGCTCTGATGCGGATTTTTGTAACTTGTTACCCCCCTCATTTTGAATCATGCTTCTGTATTCGCTCGGAAGTACTCCAACATGATTTTTGAAGTTTCTTATGAAGGTATTTCTGCTGTAGAATCCGCATTCCGTAAATATGTCATTGATCTTCATATTTGTTTCGGTCAGCAGCCGCTTTGCCTCCTCAATCCTCAGGCATGTTACATATTCGGCAAAATTAACGCCGGTGTGCTGCTTAAATATCTTTGATAGGTACTTGGAGGTCGTATGAAACTTTTCCGCAACGGAATCAAGATAGAGATCACGCTTATAATTTTGTTCGATATACTCAGTAATGCCGTCTATATCAAGCCTCGTTGCAGAAAGGTTTGAATATTTTACCGCCTCATGCAGCAGCATCTCAACATATCTTATCCAGCTGCCGCAATCCGACATATCGTAATATGTATCGGTATTCTCATAACTGTCGAGCATAAGCGCTTCCTCAGTAACATTCTTTGTCGCTATAGCCTTTAATATTACGATATATATATTTTTGTAAAGCTGTTTTATAAGCGCTTCACCGACACCGTTCTCTACATTGCGGGCGGCTATCCGCCGTACCGCTTCCTCTGCCTCGCCTATATCGCCCTTTATGATACAATGATATAACTTGTTGTCGTCATCTATTGAGTATATAAGCTGCTTTGACGCTTCCTTTGACTCCCTGTAAACATTGACCTCGTTATACAGCGAGCTTATCTGCATCGCTCCCGCTTTCCTGCTCTCTTCGTATGCTTTGCGCATGCCGTCCATACCCTGATGGGGTGCGCTGAGCGAGAGCTTTACTATAAGCAACTCCCTGTCATTGTCAAATGCCTTTATTGTATCATTGAGTATTTTTGTCACATTTTCATACGCTTCGCCATCATTATCTATATTGATTATCAATATTATACTGTCGCCGTGCCTTGTTATAGACAGCGTCTTATATCTCTTGCCGAACAAGCCCTCGAAGAACACCTCAAGATTCTTGAATACAACATCATATATATCCTTTGAATATTCATTATAAAACTTTTCCAAAAATCTGAATCTGATATATGCTACCGCAAAGAAGTCATCAGTAAAATCTATACCGGCGCGATGCAGGTATTCCTCCGTCTCGTCGGAGCCGCTGCCGTCATCAGATTCAAGGAACTGCATAAGGCACTGCTGCGCCGCCATAGGCATAACATTGGCAAGCTGATTTTTCATATCTATTCCGCTGTTTATTATGCTCTCTATACCGCCAAAAATATAATTGATCTCCCCAGTGCTGTCGTCATGCTTTGACGGTACGGCCAGCTGCACCTTCTTTTTTAGAGCTCTGAACGGCTCATATACGGACGCCGAGCTGCGCACCGCAAGCCATAACAAAAATGCCGCAGCAAGAAGAGTGCTTATTATAGCGATGACCGCTATGGCAGTCATACCCGATGTAACGGACCTCATCGGTATCATTGAAATATACTGGCAGTTCTGTATAACTCCCCCTATTCCTCCGGACTTTATTACAAGATACTTCTCTCCGCCGCTATTATATATAAATGAGTTATTTCCATTGAGCTCGTCTATAAATTTCTGATTTGCAAACAGCTGCAGTTTTTCATCTTCATCTGACTGCGCCACTGCGATCCCGTTTTCACTGTTGTATATGTATATATCAGACTGCATAGGATCATCGGCGTCAAAGACATTGTCCAATATACTGTCCATCAGCCTCTGGCAGTCAATATCCACAACAAGCAGCTGTGTTGAATTGCCGCTCATGATACTGCCTATAATTACAGGTATTACATTTTTATTGTTCTTTTTCGTCGGCGGAATAGCCTCATAGCCATACGGCGGGCTTTCAAGTGATTCCCAGTATTCCACCGGATAATCCTCATATATGTTCGTTATCCCGTAAAAGGTCTTTATGTCCGACGCTCCGGAATTGGCATATATATTGCCGCTTAAACGATCCACTATCACAACGCTATCAAGCAGCGATGAAAGCGTCTTATAATCCTGCAGCGCCTTGTTTATAGTAGTAACCCTTGCGATATCACTCGATGTATCAACAGAAAGATCGTAAAAAGCATCAAAAATCTCAGGCTTGAAGC
Source organism: uncultured Clostridia bacterium (assembly GCA_944390955.1). Lineage (GTDB taxonomy): Bacteria > Bacillota > Clostridia > UBA1381 > UBA1381 > Ornithomonoglobus_A. Next base: position 10,383 of record CALXRY010000167.1, on the reverse strand, counting down.
AAAGCAGGTTAGACGTCATTATGACCTGCTGCACCTGCTGATTTACTGTATTTGAAACGGAATTAAGCAGCAACTCGGTACTCCTTATAGCATTTTTACGTATAAGCGCATTATATACGCTAAGCATGATACCATTAAAAATCACAAATATTATTATAAACAAAACAAACTTAACCAAAACCGACAAGAATATACTTCCGCGTATCCTGTTTTTGATTCTGTCGAACACTATATATTTCCCTCCGAATTCCTCTAATCCTATTCATTATAGCACACATATTTTAAAAATGCAAGCGTTTAAACAATGTTTTTTATGCGCATTTACTATCAATACCATATCTTCCATACGACTTAATGTACAGTATTCACAACAAAAAAAACGGCAGACATGCTCTGCGCATGCCTGCCGACGATACAGCCCTAGGGGGGGCGGGCTATTCGACAAAATCCAGCATATCTGTCCAAACAGTAATGTTATCTGCATTTATCGGGTTTTCTCCGCTCGTCATCGCTGCATAGGCGGCAACGCCCGATATCGTTGCTATATTTTCAGCGTCGAACTGTTTTATTTCAAGCTTTGGTTCCAAATACGTCTTACGCATCGTTTTACCTCCTTACTTCAATTCGAACGTAACACTGTCTATCGTGTTATCCCCGATCGCTTCCTGTGTGAGTACAAGTCCGACTCTGACCGAAGCTCCTTCAATTGCAGGAATAGCAGCATCTATAGTTGCCTTTTTATCCTCACTGTTGGTCACCGTCCAAACGGCGCTCGTTGGTGTTCCGTCAAAGGAAGTCTCGGCCGTCCAGCCCATCGAGCCGTCCTCAAATGTTCCTCCGATAGGCTCAGCATCAACAGCCGTCGACGGCTCATCATTGGTTATCCGGTTTACAGAGATGTCATCAAAGTATACGTTGTATGTAACATCTGAAGTAATCCAAAGCCATTGCGGTTCAACACTTACGACTGTTATCTCAGATATACCATCATCATAGAAAGGTATGTCTTCACAATATGAAGTAATTTCCTGATTGTCTATCATCTCCTGAGTTATTTCCTTGTCTGCTACATATACATCGAATGTTTGCGATTCCATGTCGGCTATTATTTTTATATTTTGCCAGCTATAATCTCCTCCCCAGCCTATATAATAAACAGTGCTGATATCATTTGTTGATGTATTTGACGCCGGCGCTCCAGTTTCCTGTGTAAGCGCAGCCCATCTTCGTGTCGAATTATCCCATTGTCCGTTCATGGTAAAATCATTAATAGAGGTCCCCAGCGTCAAGCACCCTAGTCTAACAAGCGCAATAGTTTTATCATTGTTTCCTGACAGTCTAATTAAGCAATTTGATTTATTATAACTGCTTATCCTGGCATTCATCTCCACAGTGCCGGTCAAGCCTTCTTCAAACTCCTTTGAAAATGATCCATCTGATAATACAAAAACCGCCTTATTGTCCGGTGCCTCTTCGTCAGGATCCTGCCTTACTATACCGTTTGTTCCAACGCTCGCTTCAAGCTCATAGCTTTCAAAATCCTCAGACCATACGGGTACTGTTGCAGCAGAAGCACCGATCTGTGTTACCGGTGCCACAGCCGTAAACACCATCACAGCTGCAAATACCGCGCCGGCAAGTCTTTTTCTTTTTAAACCTTTCATAAACTTTCTTCCCCTTAATTTTTATTTTCCGTGATCCGAACCAACTGTTATCATTATACTTTGTAGCACACCTCAATACAAGATACGGCTTTCCGCGGATGTTTCATTTTTCCTCCCGCCCGCGGAAAACAGCGTACCTATGCGTTTTTTATATTGTTACACTTTCGCCTGCGGGTATCATTACGTCTCTTCCATCGACGTTCATCCATACGTCTATGCACTTGCTCGGATTGTAGATCGTTATACTGTCTCCGTCAGTGCTTACCTCTGTAAGCCGTGATGCATTAACATAATCAACGTAGCCGAGCATCGTCGTGTTCCATATCTCATCCGAGTACTCAGCCGCTGTAACGCATACATCGCTGAAGTAGCCGAAATATACATTTGTACTATATGTGTAATTGCCATAGTCGACCGAGCTCATGTCTGTTGAATGTCCCCATATACTGTAGACGGTCCATGTGTTTCCAAAATCCGCCTCTGCATAGTAATCCATTATGTCATTTGTATGATATGTATTGCCATCACTATCCTTTATCTCTATCGCATCCTGCACAGTAGGATTCCAGTTCATAAAATCAGTCGGAACCTGATAATTAAGCTCTGACGGTCTTGACGCCCAGCTAACATTCTTAAGCGGAGCATTTCTTACATAGCGGTGACCTGTGTAGAGCGTGTACGCTCTTGTCCATTCGCCCGATGCGGGCTCATCGGCAGGAGTTATTTCTCTCCAGCTGTTTATATAGCCGCCTACCTCCTTACCAAACACAATCTCGCAGTTGTACTTTCCGAGCCCTATCTCCTGTCTTACTCCGTCCTTTGAAAGCAGCGACGTCGGGTTGTGGTCTGTTCCGTGGTTGCCTATCTCAAAGCCCTCATACAGCGGCAGCACCTTTGTCTTGAATGCCTCGCTATCAAGGCGCTGTACCCAGTCGCCCACGCCGTCGGTGCAGTTGAATAGGAATCCCTTTGAAAGGTCAGCCGTCGGATTGACGTTGAACGCCGCCGTCAGTCCGTACTCTCTGAGGAGCGGTATAACGAGCTGGCAGTCGCCGAGGTTCGGGCCGTCGTCAATGCTTATAAGGAAGGATTTCAGCTTTCCGTCAGGATATGTTCTGTATACTCTGTCCTCAAGCTCTTCCGGTATCACCTGTATCTCGTCCTCCGCAACCACCTGCGGAACGTCGGCTCTTTCAATATCGGCCGGCTCATATTCCGGTATCTCCACATCCCAGAGGTCGTCGGCCGGCGTCGGCGCGGGCGTTGAGTATTCTGTATACTCGGGCTCCGCAGCCGCTGTATACGGTGTGAGCTCATCGTCCCACAGCATTATCTTTATCGTTTCCGTGCCGTTGTCCTCAAACTCGGCCTTATGGATATATCTTCCGCTCTGTAACGGACTGTCGTCGTTTATTTCGTCTATCTTTACCTGTGCAAGCGTTCCGTCATCGTTGTAAAGAGCAGTTATGAGCTTAGCGTCGCCCTCGCCCTTTCTGACCTCCGCGCTCACTTCTATCATTCCGTCATGAGTCGTATACACGGGCGACAGCACCTCATATTTCGGCGGCTGCATGAAGCCCGCCGAGACCTCATCAAAGTACACATTATCATTTCTTTGATATATCCATTGTCCCTCGATGCTCATGCCAGTCACGGCGGTCGCATCATTGCTGTAAAAGGGCACTCCCTCATAATATGAGGTAAGGCCCATGTGTCCGGCTATCATATCCTGTGTTATCTCTGTCCCCGCTATGTATATATCACATGTCTTTGTCGCCATATTTGCAACTATCTTCACATATTCCCAATTGCCCTTTCCTGACTCATGGAGCGAATATACGGTATCGACATTAATAGTGTTAGTGTCTGTCGGCAGTCCGCCTGATTCAGGAGTGAGAGCCGCCCACATGCGTGTATAATTTTGATCTACAGGATTGCCGCTGAGCGACGTTCCGGTCGTAAGGCAGCCGAGCCTCAGAAGAGCTATATCGCCGTTGTCGCCGCGAACTCTGATAACAAAGTTCGATCTGTCTGCACTGCGCACCTTGGCGTTTATCTCGGCCTTTCCCGTTATCTCCCTGTCAAAATCCGTCCTCCATGAGCCGGTCGACTCAATAAGGACCGTCTTGTTGCCCGACCCGCTGTCGTTCGGGTCGGCCGTTATCTTGCCGCTGCCGTCCAGCGTCGTGCCTTCCTCGTATTCTTCAAAATTATCATAGAATACTATATTTTCATCCATTGGTGTAGGCTCCGGAGTTGCTGTGGCTGTAGGCTCAGGTGTGGCGTCTGGGTCAGCACTTGCTGAAGGCTCCGGAGATGCACTTTCCGAAGGCTCCGGCGTAACGGTGCCACCTCCACCCAAGATAACACTGATATCATCAAAATACACATTATCGCGCTCCTGGTATATCCATTGTCCCTCAATTGCCACACTTATAACCGATGACGAATCCGCATTAAAGAATGGTATATCCTTGCAGCATGAAACTCCTTCTCCACTCTCTACCATCTCTTGAGTTATTTCGATACCCGATATATATACATCATATGTTTTAGCCGCCGTATCAACAACTATTTTTACATATTCCCAATTGCCGAGACCTCCCTGTTTTATACCGTAAACTGTCCCGCTGCTTATTTTTGTCGTATCTCCCTGGGGTGCCTCGGAATCCGTTGTGAGAGCAGACCACAGGCGTTCATTATTGTCGGCGTGCGACTGCGCTACCTCAAAGCCGCTGAGTGTCATACCTGCAGTAAGGCAGCCTAGTCTCAACATTGCAATATCCCCATTCTCGCCTCTTACCCTTATCAAAAAATTTGATTTATCATTGCTACGCACTCTTGTATTAAACTCTATTTCTCCTGTCAAGCTCTCGTCAAAGTCATTACGCCATGTTCCCGAAGACGGGATGTATCCGACCTGTGTGCCCGATTCGGGTTCATTGGGGTCAGTCGTTACCGTAACTGCATCTACCTTTTCTCCCAGCTCATAGCCTTCAAAATCCTCTTGGAACACAACTCCTGCGGCAGCCTCCGCCGCACTGTTCTCAACAGCTCCGGGAATTGCAGCAAATGCGGACACCGCCATGCTTACCGAAAGCAGCATAGATGCAAGTAACTTTTTTGTCTTTGTCATAACTGTATATCTCCTCTCATATTTTATTTCTTAATACAATCAAATAAATACTATTCCGTCAGCTTCTTTCATAAAAAGGTCAAGCTCGTTGCCGTTTTTTATGCGACGATCGTTTATGTAAAATCCGTCGAATACAACGTTACTGACCCTATGCTCCGCATCATAGCCGCCTATAAGCGATACACTGTAGCCGCTGTTGCAGTCGAGCGCGGTCACTCTGATATTTTCAAACCGTATATTATTTATCCGTCCTTTTCCGCCGTGCCTGCCCCACATTGAGCTTATGACACGCAGGTCTACGAGCTTGTCATAATAATGCTCTACTCTTATATTTCTGTACAATATATCCCTGACCTCGGCGCAGTCTGCATTATGTATGCTGAACGCCGCTCCGTAGCCGTGGACGCTCAGGATATCACAATTGTCAAATACAACATTTTTTACTTTTGCACACCTTAACTCATGCCCTATTTCCGTTGCGTTGCCTGAGGTATCGTTCAAAAAGACACAATTTTTCACCATGATGTTTTCCACGATACGCGTTTCGTCACCGTCAAGCGGCATTGCCTTTACGACCACACAGTCGTCGTTGTTCCTGAGAAAGCATCCGTCTATTGTAACGTCCGATGAGCCGACTACATCTATCCCATCAGATGATATGACCTCTCCGACCTCCTTGATACCCGTTACCCTTACATTACTGCATTCATGAAGCATAAGCATCCATCTCTGCGGCCGCACAAATATAACTCCGCTTATGTCAACGTTTCTGCACCTGTATAGAACGCACAGCCTTCTTCCGTCATTAAAATAGCTTCCGTCAAATACTCCGCCGCCGGCTATTTTTATATTATCAGCACCTTCCGCCGTTATGCTTCCGCGCACGACGGCTCCGCCCTCGATATATATGCTGTCACCGCTTTTGAGGACCATTTCGCCCTCGTCATATATCTGTCCGGCTCTGTAATACCGCGTATATCCCGAGCCGTCCGACGGCGCATTTGCATATATATGCAGCTGTCTTTCGCCCTTAACGTCTATCAGGATATTATCCGGTCCGCTTAGCTTCACTCTCAGACGGTTTCCGTTTATCTCGGGGATCATACCCTTACTGAGCGGCCGTACGGACGCCTCCTTTATGTCGTGCTCATATACCACCTCGACCGTGACAGCTCCATCGGTCTCAAACGCTGCAATATCAGTAGACGGTGTAGAGAATACGAATTGTTCTTCCCCATCTGCAAGCACCCGCACGCTTTCGCTTCTGTTGTATTTATCGGAATACTTGTATGTTCGCACTTTTATTTATCACTCCGTTCTTTTTCATCTTATTTTAATATATTTTCATGGTACTCCGTCGGCGTCCTATTGTCAAGAACCACATTTCACGATTGTTCCATTATGCCGTTTATATTGCAAAGCAACGCACAAAACTGCCTGATACCGTCTTTTATGCTTACTATACTGTCATAAATGTCACCCTGAACACGGTAATCTCAAAATCAAACGTAAGCATATAAAATGCATCCTTCGGCTCGTTCACAAACTGCTGTCCCAATACTCGAACAGTCTTTCCCGAGCCGTCATCTGTCTGCCCGCTTTGAAGAATGTGAGTTCCCTCTCCCGAAGCAAACTGCTCCTGAGTTTTTCCCGTTTCACCGTTTTCTTATTCGGTCGGTTCATCCTCAAAAAAGAAGCTGTTTGAGATCGTTTCATTCTTTGCTCCAACCAGACTTCCTGCGCTGCTGTGCCTATGACAGTACCCGTGTCATAACAGCTGTCGATCACACCGTTGCTTTCATTACTTCCGACTATTCATCCGATTGTTTTTCGTACCCAAGATAGCTTTTCATATAACAGTCTGAAAACTGTCTTAATTTGTACTCATCCCACTACAAACGTTTTCCGAATATATTACCTCTGCCATATCATTATATTTCGTCTTTCATGAGCTCACCGAAGTTCTCACAGCACACCAGTCATACATTTGTTTGATGGCTTGATTTTTGATTTACAAAATGATATAATCCTGATAACGGAATGAGGACAGCATATAAAAAGCCGCCGCCTGAGACGATTAAATCAATAACAAGAAGGAGATGATATACAGTGGAAATAGCAGAGAAAAAATTTAAAATGCTGAGAGATTTATTTGTAAAGGTTGATCTTGAGAGTTTGATCTCACACGGTGCCTGTGAAGATATATACAATGAGGAAATACGAAGAATCGTGGCAATGATAGAGACTCCGAGACAAGAAGAAATCCAAAATATCATACAGGATGTATTTGAGGATACATACGAATACAACCCTAACAATAGCAGGTATGATTATTTACCCAAATTGAGCAGTGATGTATATAGGATCTTGATATTGGATGAATTCAAAACGATAACTAAAATCACTATTGATTATCACGTTCCCGAATATAACAAATACGGCTTCTGCGAAAGGGTATCCATTGACGGCGAAGCAGAGCAAATAGACTATACACGACATTTAGAGAGAGGCAGAGAGATAAAAAACTCATTCTATATTCCACACTTTGTATCATCATTTATTGAAGAATTCAGCTTGTTCTTTCAATATTTTGGCGAATGTGATTATATATATGACAAAAATAAGCCATATGTAATAATAAATATATTTACAAAAGATGATGAGGTGACTCGCCTGATAAGAATGTATAGCAGACATGGAATACCACAAGAGTGGAAAGAATTTATTGACAGCCTCGGCACAATGTTATATTCATTTGGGATGTTCGGAGATCTGTTTAATGATAAAATATATGAAAACGGAGTACTTAGCGGTGAGTACATTTTTCTGAGTGTGAGGTTTAATAAATACGGTAAGGAATATTACTACTTAACAACGGATGATGAAATTAAAGTCGGCAATATGGTTATAGTTCCGGTGGGCAGCAGTATGAAAAAGAAAATCTGTATTGTGACACGCAAACAGTATTTTAGACCAGACTGCGTCCCTATGCCGATAGATAAAGTGAAAACTGTAATCTCAAAATTTGATAATACAAGTATGGTCACATGCCCGCTTACAGATACGGACATAGACAGATATGAGTGCTATTTGATAAGCGAGGCGGCAGAAGGGAATATATCTATAGATGAAATGCCTTGTGCGATGGACTATGATTCCGCAAGGGAGATTTGTCTCAATTGTGCATTTCACCATTTAGAGTAAGCAAAAAAATGGTGTTAATGCGGAAATAAAAGAAGTTGTCTGAATATTGAAATAAGATATACATACTGCTGTTTTTACAACGACAGATGAGAACCAACTCCTCGAAACGCGAGTAATGGATGTGATACTGTATAATGATATAGAAATTTATTACGGCAAAAAGCAATAGGTTTGACGAAAGCTTAACAGCAAATAAATATATTGCTGTTTGGGGATTCCACGGTAAGGATACTTTGTCATCGAAAGCGTCGTACACTCATATGAAAAAACATTGACTTTTAAATAAAAATAAATTATAATATTTATAGTAAATATTTTTCTTTAATTTAATTGCTTCATATCAAGGAGAATATTTCTATCTTTGATTTTGAATTACCTCAGGATGAAATGAGCTTGATTTCCGGTTTGGATAAGCATAAAAAAGCATGATTGGCACTAAAAGCAGCAAAATCAAAAAATCAAGGAGGTACTCTATGGAATATCGAAAACTGCCTCATGGTGAGGAACAAATAAGCATTATTGGTATGGGTTCCTCTGTTATAGGGGAACAGTCTGAGGGCGATATCATCGAAACGGTTCAATTTGCATTAGATGCAGGAATTAACTTTTTCGATATGGCCGGCGGACATGCAAGCATTTTTTCGGCTTACGGTAAAGCCTTGCAGGGACGTCGGAAAGATGCAATGCTGCAGGTACATTTCGGAGCGAACTATACGACGGGCTCATATGGATGGACAACAAACTTGGATACTGTCAAAAAGTCGGTAGAATGGCAGCTTGAAAGGCTGAAAACTGATTATATCGATTTTGGATTTATACATTGCCTGGATGAAGAATCGGATCTGAACGCCTATGAGAAAAACGGCATCCTTGATTACCTAATGAATATGAAAACACAAGGTGTTGTAAGTCATATCGGTCTTTCTACCCATGCTCCTAAAATGGCAAATAATATCCTGGATAAAAACATTATCGATATGCTTATGTTTTCCATCAACCCGATGTACGATTACGGGCAGGGTGATTACGCTATCGGAAGTGACAGTGAACGTCAAAAGCTTTACCGCCGCTGTGAAAAGGAGGGCATTGGCATATCGGTCATGAAGCCGTTTAATGCCGGGCAGCTTCTTGACGCAGATCGATCGCCGTTCCATAAGGCAATGACAACTGCGCAGTGCATACAATATGCCCTTGATAAACCCGGTGTTTTGACCGTCCTCGGCGGCCCTGGCAATGTAAGGCAGCTTAAAGATATCTTGTCTTATTTTGATACAACATCGGAAGAACGAGATTATTCCTTCATCAGCGCGCTTACGCCCGATGAGTCTGTAGGAAAATGCGTTTACTGCAAACATTGCCATCCGTGTCCGGCAGGTCTTGATATTGGGCTTATCAATAAATATTACGATCTCGCCACGCAAGGAGACTCATTGGCAAAAGAACATTATCTGACCCTAAAAAAAACAGCTGCTGATTGTATCGGCTGCGGGCATTGCAACCGTAGATGTCCATTTAAGGTACAGCAGATGGAACGTATGGGCGAAATAAAGAATTATTTTGGAAAGTAACTAACATGCGCTCCACCCAAACGAATGCACGAAAGTGATTCAAGAAAATTTTATAAAGGAGGATATTTCTCATGAATAAAATTTTAGTCGTTTATTTTTCTGCCGGCGGTGTCACTGCAAACGCTGCAGAAAAACTGGCAAAAGCCGCGGATGCAGATTTATATGAGATCAAGCCTGCCGTACCATATACTTCGGCGGATCTGAACTGGAATGACAAAAGTTCCCGCAGCTCTATGGAGATGAACGATAAATCGTACCGCCCGGAGCTTGCCGATCATGATGCGCCGGTTACAGAACACGATACCGTACTGCTCGGTTTTCCGATTTGGTGGTATACCGCGCCTACCATAATAAACACTTTTTTAGAATCGTATGACTTCAGCGGCAAGACTATCATACTTTTCGCCACTTCCGGCGGCAGCGGACTTGGCCATACGGCGGCTGATTTGGAGAAAAGCTGCCCCGGAGCCGTTATAAAAAACGGTAAACTTTTGAACGGCAATCCTTCTGAAAGTATGCTCCGGCAGTGGGTAGAGACTCTTTAACAGACGGAAGATAAGGCACGCCCTTGTAAATTAATGTAATGGACAAAACTTTTTTGAACCGCCTCATAATATTTTCTCCCGACAGGCAAGCAGGAGCCTTCTGACAATACAATCTCAGAGCGTAGAAATTTCACAATGTGTTTCATATTTATAATATAACTGTTATGCACCGACGCGGCGGAAAAAGTTGTGTAAAAAGTATAAAAACGAACCTCCTTGGTGAAAATTATGGTAGAAATAATTTTTATCAAGGAGGTTTTTCGACA
>CALXRY010000166.1 GCA_944390955.1 uncultured Clostridia bacterium | reverse complement strand
GTTTTATACGATCATGAATTTATGTATGTCATAGACGGCGAGGTGGATATGTTTTACGGAGGGGAACATTTCAGGCTGCGGAAGGGCGATCTGTTCTATTTGTGTCCCGGTGTAAAAAATTTTATATCTGTCGATATAGGCGATGGCTTCAAGACACACTGCATCCACTTTGACTGGATGTGCGGCGAGGCGGAATATGATTTTACGGCCGAGGAATTTTACATGGGCGCGATGTATGACAGAGAACGTGCGGAGCGGCTTGCGCTGCGTCCGGATTTTGCTCCGGCTGATTTCAGTGTACCGTGCCATATGCGCGGCGTAGGAACTGAAGTCGGAGAGTTGTTCCGAAAAAGCTATTATGCCTATATAAACGCCGCTCCGCCGTCAAAGCTGAAGCTGAGAGCACTGTTTATGGATATTATCGCGGAGCTTGCGCGGCTGTATTTTGACGGGGCGCCGGCGATACATCCAAAGACCGCCGCCGCGGTGAGCTACATCCAAAAAAATTACGCAGGTTCTATAACAGTACCTGAGCTTGCGGAAATGTACGGGCTGTCGCCGAAGTATTTCGGGACGCTGTTTAAAAGTGCAATGGGGAAAAGCGTGAACAGGTTTGTTGAGGAGACTCGCATCGCCGCGGCGAGGGAAATGCTTCTCGGTACGGATATGACTGTCGGAGAGATAGCCGAAAAAGCGGGATTTTCAAGTGTATATTATTTTTCACGCTGCTTTAAAGCTCATGAGAAGCTTACACCGATGGAATTCAGAGGCATCCGCAGAAAATAAAACAGGGCTGTCGCGGAAAACGGCAACCCTGTGTTATTATACCGGATTTATGACCGACAGCGCTGAAAAGCCCTTTTTGAAATGCTCGTCAAATCTCTTGTTGACGTCCTCAAACGTGACTGCTTTATAGACCCTGTCGTAATTAAAGTAATCTATTCCCATAAAAGAATTTGCAATGAACGCGTTAGCGTAATCCTCAACATCATTCATCGAGCGGATATAATGCCCCCAGAGCACCTTCTTTGTGCGCTCAAAATCCTTCTCGGAGATACCCTCCGAGCGTATGCGGTCTATTTCCACGAGGACCTCGTCATAGACCTTTTTCGGATCCTTCGATTCGCCGCTTACGGACGAGAATGCGTAGTCGGGCTGTACTGTATATTCAAACGAATAATTTGAATTTATGAGCCCCTCCTCGTAAAGCCTCTTATAAAGCGGCGAGCTCTTGCCAAATATCATTCTCAAAAGTATTTCCGTCTCTATGTCCTTCTTTAGGAGCCTGTCGCCGGAAAAGCCCGTGTCGGTATCCTTGAAGCCGAGCATGAACAGCGGCGCCGAAACGCTCAATGCCTGTTCCGAGTATTCCTTAGCGATCGCGTCCGGCTCGTTGGGATATACCTTTTTTATCTCCTCCTCGAACGGTTCGTTCTTCTTTACCGCGTCCGAGATAATATTTGCGATGCTGTGCGGCTCTATATCGCCGATAACGACTATCGACATATTGGAAAGGTTATAGAACGTGTTGTAGCATTTGTAAAGGTAGTCTGCCGTTATATGGCTTATGCTCTCAACGGTGCCCGCGATCTCGAGCTTTACCGGATGCTTTTGATACAGGCAGTTAAGAAAGTTGAAGAATACCTTCCATTCACCGCTGTCATCGTACATCCTTATTTCCTGACCGATTATGCCCTGCTCCTTCTGCACGCTCTCCTCCGTAAAATACGGGCTCTTGACGTAATCCATAAGCGTTTTCAGGTTTTCGTCCATGTGCGAGGTGCAGCTGAAAAGATATGCCGTCATGTTGAAGGACGTATACGCGTTGGCATTTGCGCCGAACTTGGCGAATTTGTCGAATACGTTCGAGCCGTCGGGCTGGTCGAACATCTTGTGCTCAAGGTAATGAGCTATGCCGTCGGGGACCTCTGTAAGCTGTGTTTCGCCCGGTACCACGAATTTTGAATCGACGCTGCCGTAGCGCGTGCCGAATATCGCGTAGCTCTTGCTGTAGTCCTTTTTCGGGATTATATATACTCTGAGCCCGGAGGAATGAACGCCCGAATAAAGCTCCTCACCCGTAAGCTCGTTTTTTGAATATTTAAGCTCCATGGCTCTCGTCCTCCTTTCCCTTTAGGAAATAAACGGTGTCAAGCTCCAGCTTTGCCGCCGCTTTTTTTACGTCTTCTATAGTTACCCGCTTTATCTGTTCCTTGACCGTTTCGATGTCGCGGTTCGTGCCCGAGATATATTCGCCGAGATAGAAATTCTGCAGATATCTCTGATCGTCATAATAGCTCTCGAGCGCATTTAAAAGCGAGCTGACGGACGCTGTGAATTCCTGCTCCGAGATATTTCCCTTTTTGATCTCCTCAAGCTGCGCAAGCGATTCGTCGTAGGCCTTTTGGAAATTCTTAAATTCTATTCCTGCGTTTATGATGAGCAGTCCCTTGAATTTTTCAAGCTGCGTCGAGGCGTAATAGGCAAGGCTCAGCTTTTCGCGGACGTTGTTGAAGAGCTTTGAATGAGCTCCTGCGCCGAATACGCTGTTCATAACGGTAAGCGCAGGGAAGTCCGCGTCCGTCGGGCGCGTATTCGTCCTGAAGCCTATCGCAAGCTTGCCCTGTGTCACGTCCAGTTCCTCCGATACGTTTTCGATGGGTACCGATTTTCTGAGTATCCCTGTCTGCGGACGCGCCGGCGTCGTAAACTCC
>CALXRY010000165.1 GCA_944390955.1 uncultured Clostridia bacterium | reverse complement strand
TTCCGGGCTTTCTATGGGAGCGTGAAAACCATCTCGAAACAGCTGAGAAGTCCACGGAGCAGAATTACAACATGATAGATGAGCAGATCAACAACGAGCCGCCTGACAAGGAAAATATAACGGTGCTGGCGGTGGAGCCGCTGCAGGAGCCGTATATCAAGGAAATACCAAATGCGCTTGAAGCGATGCAGAAAGAGGTCGGCGGACCTATTCAGGCAGTATATCCTTTTGCCGAGGAGGCCGCCATTATATGCAATGACGAAGCTAAGCTTGAGGGTATGCGCCTTAACCGCGCTCTGTATGACGCTGAGGGCGAGATATATGACATTGTGGCGGGGCCGTTTATCGTGGTAGGCTTGGGCGAAGAAGATTTTACTTCACTGCCGCCGGAGCTTATAGATAAAATACAGAAACAGTTCAAGCAGCCAGAGATGTTTATTAAGGTCAACGGCGAGGTACAGGCTGTGCCCGTAAAGCCGTCCGTCAAGGCAAACCTTGAACGGCTTCAAAAGGAGAAGCGCGGCAGCAAGCCTACGCAGAAAGAGCCGCCGAAGCACGAGCTATGAGCCTGCCGAGAATGACCCCCGAGCAGCTCCGCAGAGCTAAAGCGCTCATAAAGAAAACGTGCTGCAACTATGACGACGGCTATTGCCTTGTCCTTGGCTGCCCGTGTCCGCAGATGCACTCCTACTCCGTATTGTGCAAATGGTTCAGAAGCGCGGTGCTGCCGCAGAATGAGCCGCTGTACATATCCATTGAAAAACCGCATAACATAAAGAAATGCGTCATATGCGGAAAGAAATTCATATATCGCTCAAACAGGGCAAAATACTGCCGAAAATGCAGAAAGACCGCCATGCGCAGGCAAAAGGCGGAATATCAAAGAAACTACAGACAGAAACATAAGTAAAAACAAGGCGTGCAACCGCTCATAATTGTGGTATGCACGCCTGTTTTTTTATTGTCTGCCGTATATGCCTGTAGAGTGGAAAAATAGAAATCTTGAATTTCGCATAAAACCGTTGTTTTTAGGGCATAGAATTTAGAGGGTAATATAATTACATGGTTACCCTTGAAATACGGGTTCTAATGTTCCATTTTTTATCATGACATAATTTTCTTTATTGTTTGAATATTATCTCTCAGCATATCAAGCTGCTTTTTATTCATACCGCGTATATCGTCCGTAATAAGCTTGATAGTGCTTTCATCATGACTGTTGTCATAATCGGCTATAAGGCTGTCCACAGACTTATCCAATGCTCGGCAGATCTCTACGATGGTATCGAAAAAGCAGCGGTGTTCTCCGGCTTCCAAGCTCGATATATATTTTTGTGTGGAGCCGATACATTCACCTAATGCCTCCTGCGTCATTTTCTTCTCCAAACGGAATTTCTGTATTCTTCTTCCTATCTCACGAAAATCCAAAGTATTATTCATAACTGTTCCTCATATGGTCGTGTTTGTATAAAATCCTCATATCAATATTATAATATTTTCGGGGAACGATTTTAATACTTCGGATAATGTGATATTTTATATTATACCTAACCAAACGGATATTTTGTCTTTAAAATACAGCTTATATATGGTATAATAAAATTAAATATCCATTGGAATATGTAAAAGGAGAACGTTATGAGAAGATTTACTGCACTTTTCACGGCTTTTATAATTAGCTTTTCTTTATCGGCATGTGCGAGAAACACAACAAACGACACAGATGTTATGCCGCTGTCAACAGAAACACCAACAGCTGTATTTATTCCGGAGCCGACAGCAATGCCTTTACCTCAAAACTCATCGTTAGAGGTTCACTATATCGATGTGGGACAGGCGGACAGCGCTCTTGTGCTGTGTGACAGCAAAGCGATGCTCATAGACGGCGGCAATGCCGAGGACAGCGACCTTATCGCCGCATATCTGAAAAAAGAGAATGTATCGGTTTTGGATTATATCGTCTGCACCCACGCCCATGAGGATCACTGCGGCGGACTGTCCGGCGCGCTTTCGGTGGTAACGGTCGAAAATGTCCTTGCACCGCAGACGGAGACCGATACAGAGGTATATCAGAATTTCAAAGACAAAACGGCAGCGCAGGGATTGACTATACAACACCCGTCCGCAGGTGACAGCTTTACGTTCGGCAGCAGCAATGTCCAAATAGTAGGACCTATAACCGAGGATGCCGACGATCCCAACAATACATCTATCGTTATGAAACTGACCTATGGCGACACTTCATTTCTGTTCACGGGCGATGCAGAGCGTGACGAGGAGCAGGCAATATTGAGCGCCGGCTATGATATATCGGCGGATGTATTAAAAGTAGGACACCACGGTTCGGATTCGTCCACGTCATATGTATGGCTGCGTGAGATAATGCCTAAGTATGCCGTTATATCGGTCGGCAAGGGCAACAGCTACGGACATCCCACGGAGGAAGTGTTGAGCCGTTTGCGCGATGCAGGGGCACAGGTATTCCGCACCGACCTTCAAGGTGACATTATAGCCGTGAGCGACGGGACGGATATAACGATAACAACGGTAAAGAACGAGT
>CALXRY010000164.1 GCA_944390955.1 uncultured Clostridia bacterium | reverse complement strand
ATTGTCTGATCTGGCATAAAGTTTGTTCCGTCGCCGTTGATTATCCCTACCTGTGCCAAATTCATGATCGATGCGGCATATTCATGATCGGGCGAAACATCGGGGAAGCCTGTCTGCGTTGCGACATCGGGCATATTGCTGAACAGCGCCTTTGATATCGCATCAGCAAATAATCCTCTCGAGACCTCACTCTCATACGTCATATCGCCGACATCAACGCCCATCGCTTCAAGGTAAAACCGTCCTTTTATGTATTTAGGATCATTTTCCAACGTATCCTCCGCGCATACGTGAAATGCCGACAACAGCATCACCGCAAACGCAAGTATCGGTATCAGTCTTGTTTTCTTCATAATAATCCTCCATTCCGCCGCCCGCAGCGGCACAAATCATAAGCTTCTCACCTTTTGATTTCCTATGCAAATAAAGTAATGGGTATAAACATTGTACTCACTCTTCCATTTGATTTCAGCTCCAGTATCAACTCGTTTTTACCGTGCTTTATCGCATGCGGCGTTATGATAAATTCCGCATGATTTACCGCTGTTCCTCCATGCTCCTGATCAAGGCATATTGCCGTCTCCTCACAGGGTGATACACTCCATTCCTCAGGAAGATGCCATTTTGCGGTCACCCACTGCTGCCTGTGGATCTTGTTTATTATCGTCAAAGAAATCTTTTTCTCCTCCTCAGGCTTTACGTGTATCCCGTCCATGTATTTTACGATAACATCGAACGCCATGCTTTGTCTTTTTACGCCGTACTTTCTCTCCTCGAGCTTTTCTCTGAACGTAATACTGTCATATACGCCTACCTTC
This sequence comes from uncultured Clostridia bacterium, assembly GCA_944390955.1. GTDB lineage: Bacteria > Bacillota > Clostridia > UBA1381 > UBA1381 > Ornithomonoglobus_A. The sequence goes on along the minus strand of CALXRY010000164.1, from coordinate 9,885 downwards.
CGGCTCTGGGCCATAAGCTGCTCACCGCTGCTCATTCTTATTGACGGCCCGTCCTCCGACAGTATATCGCTGTAATACAGCAGAAATACCGGCATCAGGTTACAAACTCGTTCCGTAAGATTAGATATTGTATCCGGTATCCACACAGCTGATGATGTATTGTCTACTGAACCTATTTTAATGTTGTCTCCAAGCGGGCTGAGCCACTTTTCGGGAATATTTTTTGCTCCCATTATTATTCCGAATATCGCGCCGAGAGTTGCGGCAGTACAGTCTGCATCCTCTCCGCAATTTGCAGCTATACACAGGCTCTTTGAAAAATCGCCCTCGCCATAAAGCCAGCCGATAATCATAATGCCTATGTTGCTCGGAGCGTCATAGCCAAGCTCACCGACCGGTACATCCAGCTCCGGCTCGCGGTCCTCATATCCGAAAAACATCCCGAAGCTTCCCGGCACTGTTTGAAGTATTTTCTTTCTTGCAGCCTTCCAATCCTTGCCGCCGTCGTAGCATTCGACTGCCGTATTGACGGCAAGCGCTATCGCGCAGTCCTCAGGAATATAAGACAAGCCTATATTTATGAGTTTTCGTGTATCGCTTTCAACAAACGCAGCGCTTTCAACCGCCGCACAGAAAATCTCCGCATACACGCCCTCGTCGGCATGGTCAACTATCGCATCCTCATAAGCGTATTCAACAGCTATATCAGGGTGTCCCGGCGCAAGGCACGCCCATAACTCGCTGCGTATAAAGCAGCCGCAGCTGTCCTTGTTATGGTTATTATACCTGCCTGAAAGAGGCGGCAGCAGACCCATCGCCAAGTTATTCTTCCCTGCTCCGTACTCCGACCAGTCTGCCACAACATAGCTGAGCCAATACTCGCCAAGTATCTCGCTGTTCACATTCCTCCCGTATTTTTCAGCCGCATTGAGCCACACAAGCTGCAGGTCGAGGTCGTCATTCGGCAGAGGGCCCTTTGTTATATCATGAGTATAATACGTAATGTCAAAAACGCCTCTATGCCCTTCAAGAGGAGCACCCAGCGTCCCTCCGACGTTCTTACCCAGCCAGCAGCCCCTGACCTTATCTTCATATTCCTTGATGTTCATTACTGTTCCTCCTTTTATCTTTAACATTTTTTATTCAATATGCCTCAGACATATATAATTGATTAATTCACGTGCCGTCTGCAGGTGCTATTCGCTCTTATACATCTCCCGCCATTTTGTCGGCGAGACCTGCTCCGCTTTCTGAAATACTCTATGGAAAGTCCTGTAATTGCTGAATCCCGCTAAAGCCGCTATTTCATTGACCTTTTTATCGCTTTTGGCAAGAAGCATTTTTGCCTTTTCTATCCTCTTGCTGTTAATATAATCCGCAAGACCTATATTCCATGCCTTTTTGAACTGCGTGGACAGTATGCTCGGGTTCATGGAAAATACGTCCGCTATATTGTTGCCGTTAAGATCGGGATTATCGTAATTATTATCAACATATATTTTTATCTTTTTGTATATACTGGTTACCGAATTTTCCATTTCTGTACTCTCCAGCTCCTCTATAAATTTTTCCGACATGCTCTTTATCTCGCTCAGTATCTCCTTGGTGGTGATGCACTGAGCCACTGTATTACCGCTGTTTTTGACAATATCGATTAATTCTTTGTCGTTAAGCTTGATAGCCATTTTTAAGAATGTGTTGAGCATGTCATACGCAATATACCTTGTGATCCACAGAGCGGTTTCCTTTGTGCGTATACAGTTCTCAAAAACCGAATCCACGAGCATACGGCACTTTTTATATTCGCACTCTTCAAGCAGATTCAATATCTGCTGCTCCGTTTCATTTGTATATATATAATGGTTGCTGTTTGTCGTTTTTATATTGCTGTACCGAATAAAGTTCTCTCCGCTTGACATCAAATGCTCGGCACCGATCACTGCCTCGCTGTATGCTTCGCTTATCCCGTTCAGAGAATAGTGGATATCTGAAATCGAGACCGCAACGCGGAAATTGAATTCCTTTTTTATGAAGTCGGTCAGCTCTGTAATAATGTCGGTAAGTATGTGCACCGCCGAAAATTCGTCCTCATCTTCAACGTTCATCACACCCACAAGCAATCCGTGATTCTCAAAAATCTCTATATTAAACGAATTGCCTATCAACTCACTCGCTATGTTTGACACTATATATTTTGCAGTCCTTGCCGCCTCCTTGACATCAGATATATCACCGAAAAATATTCTGTCAACATCGTCAATGCAGAATACAAGCGCTATATACCAATCGCCGTCATGGTTTATATTGGCTATCTGCACCTGCTTTTCATATGAATAACTTTCATTCACCTTGCCCTCGACCAGATTGCTGAGGATATCTCTTTTTAAAATATCCTGCTGCGACGCCAGCTCGTCCTTGTATAGGTTCTTTTCGTTTATGATTTTTATAAGCTCGGAATTTATATATTTATATACGTCTATATCGCTGAATTTCTGCTCCGGGCTCTTTGCAAAGAAATTATACAGTTCCTTAAGCGGCTTGTTGTTCCGCTTCATCGACCAGCTTATCGCCGCAACCCCGCATAAAAAGCTGAGCATTATCGCTATCATCATGATAAGATATATCGTTGTCTGCTCGCGGAAATATTCGCTTTTGAGCGTAATACTCGTATAATACCAATTTGCGTTTTGGGACTTGATCTTTGCAAGGATGTACTGCTTTCCGTTCACCTTATATGTTCCGCTTGAGTTTCCGTATTCGGCAGTCTGAAGCATCAGCTGCTTTTCGTTTTCCCTGTCCTCTCCGGCGATCAAGCTTCCGCTGCTGCTGCAGATAAAAAAGTTATTATTAAGATCACTTTTCCCGTGCAGCATGATCGCATCCATATTCAATTTTATTATTATACTGTACGGCACGTCCTCCACCTTGTTTACAATATTAGGCTGGACATAAAATACCGAGCCGTCGCTTTCCGTATAGGTATACCCCGATTTCTGCTTTGATAAAACAGACTCTATCCACGCATTTTTTACTTCCTGCGTTGCGCCGGCATAATTCAACTCAAAGAAATCATCTATGCTATACAATCTCCGCGAGCTGAAAATCAGCTTCGTATCCGGCATATAAATATACATATCGTCGACATATTGACTGACGGATGCGTAATTTGACCATATTGAATCAGAGCTTGCCACCTCCAGCATTTCCACTGTGTTCAGCGGCAGCCTGTATTGCGTAAGCCTCTCGATCTCCTCATCATTCATCAGCTCGTTGCTTATATTTACAATATTCTCAAGTATATCATCAACATGCACTCCTGCGTTATCGAGCGCATTGTAATTTATTTCCGTGATCTTCTGTTCCACAAACACTCCTATATAAACGTAGGACAGTCCCACAAACAATATAGGTATTATCAGTATCAGAAGATACGAAATGAGCCAGCTTATTATTGTTCTCTTTTTTATATGCTTCCGTAATCTGAATTTCAAATTCCGTTTTCCCCCTCGGATAAATGTTACTGCTATATTCGGCAGCTCAGATATTTTGATTATTCAACACTATCGAGCTTTTTTATCTCGTTGAGCGCCCATAATATTATACCCGTTCCGTGGTCGTCGTTTTCGACCGTGCCGAGCTGCATATAATATTCCGGCTCCATAGAGCAGCTCGAGCCCATGCATACTCCATATACATTGCCTTTTTGATCTACTGCCCTCTTCATTATTCCGTCATGCGCATGTTTTATATTCTCTATATATGAATTGTCGAGCAGTCCGTTCCTGACGCCCTTGCACATTCCTATTATAAACATCGCCGTGCATGATGTTTCCTCATAGGAATCGCTCCTGTCAAGAACCTGATGCCAAAGTCCGTTTTCGCCCTGCAGACGCCTTATCCCGTCCGCAAATCCCCTAAATAGCTCGGACAATTCCGCCTTGTGAGCTGCTGTATCAGGCATCAGCTCCAGAGCGTCGGAGAGCGTTACAAACACCCAGCCGTTCCCTCTTCCCCACGGAACGCGGTTTGCCGTCTGCTCCCTCACAAAATAAATATGCGAAAATATATTTTTATCGCTCATATAAAGCCGTTTCTTAAATCCAATAAGCTGCTTTGCCGCAAGATCCGATATTCCGCGGTCGCCCAAGATGTTCCCGAGACGTACAAGAAACGGACAACTCATAAACGTATCGTCGGCCCACATCGTTTCAAGCCTGTTGAACGTCCCGTCCTCAAACACCGGGATATTCCTTTTCATTGCTTCATAGAGCCTGAGCGCACATGCGAGCGCATCACCGGTATGTCTTGAATTGTAAAGCTCGCACATGTTCATTCCCATTGTGCCGATAGAATCAAGATCGACAGGCTTTGCGGCTCTCTGCATAAATGACGGCATTCCGAACATTTCACGCTCATACTGCATGTACATATAGAATCTTGCCATATCGCTCATGCTGCTGAGAAAATAATCCGTATATCTCTTTTCTCCCAGCGTCTCTCCCGCTTTTTTCAAGCCGTAATGCCCTACCATAACAGCATAAAACCACTGAGCATAAAAGCATGAGTTCACATACGGTCGGAGATAATCGTTTTTATTTTCAAGCTTCCAGAAAGCACGCCGTCCGCCGACCGTATTATACGGCTTTTCAAACTGCACCTCAAAGCTTTCTCCTTCATTAAAGCCTGCCAAAGTGAGCCATCTGTCCCCACCGCTCCGTGTCGACTTCATAAACGGTACGCCTATTCCTTCCGCATGCTCGTACAGGAATCCCCACCGCCTGCCGCGTCTTGCCGCTATAAGAACTTTATCTCCTTTTGTCAGATAAATCCTTCCGATGCGTTCCGCGCCGTTTACAAATATTCTACACTCCGAAAGCTTTTTTATTCTCAGCTCCATATCGCTTATGCATTCCGTATAAGCATAGCCGATATCACCATCTGCATCCGGAAATATATCGTTAAATCTGATTTGATTATTATCTGTCTTATTTTGCGGATATATATATTGTCCGTCAAAATCATTTTCCGATACAAGCAGTTCGGAAACAGCAACTCCGTCCTCGCCGTCAAAATCCGAAAGCGGACACAGCGCCCGTATATTTAGCAAATAGTCCCTTGCCCACATTCCGGGGTAATGTCTCACCGACGGAACAAAATCGACTTCAAAATTCCCGTTCGAACAGCGGCAAACAAAAATCAACTCATTATCGCCTTTATCGGCGTGAGTCAATATATCATATTGCGCCGCCGGCTGCTTTTCATATTCATAAACAACCTTGCTGTTAAATATCACCTTTACATTTCCGCGCACGCGTATCGTTATGTCATAATCATCGCTTGACCGCAGGATAGTCTTTACATACGCATATTCCCCGTCCTTTGCGTTGGGATACAGCTTCATCAAATCTATCCTCATATATGACAGAATATCTTCAAAGCTTATAAAATCCTGCTTCCTATACGGGCGATATTCCACCTGTGCCGGGCGGCGCAGCTCAAGCATACGATCCGCTATAAGCTTGATTTCTTCATTTATACCCATAGCTTTACTCCTTAACTGCTCCGATCATAACGCCTTTCTCAAAATAGCGCTGAATAAACGGATATACGCAGAATATCGGTACTGACGAGACAATAATTACCGCATATTTAACGGTTTCTCCCACACTGCTTGAATCTCCTATGCTCACCATCTGCGTCATTGAGCTCGTATCATTCTGAATCAGTATTTCCTGCAAAACAAGCTGCAGAGGGAACTTGTCCCTATCATTAAGAAAGATCATGGCGTTGAACCACGAATTCCAGTGCTCTACCGCATAATAAAGCAGTATTACGGCGACCGTCGCCTTTGCCAACGGCAGTATTATCCTGAACAGCAGCGTCAGATGTCCTGCGCCGTCGAGTATCGCCGATTCCTCAAGACTGTCCGGGATCGAGGTGAACGACGTGCGCATTATTATCAGATTAAATGTGTTTATCGCTACGGGCAGTATAAGCGCCGCATATGTATCAAGAAGACCCAAACTTCTTACATTCAGGTAAATAGGTATAAGTCCTCCCGAAAAGTACATCGTAAAAATGATCAAAAGCGTTATCGGTCTTTTAAACAGCACTCTTTTCCTCGACATAAAGTAGGCTCCGAGAGCCGTTAAAAACATATTTAATGTAACTCCTATAACAAGAACTAAGAGTGTATTCCTGTAGCCTATCAGTATCATAGGATTTTTTAGCATCATTTTGTATGCGTCAAGCGTAAAATCAATCGGTACAAAAAGCAGGCTCATATTCCCCGTAAGCGCATTGGAGTCGGAAAACGACGCCACAAGCACATACCATATAGGATACACAGTAACAAATATAAGCACGGACATGAATATGTAATTAAATACTGTAAAGACCTTCTCCCCTGTGCTTTTCTTGATTTTTGTACTCATTATGTATCCCTCCCGTCAGAATAATGATGTTTCGCCGAATTTTCTGCTCAGGAAATTGGCGATAATCAATATACCGAAATTTACTACGGAATTAAATAAGCCCACCGCCGTTGAATAACTCCAATCCTGTGACTCAAATCCCATTCTGTATACATACGTCGAAATAACATCACTCGTCTCATATATAAGCGGATTATACAGGAGAATTATCTTCTCATAGCCAACGCTCAGTATCGAGCCTAGGCGCAGTATCAGCATAATTATAATGGTCGGCTTAAGCCCCGGCAGGGTTATATAAAGCATCTGCTTCCATTTCCCCGCTCCGTCGATCTGTGCCGCCTCATACATCTGCTGGTCAATACCTGACAGGGCAGCTATATAGATGATCGATCCCCATCCGACCTCCTGCCATATCCCCGATAAAACGTAAATAGGCACAAAATACTCTGAGGAGTTAAGCAGGCTCCCCTCGGGTCCGCCGAAGAAATGTACAATCTGCTGTATAAAGCCGCCATCCCCGACAAAATTCCTTATCAACGCGCAAATAACAACAAGCGATATGAAATGTGGCATATACGATACCGTCTGTGTTATTTTCCTGAAAGGGCCGAGCTTCATTTCATTTATCAGCAGAGCAAGGATTATAGGCGCCGGAAAGCCCAGAATTATACTTGTCACGCTTATTACAACGGTATTTTTCAGTATCCTGAAAAAATCCGCAGACTGAAAAAGGTCGATGAAATTCTGAAAGCCTACCCATGGGCTTCCCCATATTCCGTCGCCTGTTGAATATCTTTTGAATGCAATAATCGCACCATACATCGGTTTATAGCAAAATAATATATAAAACAACAATACCGGTACAACAAGAAGATACAGTCCTGCATTTCTGCGCATATCGTCTTTTAGTCTTTCCTTTACAAGACTGCGTTTTTGCATAAACCCCAACTCCTCCCTTAAATAAATTTGTCCGCCGCGGCTTCAATGCGGCGGACATATCACATCGGTTATCTATTCAGATAACGCTCATACGCTTCCTGTGTGCACTGAATATAATCATTCACACCTCTGTTCTCCAGCTCCGCCGTAAACGCATCCCAGTTCTCCATAGGCTCTATTCCCATTATGAACTTAAGGAGCATTTCGTCTTTATATGTCTGGATAGAACTTATCTTCTTGGACATCTCCGCACTTTCCTCTACGGTCATATAAGTTGTGGGGAGTAGATGCTCCTCAACGTTCGTATTGCTCCAGATCTCTATTGCTTCCTTCTGCTGAGGCAGGCTCGCATACTGCTCCATGTAGCGCTTATCCTGAACAAACGGACCTGAATTATATGACTGTACATATCTTGCAAGCGCAGCGCTCATCGAAAGTCCGTCGGGATTGTTCGTTATGAGCTCCGTATATGTAGGATAGCCATCTATCATCTCATAGCTTTCTCCCTCTATTCCGAAATTGTAAAGCATTTCGCCTTCCTCGGAATATCCGTAATCGAGCAGCTTACATGCAAGCTCTACGTCCTCGCACGAAGTAGTAACCGCGGAATACGTTCCCGCCGCCTTTAACTGCACCTGCCCAAATTCCGGCAGCTCACCCTTGTTCAGTGTCGGATATGGCGCCGCAACAAGCTCAAAGCCCTCTTCCGTTGCCGACGACGTCCAGCGTCCCATTCCGCTTCCTACGCTTCCCGTTGCTGCTCCGGAGTCTCCGTTAACTATTGCCGCATCTGTATTCTTTGAATCCATTGAAGCGAAATCCGCCGCTATGTAGCCGTTATTATACCATTCGTTCATCTTTGCAATATACTCTTTAAAGCCCGGCTCCATTACACCGTATTTTATTTGTCCGTCGTCTACGTACAGTCCGTCAATGGTGCCGTACGCTCCTACGAATGCTCCCCATGCTGCATGCGAAAGATTAAACATTATCGGGTACTGCGCACCCTTCTGCTCCTTGAACGCCTTCAATACCGTATCCCATTCGCTTATCGTTTCGGGCACCTCAAGTCCCAGTTCATCAAGCCAGTCCTTGCGTATCATTATACCCGCGCTTGTCTGCAGTGTTTTATCGCCTCTTATGAACGGAAATCCGAAATACTTTCCGCTGTCCGTTTTTATGAGCTTATCGACGTCGGGATTTTCCTGCAGATACTTGTACAGGTTCGGTGCATATTTTTCAAAATCAAGCGCCTGTATCACTCCATCCTCGATAGCTTTTTCAGGACCGCCCGGATAATCTACCGTCCATGAAAATTCAATAATGTCGGGCAGGTCGTCCGTTGCAACAAGAATATTGAACTTTTCTACCTGTTTCCCCTGCGGCGGGTGCTGATAGTCTATCGTTATTCCCGTCCGCTTCTGAAGCTCCTGTGCAAACGGTGTCTCGCCGTAATTGCTAACGGACATTGCCGCGTTTGACTCGAGCGTTACCCAATAGCTGAGCGTATTGTTTTCCGCCTGCTGTTCTCCTGAATCACAAGCGCACAGCGATACCGTCATCGCTCCCGCTACCGCCGCCAAAAAAATACTTTTAAATTTCATTGCAAATGCTCCTTTCGCTGTAAATTGCCGCGGCTCAATGCCGGGTCCGAAATAATTTTTGCTAATTCAATTATACATTCCATTCGTTAGAGTTACAAGTGACAGATTTTTATCAGCAAGGTCATTTTTTTATTATTTGGCTTACCTATGCGATTCTTCGCCTATATAGAATGAGTAAAAAAATCATACGTCATCATATATGCTTATATAAATACAAGTTAAAAAAATATATTTCATTTTATAAAAATATGTGTCCTATTCCGGACATTCGACAGAAAAATTTAAAGCAAAAAAACGGAGCTAAGCCGCCGCACATGCGGCAGCCCAACTCCGGAACAGCTTAAAAATACCGTTTATTCATTTTTCGCTTTATACGCCGTTCCCCACATCACCATCGAATCAAGGATCGGCTTAAGACTGCGCCCCGTTTCCGTCAGCGTGTATTCAACACGCGGCGGAACCTCCGGGAAGACCTTTCTTGTGAGCAGTCCGTCCTCCTCCATCGAACGGAGATTTGTAGTCAGGACCTTCTGAGAAATATTCCCTACGGACTTTTTCAACTCGCCGAAGCGCTTTGTCCCCTCAAGCAGATCACGTATAATAAGCACCTTCCATCGGTCGGAGATCAGCATCAGAGTCGTTTCCACCGGGCAGGCGGGCAGCTCTTTCTTCATATATCATCATTCCTCCTTGCATGCCTTTAGGCACCAAACATAACTATTCTTCCTTATGTTTCTATTATAAACTATTGGGGATGCCTTGTCAAGACAGTTTCCCCAAGGTAACTATGGCACATCATTGTGCGTACTTTACAAAATCCGTCCGAGGATTTATAATATATCGTAGAAAAGAGGTTAGCGCTATGACACAGAATGAAAGATTGATTTTTTTGCTTGATTATCTTATCA
>CALXRY010000163.1 GCA_944390955.1 uncultured Clostridia bacterium | reverse complement strand
GACGAGCTTGCCGACCTGATGATGGTCGCCGCCAAGGAGGTAGAGGACTATGTCTGCCGTCTTGCTCAGCTTGCAAGAGCGGCGGGGATACACCTCATAATCGCAACGCAGCGTCCGTCGGTCGATGTTATAACAGGTCTTATCAAGGCGAATATCCCGTCGCGTATAGCGTTTGCTGTATCGTCGCAGGTGGACAGCCGAACGATACTCGACAAGGGCGGAGCGGAAAAGCTGCTCGGTATGGGTGACATGCTCTATTCGCCGATGGGCGCAAGAGAAACGACGCGTGTTCAGGGGGCGTTCGTTTCCGATCATGAAATAGAAAGAATACTTGAATTTATAAAGGAAAACTCGGATGAGAACCATTACAGTGAGGAACTCGAGGAGCATATCGAGCGCTGCTCGACAGGAGAAAACGGCGTTACGCCCGATACCGAGGAAGAGGGCGACGCATTGCTCCCGGACGCAATAGAGCTTGCCGTGGAGCTCGGCAAGATATCGACGTCAATGATACAGCGGCGTCTAGGAGTAGGCTATGCAAGAGCCGGAAGAATAGTCGATCAGATGGAGGCCCGCGGGATAGTATCGCCGGCAAACGGTTCAAAACCTCGTGATGTGCTGATAGGTCATGCAGATTTGGCCGCTGTATCGTCTGGAGGAAGCGGAGAGTATGATGAATGATTTTTTACCTGTATGTGCCGAGGATATGAAAAGGCGCGGGTGGGACCGGCTTGACTTTTTATATATCGTCGGCGACGCATACGTCGACCACCCGAGCTTCGGACATGCGATAATTTCACGTGTGCTCGAGAGCCGCGGCTACAAAGTCGGAATAGTTCCCCTGCCTGACTGGCAAAAGGACGAGGATTTTCTTAAAATGGGCACGCCGAGGCTCGGAGTCCTCATTTCAGCAGGAAATATAGACAGCATGGTAAACCACTTTACGGCGGCAAAAAAGCGGCGCAGCGACGACGCATATGCACCGGGGAACAAGGCAGGGCAGCGCCCTGATAGGGCGACTATTGTATACTGCTCAAAAGTGCGCCAGCTGTTTAGGGGGCTGCCGGTACTGGTAGGCGGCGTTGAGGCGAGCCTGAGGCGGTTCGCACATTACGATTACTGGGACGATAAGATACGCCGCTCCATACTTTTCGATTCCAAGGCTGATCTACTCATGTACGGCATGGGAGAAAATCAGATAGCGATGATAGCCGACAGGCTGAACGCAGGAGAGAGCATAAGAGATATAACTGATATCCCCGGGACATGCTATGCTTCCCACGATCTTCCATCAGGCAGTTTTGAGGTGCTGCCGTCATATGAGGACTGCGTTTCCGACAAGCGCGCATATGCGGACTCATGCAGAGTCCAGTATTACGAGCAAAACCCGTATACAGGCAAAACTCTTGTTCAGCAGCACGGCGACAGGTATCTTATACAGAACCCGCCGATGCCTCCGCTTATGACAGATGAGCTTGACGCGGTCTATGCTCTGCCGTACATGAAAAGCTATCATCCGATGTACGAAAAATACGGAGGGATAGATGCATTAAAGGAAGTAAAATTTTCGCTTGCGGCAAATAGGGGCTGCTTCGGCAGCTGCAATTTCTGTGCCCTTGCGTTCCATCAGGGGCGCATAGTTACGTCAAGGAGCGACGAATCGCTCATAGCCGAAGCAAAGGAAATGATAAAGGATAAGGACTTCAAGGGATATATCCACGACGTCGGCGGACCTACGGCAAATTTCAGAGGGCCCGCCTGCAAAAAGCAGCTCGTATCCGGCGCATGCAAGAACAGGCAGTGCTTGTTCCCGGAGCCGTGCCCGAACATGGAGATAAGCCACAAAAAATATCTTGAGCTGCTGCGGAAGCTCAGGAAGCTCGACGGAGTGAAAAAGGTCTTTATCCGCTCCGGAATACGCTTTGATTATCTTATCCGTGACAAGGACGAGACGTTCTTTAACGAGCTGTGCAGATATCATGTGAGCGGGCAGCTCAAGGTCGCTCCCGAGCATGTGAGCGACAATGTTTTAAAATATATGGGCAAGCCCGAAAACAAGGTCTTTAACGAGTTTGCGGACAAGTTCTATGCTATAAACAAAAAAATAGGCAAAAAGCAATATCTCGTTCCGTATCTTATGTCGAGCCACCCGGGAAGCACTCTGCGCGACGCTGTAAAGCTTGCGGTATATCTTAAGGAGCATAACATAAATCCGCAGCAGGTACAGGATTTTTATCCGACGCCGGGGACGATCTCGACCTGTATGTTCTATACCGGGCTCGACCCGTTCACGATGAAGAAGGTATACGTTCCTAAAACGCCGCGGGAGAAGGCGATGCAGAGGGCGCTTCTGCAGTTCCGCAATCCCGAAAATTATAAGCTCGTGCATGACGCGCTTATCGCGGCAGGCAGAACGGATCTCATTGGCTACGGAAGCAGATGTCTGATAAGACCGCCCAAGGGCGATATTTTAAATAATAAGTATAACGACAGGAGGAATTCAAATGGCAAAGCTGTTAATGGGAAAGGAAGTTTCGGCAAGAATAAAGCAGGAGCTCAAGTCCGAGGTAGAAGCCCTAAAAGAACACGGGATAACACCGGGGCTCGCCGTGGTGATCGTAGGTGACGACCCTGCCAGCCGTGTATACGTAAACAACAAGAAAAAGGCGTGCGCCGAATGCGGGATATATTCCGAGGAATATGCACTTCCTGAGGAAACTACTCAGGAGGAACTTTTATCGCTTATCGATACGCTTAACAAGAAAAGCGATATATCCGGTATACTCGTCCAGCTCCCAGTGCCAAAGCATATAGACGAGACAACGATAATAAACGCCATCGATCCAAAAAAGGACGTTGACGCGTTCCACCCGATAAACGTCGGCAAGATAATGGTCGGCAATTTTGATTTTGTTCCGTGCACTCCGGCAGGAGTTATGGAGCTGATAAAGGAATCGGGCATAGAAATTTCCGGCAAAGAATGTGTCGTTGTGGGACGAAGCAACATCGTCGGAAAGCCGCAGGCAATGCTGCTGCTCCATCAGAACGGCACAGTCACGATATGCCACTCGCGCACAAAGGACCTTAAGGAGCATACAAAAAAGGCCGATATACTCGTTGTGGCCGTAGGCATCCCGAATTTTGTCACGGGCGATATGATAAAGGAAGGCGCGGTAGTCATAGACGTCGGCATAAACCGCCTCGAAAACAAAAAGCTCTGCGGCGACGTGGAGTTTGAGAGCGCGGAAAAAGTTGCCGGAGCTATAACTCCCGTTCCCGGAGGCGTAGGACCGATGACTATCGCTATGCTGATGAAGAATACGGTTAAGGCGGCAGAGCTCAACAAGACGCATAAATAATCATGAAATTCATTCATCTTTCGGATCTTCATATAGGCAAGCGCCTTAACGGCGTGAGCCTTATTGAGGACCAGAAATATATCCTTGACCAGATCATACGCATAACAAGGGACAGCGGCGCAGAAGCCGTTGTCATAGCCGGCGACGTTTATGATAAGTCAGCGCCGTCGGCGGAGTCCGTCGCACTGCTCGATGATTTCCTGACAGGGCTCTCGAAGCTTGATATCCCTATCCTGATAATAAGCGGGAACCACGACTCGCCTGAGCGCCTTTCGTTCGGCGGGCGGCTCATGAAAAACATACACATATACAGTGTGTTTGACGGCAGCCTTAGGTGCGTTAGGATACATGATGTTGATTTCTATATGCTGCCGTTTGTGCGTCCGCAGCAGGTGCGGCGTTTTTTTGACTGTCCGGAGCTGTGCGACTATAACGAAATGGCAGAGCTTATATTTAAGGACTTCCGAAAACACGGGAAGTCCGTTATTGTCATGCACCAATTTGTAACCGCGGGCATGCCAAAATCAGGCGAAAGCGTAAATGTCGGCACGCTCGACAATATAGACGCGTCGTATATCTCAGCGTTTGATTATGCGGCGCTCGGGCATGTCCATATACCGCAGCGCGTCGGAGACGGCAATATCATCTACTGCGGTTCGCCATTAAAATACTCGTTTGGCGAGGCGGACGCGGAAAAGCATGTGCTTGTCGTCGATACAGACAAGGATATGGCAATAGAAAAAATACCGCTCAAGCCCCTCCGGGACATGCGGAGGATCCGAGGCAAACTTGATGAGCTTCTCTCGCCAGAGGCATATTCCGGCACGGACATATCGGATTTTCTGCATGTGACGCTCACCGACGAGGACGAGATAACGGACGCTCAGGCAAAGCTGCGTACCGTTTACGAAAACGTGCTTGAGATAGAGTTTGAGCGCGACAGGGATATCACGGGAGCCGGTGAGCTGAGTGCTGAATATATACGCGAAAAAACGCCGGAGGAGCTGTTCGGAAGCTTTTTTGAGGAGCAGAACGGCAGACCGATGAACGAGCGTCAGACGGAAATCGTAAATGAGATCATGGAGGAGTTATGCGGCCGTTAAAATTAGTCATGAGCGCATTCGGCTCATACGGAACAAGAACAGAGATCGACTTTTCACGCTTTACCGGACTGTATATAATCACAGGCGATACTGGTGCGGGAAAGACGACGATATTTGATGCGATAACATTTGCGCTCTACGGTGACACGAGCGGCGGCGTCCGCGAGCCGTCTATGATGCGGAGCGACTTTGCCGACGATAAGACCCCAACGTTTGTGGAGCTTGAATTTATGTATAGGGACAAAGCATATAAAATAGAGCGAAGTCCGTCGTATAAAAAGGCGGGAAGAAGCTCGCCCGTCCCAGCCTCTGCGTCTATCACTCTGCCAGACGGCAGTGTCAAAACAGGCTCAAAGGAGGTCACAAGGCAGGTGACTGAGCTTTTCGGTATAGACAAAAATCAATTTACGCAGATATCGATGATAGCACAGGGAGATTTTATGCGGCTGCTGCTTGCCGATACGGAAGAGCGCGGCAGGATATTCCGAAAGATATTTGCGACCGGTATATATATGGAGCTTCAGGACAGGCTGAAGGCAATGACATCTGAGGCTAGGTCGCAGCTCGACAGTCTAAAAAGCAGCATCATTCAGTACGTCTCATCCGTCCACGATATAGAGATACCGGAAGACGGCGTGGATCTTGACAGGCTTCCGGAGGCCCTTGGTGCAATGATTGAGGACAGCGAAAAGCAGGACGCAGAGCTGAGCGCCGAGACAGATAAACTCAGGAAGTGCTCGAATGAGCTCCTGCGTGAGCTTACACTGCTCAGCAGCATGTATGCTTCCCTCGATATACAGGCGGGAGAAGCTGATACGGAGCTTCGCGGCGAGATAGTATCGGGAATAAAAAGCGGCTCGGCGGACGGCGGACTTGCCGGAGAAATGTCAAAAGTAAAAGCCGATATCGAGGAGCACAAAAAAATAGAGGACGCGGAAGAGCAGATAAAGAAAAAATCGAAAACTCTTTCCGAAAAGGAGACGTTTATTTCCGAGCTTGAAGAATCGCAAAGGGAGCTTGAGGAAAAGATATCGGAAGCCGAAAAGCAGATCACGAGATTTTTTGATACTGCGCTGATGCGAGAAAAAGCAAACGGAGCGCTGAAGGACTGCGAAGCAGAAAAAAAGGAGATCGCCGATATCTTGCAAAAGCTTGACCGCTGCAGTAAGCTTTGCTCTTCTCTGCAAAAGGCGCAGAAGGAATACATGTCCTCAGAAGCCGCTTTCCGTGATGCTGAGGCTATAGCGGTAAATGCCGAGGAGATGTTCCTCCGCGAGCAGGCTGGAATAATGGCATCGTCGCTCAGTGACGGCATCCCCTGCCCAGTGTGCGGCTCAATGAGCCATCCATCACCCGCTTCTATTACGGAAGGCGCTCCGTCAGAGGCTGATGTCAGGAAGCTGAAGGCCGACGCAAGGAAAAAGGACAGCGAAAAAAATGAGAAGTCAAAAAAGGCCGCGGAGTTACTTCGCGAAAAGGACATATACGAAAACGAGCTGATAGGCATATCAAAAAAATACGGTGCGGAGAATATATCGGAGCTTGGCAAGGCGATGAGCAGATCCGAAGCTGCGCTAAAAAAACGCACATCGGAACTGCATTTGGAGCTTGAGCGCATAGACAGTGATGAAAGAGCAAAAAATGAGCTGACCGCCATTGCGGAGCGGCTAAAAAGCAAACTAAAGCAAATACAGGGAAGCCGGACTGAAGCAGAAAAAGCCATTGCGATTCTGCGCATGGATATACACGCCGACGAAGGGCGTATCGAGGAGATGAAGCGTCATCTCCATTACGGCGAGGACTCGGAAATACAGCTGCAAAAGGAGCGTCTTGCCTCGGCAAAGGCATGTATGCATGAGCTTATCGAAGAATACCGCGCCAAGGCGGCGGAGTGCTCGAAGCAACTTGACGATGCCGAAAAAAAGCGGCGTGTGATATACGCGCGTCTCGAAAGCGGTAGGAGCATACTGAAAAAAACGGAGCAGGCACTGCCTGAGCTAAAGCGCCTCCAAAGGGAATTTGCCGATCTGGACAGCCTTTCGAGGACGGCCTCAGGAGAACTCCGAGGCCGTACAAAGCTGGCGTTTGAGCAGTATATACAGGGCGCTTATTTTGAACGCATACTTTCCCGTGCAAACGCACGGCTCTCAAAAATGAGCGGCGAGCGCTATGAGCTCATACGGCGCAGCGAGCCGCTTGACAAAAAGTCAAAAACAGGTCTTGACCTTGATATTTTTGATTATTATACAGGCCGCTGCCGCAGCGTCAAGTCTCTTTCCGGCGGAGAAAGCTTCAAGGCGTCGCTTTCACTTGCACTCGGCATGTCGGATGTGATACAGTCCTCTGCGGGCGGTGTACGGCTTGATTCAATGTTTGTCGACGAGGGCTTCGGTGCGCTTGACGACGAGTCGCTCGACCAGGCGGTGAACGCGCTTAACAAGCTTACCGAAGGAAGCCGCAGCGTCGGTATAATCTCGCACGTTGCAGAGCTGAAGGAGCGTATCGATAAAAAGCTTGTTGTCAAAAAAGGCCGGGAAGGAAGCTGTGTTTGGTACGGAGAAGGTACTGAAAACGCTTGACGAGTACAGAAAGTAAGATGTAATGGCGGCGAGGAGTTCGAGCGGTTAAAAAATATTATTATTATCGGAATACAAACCTGCGGCCTATCGAGTATGTTAAGATCGGTTATGATCTTTATGCAGAAAGAAATTAAAACGTAGTATTGTGAGTGAGCTGCAGATGATAGCCGATGACGCAATAAAACCAATGCAGGTTGAGGAGAATTTAACCAAGGAATATCTTGGAATTTGCCGCAACTGCAAGAAGCGAATAGATCCAAGCCTATGAAGCACACCATTATGGTGTGCTTTTTATTGCTCTGGTCACGGCAAAAACTGCTTGCATAAAAGATAAGTGTTGTTGGGAGTTTTTTGTATGCCTGAAAACAGGGGTATCGCCTGAATGTTTGAATATTATAAAGAAGCCGTAAAGTCTTGTCCGAAAAAGGGAGCCTTGATTGTATGAGAACTATTCTTTACAGCTCTTTTATGTATTTATACAAGACTGTCATAAACGATATCAATCACATGCTCTGGAGCAGCGTTGTATTTGTTACATTTTCGAACGATGGAATTTACAAAATCAATATCAGGAGATATATCTGATAAAATTATTTCTGCGCAATTGTTTCTCAACATCGCGATGCCGTAAGATGTGAATTCCGTTTCTTCATTTCTTTTGGTTGTTTTTGTAATGGTAAACATGTTTGATTTCTCCTTTTCTGTAATTTAACAAAATAAATTTTACTACTTGAAATGCAGCTTGTCAATACATTTTGAAATATTGTTGTAATATTTATGTAATATTTGCAACATAAAAGCTATAAGATGAATATTTTTGTAAAAATAGTAGAAAAATATCGACAAAATTCGACAAAAAGAAAAGAGGAAGGTGTTGAGACCATCTCAAAGCGGTAGATTGAGATCATGCATAACCGTAGCAATACGATAACGGAAATAATGGATGGATTAGCGCGAATAGTGGCAGCGACGGTGAAACAACCCAAAAATACAAATTAGAAACAGAACTAATTGAAAAAAATGGAAATAAGAGCACAATAAGTGGGCTGTATAAATCATTTATTCACAGGCGGTACTGAGTCCATGTGTTTATTATTGCTGTATATGAGGACGATCCGTTGTGGCTGTGGGGACACTAAAGATAGAACGCTAAATAATGATGAATAGCGTTAAAAATGTAGTTAGAGCAACACTAAAGTTTATAAAGTGCCAGCATTGGCGCAGAAAGTCCGCCCACGCGGGAGCGGGAAAAGGTCTTTATGCTGGAGGACACCGACGAAGCGGTAACGCAGCGCTTGAGCTTATAAGAGACGACATTGCAAAATAATTTTAATTAGTATTGACAAGCTCACATAAAAATGATATATTTATAGTTAGAAAATACTAACCATGCTGGGTATTAAATAACAAACCCAGTGATGAGTTTATAAAGGAGGCATAGATCATGGATAGTGTGGGAACTGTAATACTTGTAGTTGCACTTGTTATAATTGCTGTGATTGCGATTAAAAGCTATGCAAGGAAGCTCTCGTCCGGCTGCTGCGGAGCGGGCGGAGACGATGAAAAAAAGATAAAGGTGGACGATAAGGATCCGGCGCATTATCTGTATACCGTAAAAATAGGAGTGAGCGGTATGACGTGCGGACGCTGCAAGGAAAGAGTTGAAAATGCTCTTAATTCCGAGAACGGCGTGTGGGCGGATGTCGATCTGGGCAGCGGTCTTGCGACGGTAAGGATGAAAATCCTGATCCCCGAGGAAGTGCTGAGGGGAAGGATAATCGCCGCAGGATATAGGGTCGTCTCGTTTGAAGAACAAAATGAAGTGTGAACGGACTTGCTGCGGCTTTGGGGAGCCGACGTATACCGATGGATTTATGTTTAACTTGTATTTATGAAAGGGATCAATTAAATGATTGATGTTTTGCAGGGAATATTTATACCGTTTTTAGGTACGTCTCTCGGATCGGCGTGCGTTCTGTTCATGAGGGACAGAATGAATGAAATGCTTCAGCGTGCGCTTACTGGTTTTGCTGCCGGTGTAATGACAGCTGCCTCGGTATGGAGCCTGCTGATCCCGGCGATGGACTATGCTTCGGCTATGGGCAGGCTGTCGTTTATTCCGGCGGTGGTCGGTTTCCTGATAGGGATTTTGTTTTTGCTGCTGCTCGATCACGCCGTTCCGCATTTGCACATGAATAGTGCGCAGGCAGAAGGTCCGAAGAGCAAAATGAAAAAAACGACTATGCTTGTGATGGCTGTCGCTCTCCACAATTTGCCGGAGGGTATGGCGGTTGGAGTTGTGTACGCAGGGTATCTTGCGGGGAATACGACAGTGACGATCGCGGGAGCGTTGGCTCTTTCGCTCGGAATTGCCATCCAGAACTTTCCCGAAGGCGCTATTATATCGATGCCGTTAAAGTCGGAGGGGGTGAGCCGAGGGCGGTCATTTTTGTACGGAGTTTTATCGGGGATCATAGAGCCTGTCGGAGCTCTGCTTACTATCGCCGCGGCGTCGTTTGTAATACCGGCGCTTCCGTATTTTCTGAGTTTTGCTGCCGGAGCGATGATATATGTGGTTGTTGAGGAGCTCATTCCCGAGATGTCGCAGGGCAGACACTCAAATATAGGGACCTTGATGTTTGCCGGCGGTTTTTCGGTTATGATGATACTTGACGTAGCGCTCGGATGAAAATAGTAAATAAGGCTTAGAAGCTTGATTTTAGCTTTATTTGTGCCTTAAAATATAAAAATACAGATTGGAGAGATTCATTATGAAGTTAAATAACCTTAAGGACGGAAGGCTGCTGTGCTTTGCCGCAGGAGCGGCTGCGGTGATCGCAGGAAAGAGGATCATTAAGAGCGAAAAAACGCGTAAGCTCTGCGTAATGGGAATAGCCAAGGGAATGAAGCTGCAGCAGGATGCTTTGGAAACATTCCAGAATATGAAGGAAGAAGCTGAGGATATGTGTTACGAGGCAAAATCCAAGCTTGACGAAGAAGATGAAGTAAATAATGAAATTTAAGATCATACACGATACTCGAGGAAGGCTACGCCTGAGGTGCGGCGGAGGATATTTCGGGCGTGACCGCGAAAAATCCATTGAGGAATACATACTTGCAAAAAGTTATGTCATGAGTGTCAAAGTGACGAGTGTAAACGGTGGGATATTTATAACATACCGTCCTGGGTACAGAAAGGAGCTGCTTGATACAGTTTCAGGGATACGTGCATGTGACGTGAAGCCGCGCGTGGTTTCGAACGATTATGAAGGCAAATTCAAAAAGCGTCTTATGAAAATGCTTCTTAGAAGATTTATATTAAGGCGGTTTATGCCTATGCCCGTGCGGATAATAATGTCATATATCAAAGTGTTTCCGTATATCAGAAGGGCCGTGAGCAGCCTGCTTTCTTTCAGATTGGATGTAAGTTTGCTTGATGGAGCGGCAGTCGGAGCGGCGCTGGCGCGAGGAATGCACAGCGAGGTTAATTCTATTATATTTTTGCTTAAAATATCCGAGCTGCTTGAGGAATATACACGAAAGCGCACAAAGGATGCGCTGTCAGAAAGTCTTGCACTCAAGATAGATAAGGTATGGAGCGTTCAGGACGGAACCGAAAAACTTATACCGATGAGCGAGGTGAAAACAGATGATCATCTTGTATTTCGCGACGGGAGCATGATAGCCGTGGACGGAACTGTTGTTTCCGGAGAGGCGATGGTCAATGAGTCGTCGATGACAGGAGAGCCGCAGGCGGCAAGAAAATTAGCCGGAGCGACGGTGTATGCGGGAACTGTAATAGAAGAGGGGTCTGTCGTAGTCCGTGTAAGCTCGGCGGCGGGGAATACAAAGATATCGAATATTGTGAATATGATAGAGAGCGGTGAAAGCCTTAAGGCAGGGGTGCAGACTCGTGCGGAGAGGCTGGCGGATAGCTTTGTTCCGTATACGCTTGGGCTGTCCGTGCTTGTTTATCTTATTACGAGGAATGTAGCAAAGGCGTTTTCTGTACTTATGGTAGACTATTCCTGTGCAATAAAGCTGTCCACTCCGATAAGCGTGATAAGCGCAATGCGGGAGGCTTCTGGTATGGGATTCCTCGTCAAGGGCGGAAAACACCTTGAGAGCTTCGCCCATGCGGATACTATAGTATTTGATAAAACCGGAACTCTTACAAACGCCTGCCCTGTTGTTGAAAAGATACTGCCGTTCGGCGGATATACAGCCGAAGAGGTGCTTAAGATATCTGCGTGCCTTGAGGAACATTTCCCTCACAGTGTTGCAAAGGCGATAGTGCGTGCAGCTCAGGAAAAGGACCTCAAGCATGAGGAGGAACATGCCGAGGTCGAATATATTGTGGCTCACGGCATAGCCACGCAGCTGCACGGAGAACGCACGATAATAGGAAGCGAGCACTTCGTCGCGGAGGATGAGGGCGTCATGATCTCTGATGCTGAAAAGGAGCTCATAGCAAGTGAATGCGAAGGGCTTTCGGCTATCTATCTTGCGATAGGAAAGCAGCTTGCCGGAGTTATATGCATAAGCGATCCGCCGCGTGCGGAGGCGGCCGAGGCGGTGAGGATGCTCAAAGCCAAGGGAGTAAAAGACGTAATAATGCTGACCGGTGACCACGCCGCCGCAGCCCGGAGAACGGCAGAAATGCTCGGCATAGATGACTTCAGGTCGCAGGTGCTTCCCGAAGACAAGGCGCAGATAATAGACGCGTTTAAGAAGCAGGGAAGAACGGTCATAATGGTGGGTGACGGCATAAATGATTCGCCTGCACTCGCTGTTAGCGATGTTTCTGTTGCAATGAAGGATTCGTCCGATCTGGCAAGAGAGGTGGCGGACATAACCCTGATGTCGGGAGATCTGCGTGATTTGGCTATGCTTAGGATGTTGAGCGAAAGGCTGTTCAGACGCATAAGAAGAAATTATGCGGTCATAATGGCTTTTAATTCAGCGCTCATATTGCTCGGGCTTTGCGGAGTGATAACTCCATCGGTCTCGTCGCTGCTGCATAACAGCTCGACGATGCTTATAAGCGCAAACAGTATGCGTCCGATGCTGGAACGGGATCCTTCGTTAAGGAACACTTAAAATTATTGGGAAAATGCGCCGGACTCGGCGCATTTTTTATATCATATCTGGTTTTATCGGCTCGTTTTAAGGGTAGAAAAGGCAAAACTATACAAAACATTGAGCAAAGTAAAAAATAAAATCATGAAATATATATTTTTTTTGGCAAAAGCATTGACAAAATGTTTTGGTTATGATAAACTAACCTGCAGAGGTTAGAAAATACTAACCATAATATACGGTTAGATACTGTTAAAAAAGAATGGAGGTAAAGCATGATGCCGTTGACGCTTGCAGATGTCGGAAGTGACAATATAATAAAGAGGGTAGGCGGAAATCCGGACGTGAAAAAGCATCTTGAGGATATGGGCTTTGTGGTCGGAGGGAACGTCACCATAGTGAGCATGATCGGCGGGAACGTTATTGTAAACGTTAAAGATGCCAGAGTGGCGATAAGCCGGGAAATGGCCCAGAAGATCATGGTTTGAGATTTATTTTAAGGAGGATATATAATGAAAACACTAAGACAGGTGAAGATAGGTGACACGGTCAAAGTGGTCAAACTTCACGGAGAGGGTGCTGTGAAGCGCAGGATCATGGACATGGGGATAACCAAGGGGGTCAGCGTATATGTCCGCAAGGTTGCGCCGCTCGGCGATCCGGTCGAGGTAACCGTAAGAGGCTACGAGCTTTCGCTGCGAAAGGCCGATGCGGATATGATCGAAGTGGAATAAATTTGGCATAAAATGCTTATACAGAAAGAGAGGATCAGTAATTATGAATATAAGAATTGCCCTTGCGGGTAATCCGAACAGCGGTAAGACTACTTTATTTAACGCGCTCACCGGGTCAAATCAATTTGTGGGAAACTGGCCGGGCGTTACGGTCGAGAAAAAAGAGGGTAGGCTAAAGAAACATGAGGGCGTTACGATAACCGACCTTCCTGGTATATACTCACTTTCTCCGTATACGCTTGAGGAGGTAGTTGCGAGAAATTATCTTATAAGCGAGCGCCCCGATGCTATTTTGAATATTGTCGACGGTACGAATCTTGAAAGGAACCTATATCTAACAACACAGCTTACTGAGCTCGGAATACCTGTAGTAATTGCCGTAAACATGATGGATATAGTAAGAAAGAACGGCGACAGGATAAATATCAATGAGCTGTCAAAGAGGCTTGGCTGCAAGGTAGTGGAGATATCCGCTCTTAAGGGCACGGGGATCATGGAGGCTGCAGAGTCCGCGATAAAGGCTGCGCAGGGAACGAAGACTATCCCGATGCATACCTTTACCGGCGCCGTTGAGCATGCAATAGCGCACATTGAAGAAGCCGTGCTCCATAACATGCCCGAGGAACAGCAGCGCTGGTATGCGATAAAGATCTTTGAGCGTGACGAAAAGGTGATAGAGCAGCTGAATATACCAAAGAGCACGCTTGACCATATCGAGAAGGATATCCTTGCTGCCGAGAAGGAGCTTGACGACGATGCAGAGAGCATCATAACAAATGACAGATACGTTTACATAGCAGAGCTCATGAAGGTCTGCTGCAAAAAGAAGAGCGCCGGAAAGCTCACGACGTCGGATAAGATAGACAGGATCGTTACGAACCGTTTCCTTGCGCTCCCGATTTTTGCTGTCGTTATGTTCCTCGTTTATTATGTGTCGGTAACGACCGTAGGTACATGGGTGACCGACTGGACAAACGACGGACTTTTCGGAGACGGCTGGCATTTATTCGGTATAGGCGGCAGCCAGTATGAAGAAGCAATAACGGAATATGCTTCGGAGAACATCTGGACAGACGAGCTTACGGGTATCGTTGAGGGTGCCGCAACGGCTGATGTAGTAGGCGCGGAGGATATTCTCGGAGCCATAGAGGAGGAAGACTTCGGCGGCTTTGACGAGGCTGTAGGTACATATGGTGATGCGCTTGCCGAGGCCGGCTTTGATCTTTCGGGTATCATTGATCCAGCGATGGAGGAAGCTCCGGACACGTCAGAATTCGGAGTGTGGGTCCCCGGTATCCCTGTGATCGTTGAAAGCGGACTTGACGCAATAAACTGCGCCGACTGGCTCAAGGGTCTTATCCTTGACGGTATCGTAGGCGGTGTAGGCGCAGTTCTCGGCTTCGTTCCACAGATGCTCGTGCTGTTCATATTCCTCGCATTCCTTGAGGCGTGCGGATATATGGCGCGTATAGCGTTCGTTATGGACAGGATTTTCCGCAAGTTTGGACTTTCCGGAAAGTCGT
Organism: uncultured Clostridia bacterium; assembly: GCA_944390955.1. GTDB lineage: Bacteria > Bacillota > Clostridia > UBA1381 > UBA1381 > Ornithomonoglobus_A. The sequence continues at coordinate 23,305 of CALXRY010000163.1, read as the reverse complement.
TCATACCTATGCTCATAGGTACAGGCTGCGGAGTTCCGGGCGTTATGGCCTCAAGAACGATAGAAAATGACCGCGACAGAAAAATGACTATTATGACTACCACCTTTATCCCGTGCGGAGCAAAGATCCCGATCATTGCTCTTATCGCATCGGCGCTGTTCGGCGGCGCATGGTGGGTCGCTCCGAGCGCTTATTTTATCGGAGTTGCGGCTATAATAATTTCAGGTATCATGCTCAAGAAAACAAAAATGTTCGCGGGCGATCCCGCTCCGTTCGTTATGGAGCTGCCGGCATACCATCTGCCGACGGTCGGCAATGTTCTGCGCAGCATGTGGGAGAGAGGAAGCTCGTTTATAAAGAGAGCCGGTACGGTCATCCTTCTGTCATCTATCATAATATGGGCAGGCTCGAGCTTCGGCATGACGGACGGCTCGTTCGGATTCAACCCGGATGTCGATCTTGAGAACAGCGTGCTCGGTATGATAGGCGGCGCGATAAGCTGGATATTTGCACCGCTCGGCTTCGATAATATCAGGGCAACTATCGCTACGATCATGGGGCTTGTTGCAAAGGAAGAGGTCGTTGCAGTGTTCGGCGTACTCGATTTCGAGGGTATGACGCGCCTTTCGGCATATTCGTTCATGATATTCAATCTACTCTGCGCTCCGTGCTTTGCCGCTATCGGCGCTATCAAGCGTGAGATGAATAACGCAAAATGGACGTGGTTTGCAATAGGCTATCAATGCATATTTGCCTATGCAATGTCGCTTGTTGTATATCAGTTCGGTATGCTGTTTACCGGAAACGGAAACGTGATAGGTGTAATATTTGCTGCTGCAATAGTTGCATTTATCCTTTATATGCTGTTCAAGCCGTATAAGGAGTCGAGCAGGTTTACCGCAAATGTAAAAGTAAAGGCATAAACTTAAAGTATTTATTCTGACGGGAAGGAGTGGATTTGATGATCGCATGGCTTTCTGAAAATATATCTACCATAATCATTGCATTGGTCCTTGCCGTTGCTGTGGCGGGAATAATCATTCGCATGATAAAAAGCAAAAAGAAGGGCGGATCCTCATGCGGCTGCGGCTGCAGCGGCTGCTCCATGTCGGGAGTGTGCCATAGTCATAAAAAATAACAGATCAAGAAGGGGCTGTCGCTTTTAGCGCAGACCGCAGCGACTTACACGCAGTGTAAGTTCTCCACAGGGGCTTTTAGCCCCTGGCTACGAACGAAACGCACCACTCGGAGTACACAAAGTACGCCGTCGGGTGCGTTTCGTCCGTTCTGCATCTAAAATCGAGCAGCCCTATGCGATTCTTAATTCGACAGGTCCTTTCTTTTGTATAATACGGCTGATGATTTGCGGTGCGCCTGAGTAAAGTCTCAGAATTAAAAAAGTCTCGGTATGTTTTTATTGTAAATACCTCATATAAACAAAACTTGCGGGCAAAATATAATTATATAATGTTTACAAAGTTGATTTTATGGACTAATTTACTATTGACAAATTTTTAACGATAGAGTATAATAGCAATAGATTGATAAATAATTAACGATAAATTATTAACAATCGAGATTTTAAGGAGGATATTATCATGGCTGAGGTTAATGTAAATGAAATGATAAACACCCTTGTGGAGAATGCTCAGAAGGCACTTCACGAATTTATGAGCTTTGACCAGGAGAAGGTCGATAAGATCGTAAAGGCGATGACTCTGGCAGGACTTGACAAGCACATGGAGCTTGCAAAGATGGCCGTTGAGGAAACGGGCAGGGGAGTTTATGAGGATAAGATAACAAAGAATATGTTCGCTACGGAATATATTTATCACTCCATAAAAAGAGAAAAGACGGTAGGCGTTATTGAGGAAAACGATCTTGAGGATTATGAGATAATCGCCGAGCCTATAGGCGTTGTATGCGGAGTTACGCCTGTAACGAACCCAACGTCGACAACGCTCTTTAAGTCGATAATCTGTATGAAGACAAGGAACCCAATCATTTTCGGCTTCCATCCTTCAGCACAGCAGTGCTCTGTTGAGGCCGCAAAGATCGTATATGAAGCTGCCGTTGCCGCAGGAGCTCCCGAGCACTGCATACAGTGGATAGAGTATCCGTCGATAGATGCAACGAACGCTCTTATGAATCACCCGGGAGTTGCCACAGTGCTCGCAACGGGCGGCTCGGGAATGGTAAAGGCTGCGTACTCTACAGGTAAGCCGGCGCTCGGCGTGGGACCCGGTAACGTGCCCTGCTATATCCACTCAAGCGCGGACCTTGAGCAGGCGGTAAACGACCTGATACTTTCAAAGACATTTGACAACGGTATGATATGCGCATCCGAACAGGCTGCGATAGTAGATAAAAAGATAGCTCCGAAGTTTGAGAAGCTGATGAAGCATTTCGGCTGCTATTTCCTTAAGGATGACGAGATAAAGAAGGTAAGCGACTACGTTATAAACAGCGAAAAAGGCGCGGTGAATCCTGCAGTTGTCGGAAAGAGCGCATACTGGATAGCCGAGCAGGCGGGAGTAAAGGTCCCTGAAAGCACAAAGATACTTCTTGGCAAGATCGACGGCGTAGGTCCCGAGTACCCGCTTTCACGTGAGAAGCTCAGTCCTGTGCTTGCGTATATGGTAGTTGAGGATGCCGACGAGGGTATCGATATAGCTGAGCAGATGGTAATGTTCAATGGAATGGGACACAGCGCAGTCATCCATGCAAAGGATCAGAGCGTTATAGATAAGTTTGCTGATATAATGAAGGCAAGCCGCCTTATCGTAAACTCACCTTCATCGCACGGCGCTATCGGAGATATATATAATACGAATATGCCGTCACTGACACTCGGCTGCGGAAGCTACGGCGGAAACAGCGTCAGCGGAAACGTAACATCGATAAATCTGATAAATCAGAAGCGTGTGGCAAAGAGGAGGGTAAATATGCAGTGGTTTAAGGTCCCAGACAGGATTTATTTTGAGAAGGATTCGATCCAGTATCTTGAGAAAATGCCCGATATCTCAAAGGCATTCATCGTGACCGACCCGGGCATGGTATCTCTCGGATATGTTGACAAGATCCTTTATTACCTCAGAAAGAGAGAGGAGCCGGTACACTGCCGCATATACTCTGAGGTTGAGCCTGACCCGTCTATAGAGACAGTAATGGAAGGCGCAAAGATGATGGATGAATTCCAGCCTGACGTTATAATCGCTCTCGGTGGCGGAAGCGCGATGGATGCCGCAAAGGGAATGTGGCTGTTCTATGAGCATCCGGATGTAGACTTTAACGCATTGAGACTGCGCTTCCTCGATATAAGAAAGCGTGCGTTTAAGTTCCCGAAGATGAACAAGACAAAGCTTGTGGCTATACCGACAACGTCGGGTACAGGTTCAGAGGTAACGAGCTTCGCAGTTATATCGGATAAGAAGAACAACATGAAGTATCCTCTGGCAGACTATGAGCTGACGCCGAACGTTGCGATAATCGATCCGCAGTTCGTAATGAGCCTGCCCAAATCCGCTACTGCAGACACAGGTCTTGACGTTTTGACTCACGCCATAGAGGCATATGTTTCTGTAATGGCTTCGGATTATACGGACGGTCTGGCGATAAAGGCTATACAGCTTGTATTCAAGTATCTGCCGAGAGCATATAAGAATGGTGCGGACGATGCGGAGGCAAGAGAAAAGATGCATAACGCAAGCTGTATTGCAGGTATGGCGTTTACAAATGCGTTCCTCGGACTCAACCACTCGATAGCGCATAAAATCGGAGGAGAATATCACGTTCCTCACGGACGCGCAAATGCAGTGCTCCTGCCGCATGTGATAGAGTACAACGCAGCTATCCCGTCAAAGTTTGTTTCGTTCCCGAAATATAAGAAGTTCGTAGCTGACGAGAAGTATGCTGAGATCGCACAGGCTCTCGGACTTCCCGCCAAGAACACAAAAGAAGGCGTTGAAAGCCTTGTAAAGGCCGTTAAGGAGCTTATGGAGGAAGTAAATGAGCCGAAGAGCTTTGCAGAATGCGGAATAGACGAAACTGAGTATATGAGCAAGCTTGCGGATATAGCAAACAAGGCTTTTGAGGATCAGTGTACGACTGCAAATCCCAAGCTGCCGCTTGTTAAGGAAATTGAGGAAATCATGAAGAAGGCCTACTACGGAGAGGAATAATCCGTTCACGGGCACAATAGATTACAGCACAAAGCAGTATCAGGGACGGTTAAGCCCCGGTACTGCTTTGTATTTTTCTTAACAAACAGTTCATGTAAAAAGAATTGACAGAATAACCTACCATATGCTATAATAAGCCCGGCAAATAATATGCGACAACAAGGATGATCAGGTGCCGCAGGACGGCAGAATGGAGATTAAGATGAAAAGAATTTTGGTCATGCTGACGCTTGTGCTTGCGCTTATACCGCTCGGCGGTCTGGCGAGCGCCGATATTTATGATGAGATAGAGGCCATGCTCGGGCAGGAAAGGGAGGCACAGGCGGAGCAGGAGGAGACGGGGCCGGTTGAGTATCTGGCGCATTCGCCTATGTTTTTTGAGCCGGTAGAATGTACAGGCATAAATGTCTATAATGAAAGCCTTTCGATACATCTCGGTGACGGCACCGGGCTTGAGCTTGACGTAAAGCCGATGCCGGTAAATACGACGGAAAAGGAGCTTAAGTTTTCATCGTCCAATACTTCGATCATAACCGTCAGTCAGGACGGAGTCGTAACTCCCGTCGGGATCCCGGGCGATGCCGTTGTCACTGTAACATGCGGCGATGCTTCCGAGGATATTGCCATAAGCGTGATACGCGGAGCCGAGGGTGTTTCTCTTTCGCGCTCGGATATGCTGTTTTACATAGATCAGCCTATAACGGCGCAGCTCACTGCGTCTGTATATCCGGCTGATGCAACGAACAAGAACGTGACCTGGAGCTCCGAAAATACGGCGGTTGCGGCGGTCGATGAAAACGGAATCGTCACACCAATAGGCACAGGAACGACTAATATAGTTGCGACGACCGAGGACGGCGGCTTTACTGCCAAATGTATAGTTTACGTCCAGATATATAATATCCCCGTACGCGGCGCATTCATAACGAATGCCATCGAGGCGATGCGTATAAACAGCGACTATGCGCTTACATCATATATATATCCTCAGAATGCACGTGATAAGACAGTGGCGTGGTATTCGAGCAATCCGGAGGTTGTGACGGTTGACGCAAACGGAAATCTTCATGCCGTTAGCGAGGGAATGTCGGTAATAACGCTGCGGGCGTCGAATGGAGTGGAGGATACGTTTACGATCTCGTGCGTGCCTGACGACGGAACGCCGTTTGAGTATAAGTATATATCAAAGTCTGTCGAAGAGAGGATCGCGGAGCTGTCGATGCCAGTGACGTATACGCACTACAATACAAGCTTCAGCTCAGCGCTCAATGCGCAGATGGGAGCGTCTCCGACCGTATTTACAACAAACGCATCGGCAGCCTCAAGAAGCGATGTTGAAAGGTATCTTGAGCCGTCTAATTTCTCGACTGGCTATGCAAAGTACCAGTTCCTTGACTTGTCAGTTTCAAACGGGATAAGCGCTGCTTCACTTAACAATTACCTGAAAGGCAAGGGAGTCCTTGAGGGCAAGGGCGAGACGTTTATCGACGCCGCAAGGGCAAACGGTATAAGCGAGATATATCTTGCGGTGCACTCGGTGCTTGAGAGTGGAAACGGAAGCTCGCAGCTTGCGTCGGGAGTTGAATACAACGGAACGACGGTATACAATCTGTTCGGTATAGGTGCGTATGACGAGGACCCGATAAACGGCGGAGCACAGTACGCATACGAGCAGGGCTGGACAAGCGTCGACGCCGCCATAAACGGCGGAGCCGAGTGGATAAGCAGCAATTATATAAATAACGGTCAGAATACACTGTATGAGATGAAATGGAATCCGGAAAATCCGGCGACTCATCAATACGCTACGGACGTGGCATGGGCGGTAAAACAGGCAAGGACGATAAAGAGTCTTGTCGAAGCGTCAGGCGGCACGGTCTCATTTGACGTGCCGATATACAGTGATAGGCAGGAATTTGCGATCTCATGGGATTAATACAAAAGATAAGCGGCGCATCTTATAACTCTCAGGAATTCGAAGTACACAAAGTACACGTCATCATTCCTTCGAGCAACAATCTGCGCTCACCGCCAAGAATGGCGGACAGCCGAGGGCTGGCTTTTGCGGAGCAAAAGTGATGACAGGCTTCTCTTTTGTATTAAGAATATATTGGATAAGCGGTGCATCTTATCATATAAATGGAGGGTAATATCATGAATATAATAGCATCTGCGTCCTCGTCATGGGGGATAGGAAACGGAAATTCGCTTCTGTTCCGCATAAAGGAGGACATGAGGTATTTCAAGGAAACGACGACTGGAAATGTTGTTGTCATGGGAAGGAAAACACTTGATTCCCTGCCGGACGGCAAACCGCTGCCGGACAGGGTAAATATAGTCCTGACGCGAAGCAGGGACTTTTCAAGAGACGGAGTAACGTCAGTACATTCCGTTGAGGAACTTATGGAGGAACTGAAGAAATACGATTCGGAGATATTCGTCATAGGCGGCGGCGAGATATATAATACGCTTCTGCCGTACTGTAAAAGGGCGTATATAACAAAGATAAACGCCGAAAGAGAAGCCGATACGTTTCTTCCCGACCTTGACAGCGACAGTGCATGGCATATTAAGGAGCAGAGCGAAACGAAAAAAAGCCGTACTGGTCTTGAGTACAGCTTTGTCGTGTATGAAAGAGCTGATATTTAAAGCCCGCCGAAGATATACGGTGTGAGCCAGTCTATTACCGGAGCCGCGATGCAGGCTCCGACAAGCGACAGCAGAAACGGCTTCGGCTTGCTGTATAAAACGGCAGCTGCTGCAAAGAAGCATATGACCGAGTCCCATTCGTGCAGACCGAAATACCAGCGCCCAAAATAAAATGCCTGCGAAGCAAAAAAGCCGAGTATGAATGCGGACATAACTATAGAAAACGTCCCCGTTCCCTTTGAATACCAAGAAAAATATGCGGGTATCGACGAGAGAACGGCGAGGACGCTCCACACAGCCATATAATACGCCGGGAAAAATCCCGAGAAAATTATCGTATATCCGTAATAGCATATTATCATGCCGCCGAGGAACATCATGGTGTTTACCGACGCCCTCAGCGGCGTTCTGCTGCGTACTGAAATGATGAGCGCAGCCAGCGCCCATACGCTTATCCGTGAAAATACATTTCTGAGATCAAGTATCTCAAGCAGGTCCTCAAAAACCATACCCTCGGTTATCGTAAGCTCATCAAGCCATTTTGACAATATCCCAAGGGCACAGCCCAACGCAAGCGCCAGCATTGTAAGGAGCAGCTCAAGCGATGAGCTTTTTTTGCCTGATGGTGTTCTGCATTTTTTCAGTATTTTCATAATGATCCTCCGTTATTTGAACAGCTTTAAGAAAATCTCCGGTTCAAGCGTCTGCTTTGGAGCGAATTTATCCGACGCTGCATAACGTGCTATGCTGTATCTGAGCTGCTGCACGCATTTATGCTCCGTATCAAGGTCAAAGCCGCAGAACAATATATCGGCATTTCCTATCCGCGCCTCAAAAAGCGGCGAGCTCGGAGTATTGTCATAAAAATTCGGCACGGTCTCTATTATAGTCTCAAAATCCCGCGGGAAACCCGTCAAGTCGGCTCCTACAGAATTATCAAGCGGGTGCTTCCACTGGAAATCGGCGTAAGCATCTGTCGGGAATGAGTCAAAGACAGGGTGCTCGGTGTCGCATATGATCCCGCATGAGCGGTCTGTTTTGAAAAATGCGGGCGACCAGAATACTGGTCTGAAATATCCCTGGTACGGCTTTTTCAGCCTTTTTCCCGAAACAACGGCTTTTCCTCCGTTTTTTATTATGTCCTTAAGCGCCTTTGAGTTTCCCTCGATAATTTTCAGCTCGGGATACTCGCCGATCGGAGGGTATACAAAAATATCCCACGAATTTTCATGGCCGCAGGCTTTTAATACCGTCTTTATTTTCGACGGCTTTTTGATAAAATCAAGAGGAAATTCTGTGCGGCCGCCATTTAACTGTTCGCGGTGCATAAGCGTGCTGCCGTCATACATCTCAAGAGTAAATGCCGGGTCGGAAACAGGGCTTTCGCTGTAGTCGTACAGCTCAAGCTCGGCCCGGAAAATATCGTCCGAGCGGAATACCCTGTCCGTCTTCATAAGCGGAACGGTATGATCGCAGAATTTTGTAAAATCCTCCCAGCTTATTATGCCTTTATTTTTCCAGAACACATCAAGCAGTCCTATCGTGGCTGTCGACTGACCGGTGTAATCCGTGAGCCCGAGAAGCTCAAAGCCGCCCATATCGTGCGTTCTGAGCGCACATTCTATATCCTCCTTATAGAGCAGTGCGGCAAGCATGCCCGACGCTTTGATATATTTTTCAAGCTTATTATATATCCCGTGTCTTATCATATCCGTCTTTATCGCTTCAAAATTAACGGGCGCCATGTTCCCGTCATAGTCCGAAATGGAGTCAACGTTTGGATACACACAGTACTGCCCGACTTCAAACGAAACTATAGGCACCGGCATTTCTTTAACGGCATCATCATATGAAAGACGCGTGTGTTCAGATATAGTGTCGAAAAACGTTTGCATGCGTATTCTGTGTCCGTTTGCCGCCGCCGCGCAGAAATAATCATCAGCTGCGGTTACAGGACGGTCAAAGTTTGAGGTCAGCGTATAAAGCCGCCTGTCGTCAAGAGCCTTTATCTGCGTCGTAATATCCTCGAGCATCTCGAAATCTCCGAGCAGCTCGTTGCCGTTCGAGAACATTATAAACGATGGGTGGTTTCCGTAAGTCTTTGATATTGTCATAGCCTCGTTATGATAATAAAATTTATGTATCGGATCGTCTCCCGTCTCAAGAGGACATACATCATAATTAAGCCACAGCGGCATCTCCGCAAGAACATATATCCCGACCATGTCGGCGGCCTCAAACGCAGCCTCCGGAGGGCACCATGCATGGAAGCGCACATGGTTCAGGCCGTAGGATTTTATAGTCTTCATTGTGTCGAGCCACGTCTCAAGATCGGTCGGCGGATATCCCGTCTTAGGGTATATCCCGCAGTCGAGCGTTCCCCTCAGGGAAATTTCTTTTCCGTTCAGTGTAAGCTGCTTGTTTTTTACTTCTATCGTGCGCATCCCGAATTTTGCCAAAATTTTATTTTCGCCGTCGTCATGCATAAGCGATGCGCGGAGCGTGTACAGATCTGGATGAAATTCATCCCAGTATTTAATAGGCTCGTCAAATTCATACGATAGCCTGACCGTCTGTCGTGAGGTGTAAAGCGTTATATAATGTGTGTCACTGCGCAGCTCCCTGCCGTCGGGAGCTGTTGGCGAAAGCGTTATGGAGACAATCTGCCTGTCGTTCGGAGCGGCGCAGGTACCTGTTATCACAGCCTTTACATCAAAGCCGGTTTTATGCGGGAATATATGCAGCGCCGCGATGCGCGTTTTATCCTCAGCTCTGAGTTCCATGCGTCCGATGATGCCGCACCAGAAGCCCTGGGTATCGTCGCTGTAGCCGCTTGCCATGGTGTGGATATTTAATAAATTTGAATTGTCAAGCCGTATCGTGAGCGTATGTACTCCAACCGAAAGCCTGTCGGTAAGGTCATATTCATGCGGAGCGGAAAGCTCGATCATCTCACGTCCGATGCGCTCGCCGTCGACCCACACCATCGACGACATATTGACGCGCTCTAAAAAGAGCGTTACCGCCTTGCCGGCAAAGGACGGCGGAACGTATATCTCACGCTGGACCCACAGTGCGCCTATATACTGATACCGCTCACGCAGACATTTTACAGATTCGGAGTTGAGATTCTCGTATTTTTTCAGCTTTCCACCGACTTTATTTTCACATGATGAGCTGGGAAGCATGAAGGACTCACCCTTGAGCTTCCGCTTAAAAAACTGTTTTTCGATCCCGGTATTTTCCGGATCGGTATCATAGCGCCATACGCCGCTTAGATCTAAAAGCTCCATCTATTTTCTCCATATATAATTTCTTTTTATTTCACGTGGTTCCTGCTTTTCTCCTTCGCCGGTGATAGTCCGCTTCAGGATATTTAGTCCCTGATGAGCATTATCAAGCTTGAGTCCTGCTTCGATATATTTGAGAGCTTTTTCCGTTCTGCCGAAGCCTGTATGACCAAGTGCCGCCATGAATATGCAATGGAGCTTGTTTTTCGCGTCTATGTCGGTCTCAAATATCAGAAAATCCGGTAACGATACGGCAAAATAATCTATTTCGCAGTGATCGTTCATATGCTCCTCCGCATAGTCGATCAGTTTATTATACATGCTGCGTGCTTTTTTTGTGTTCCCGAGTTTTTCAAAGGCAAGAGCCTGATAGAAGAACATTTCAGGCGGGCGGTCGTTATAATATACGGCTGAATCTATGGTAGTATCACCGCGGGAGGCCTTTTCAAAATATTCGTTTGAGAGTATTTTATCGGTCGACTCAAGTGCGCAGCCTAGATAGTAATATATGTCGTTGTCGAGTGCTCCGTAAAGCTTGCCCTCGCCGAGGTTTTCGGGATATGAAAGCGCAGCCGTAAGGTGCTTTACGGCCTCCTCGGTATCCTCTGCGTCTATAGCTTCGCATGCAAGCCCGATATGCGCCTGTCTGTACTGGGACGTGATCTTTCCTTCGCCGCCCTCCCATGGGTGGAAGGTGTGCATATTTATAAGCTTCAGCGCTCTTTCGTATTTTCCGAGCGTATTTACGAGCGTTATGCACTCCGTATAGAGATCGTCGCGCGACGACGTCATCTGCATATCCGCCGCCATTGCATTGACGCGCTTTAATACGGGATAATTCGTTTCCTTATAAAGGCAGTCAAGCTCGTAGAATATCCTTGCATCGTCAGGGGCGAGCCTGCGCGCCTTTTCCATATGCGTGAGCGCCTTATCGCTGTCGTGCAGCCTGTTGAAATATGCAAGCGCAATATTTCTGTGCACCTCTGCGTGTGTGCCATCTATTGAAGCCGACTGCTCCCAGAGCTCTATGGCGCGCTGCCACTGACCCTTGTCGTACAAGAGGTTCCCGAGGTCGTACGGAGCACGGGGGTCTGACGGGCTGTTTTCTATCGCATATTCAAGGACCTTTATATCATGCAGGCGGTTGGGGAAGTCGTATTTGTCGGTACAGTTTTTCGCTATGTCCAGCTCAACGGAGCTGTTTGAATAATAGGCCGTATAATAATGAAGCATGCGCCTGTCTGCCTGCGATATAAGAGCAAGAACCTTTGCCGCATCCTCAAAAAGCCCCGCCTCGCTGTATTTTATCGACAGCTCGATATAGCTTTGAAGATCGTTCTGCATTATTGTAGTAAGCGTGTTCAGGACTTTGAAATCGTCCGTCAGCCTGAAAAGCTCGTACCGTGCGCCGTAGCTCATCGGGTCTATCTCAAGCGTTTCCTTTGCAAAGGCGACAGCTTTGTCGGTTATGCCAAGATGCCGTAAAAGCGCCGTCCTGAGGTTCCGCGCCTTTAAATTATGGTAGCCCTTTACGAGCGACTTTTCCGCAAATTCAAGCGCTTCTTCATATTTGCCCTTGGCAGACGCTATGCAGGCGAGCTGATAAAAGCCGCAGTCCTGCATCGCCGATGACCATACCGCCTTATAGAATGCGTTGTAGGCCTCGTCATATTTTCCCTGCTCCTTAAGCGACATGCCGAGATTGTAATACGGCTCACAGTCGTAGGGGTTTGGATTCATTAAAGTAGCTTTTTTTATGGCCGCTTTAAAATATTTTTCACTTTCCTCAAACAGCCCCATATTGTAGAGAGCCTTTCCGTAGCCGTTATTGAGCCGTATATCGGACGGATCGCGCTTTAAGCCTTCAAGGTAATAGGGGATGGGCGAGCGCGTGGCGTGGCGGTACTGCTCAAGATGAACGGCCGTCAGGTACAGATCCTCGAGCGATGCGATCTCCTCAGGCCTTTTTGCGGCCTTGGCCGGTTCGGGCGCTTTTTCAAATTCCTGCTTTACGGGCGAATACGCTACAAGCACGTTCCCGTCTGCATCGCTTACCGTCACCGTAAGATCCCATGGATTTTCGCTGTGTACATCGGCTTCTCCCTCATATGTTGTGAGCGGTGAGATGACCGTCTTCTCCGATATGTATTCGTTTAGTTTCCCCTTGAGCGTTATGACCGCTTCGGTCTCTTCCGGAGCATATACTTTTACAAAAGCTTTGCCGCTGCCGTCTGTTTCGAGATTTACCGCGGCTTTTATCGTCGCATTTTTTATGGCGCCTATATTTTTGTACGGCATGAAATACTGTTTGAAGGTCTTTTCCTCGTATGGTGCAAGGAATGTGAAGTCGGGCTGGTTATCGGTGAAAACGCCTGTCATAAGCTCCGTGTACGGTCCGTTTTCATCTGTAAGATTGTGGTACCACGCATCACCAAAATCTCCGAAGCCCCATGTCCACTGCTTTTTGCCCGGAGCGATGTGGTGGTCAGCGACGTGCAGCAGCCCCGCCTTGAGGTCATGGTCATAATTCCCGAGGAAATCAAAATCCGAATGATACGCCATATACGACGTAGGCACGGGGATGTTCTTTACGCGTGAAATATCAACGCCCTCTCCGTAGTCGACCTTGTAATATGTCCCGGTTGCGATTGGGAATTTGGAAACATCGCGCTTGCCGTGATCCATTACAGCGCGGACGTCCGGCGGAAAAACGGACTGTGTGTGCTCGTTTGCCGGAACGGCAGGATTGGCCCACCATAAAAACGTTTTCGTTTGACCTGTAGTGTTGTAGAGCTGTCCTTTTACCTCAAGGTATGCCTTGCCCGGGTACAGAGTAAAGGAGGTCATGCCCTTTATGTGGTACATTTTATCAATCTCGCTCACATGCACCGTTGCGGAGCCGTCTTTATTTTCTTCGATATAAAAATCTGCGCGTTCAAATGTCGACGGCCTGTGATGCTGAGGATAATTGAATTCTATCCCTCCCGCGATCCATGGACCGGCAAGCCCGACGAGCGCGGGCTTTATCACTTCATTATAATATACACAGTCATAGTTGTTTGTTTTGTCAAATATCCTCTGGACGCGCCCGCCTATCTCGGGAAGCAGCATCACAAGCAGATATTCGTTCTCAAGATATACGGCGTTATATTCTTTTATTGTTTTTTTGTCGGATATTTTTTCAGTTACGGCATAAGGGTAGACCTTTCCGCTCGAGCCCTGATACACTCTTTTGTCGAGGAACATCGGGAGCCTGTTCGGCTCCGAGACCTCATAAGTCGGTATCGGTGTCATTTGTGTGTAAGCTGTTACTTTATTCATGATTATGCCTGTAAACTCCTTTCGCAAGATCTGCGTCAAATAGTTTTCTTATTTCTTATTTAATTTCTATGATTTTATGATACTATCAGTGGTTGTTTTTGTCAAGTAAAAATTCAGTGGTAATTGTAAATTTCGCATGTGTTTCATAATGTAACTCATCGGCGATATTTAGTATTAATTCGGTTAATTTGAAAAAAATCAAAAAAAATAAAGGATTTTAAGGCGGAAACGTGGTATTATAAATAAGAACGGTATGTTGCCGTCGTTTATGGCAGTATAAATAATGTAATAAAAGGAAATAGATATATTATTGAGTATTTTGCATTGATCAAGGAGGAGAAACGGCTTGCCTAAATGGATATCTGACGATTTGTTTGCCGAGATATGCTCGGAAAATGATATAGTCGATTATGTGTCAAGATATACTAACCTGAAAAAAACCGGCAGGGATTATATGGGACTGTGCCCGTTTCATACAGAAAAAACGCCATCCTTTCATGTAAACAGGGAAAAACAGCTCTTTCACTGCTTCGGCTGCGGAGCGAGCGGGAATCTCGTTCAGTTTGTAATGAGGACGGAGAACCTGAGCTTTGTCGATGCGATGCAGATACTGGCTGACCGTGCGGGGATAGTGCTTCCGGAGTCGGGCGGCTATAACGACGAAAACAGTGAGAAAAGAAAGCTCATAATTGAAATGAATAAGCTCTCGGCAAGATTTTTTTATGACTGCCTAAAAAACGAGAGGATCGGAGCCGAGGCAAGGGAATATCTTAAAAATAGGCGGATAAGCTGGAAAACGGTTATAACCTACGGACTCGGCTTTGCACCGCAGACCGATAAAAAAACGGCGCTGGTGGATTTTTTGGGGGGAAAGGGCTATACAGAAGCTCAAATGAAGGACGCAAGCCTTGCGGTCGAGCGTGACGGCAGAGTTATGGACAAGTTCAGGAACCGCGTAATGTTCCCGATAATCGACGTGAGAGGGAATGTGATAGGCTTTGGCGGGCGCGTTATGCATAATCAAAAGGAGATCAACGGCTTCAATATCCCGAAATATCTGAATTCATCCGAGACAGCCGCCTTCGATAAGGGACGAAATCTTTATTCGCTCAATATTGCAAAAAATTCAAAGGCATCCGAGCTCATCCTGTGCGAGGGGTATATGGATGTGATATCGACGTACCAGGCGGGAGTGAGCAATGTGGTAGCGACGCTCGGGACTGCGATAACTGAAAATCAGGCGAAGCTGATGCTGAGGTATGCGGGCGAGATAATAATCTGCTACGACAGCGACGACGCGGGAACAAAGGCGGCCTTGAAGGCTATAGATATAATAAATTCGATAGGCGGAAAGGCGCGCGTCATGAGGCTCAAGGGGGCGAAGGACCCTGATGAATACATAGTCAAAAACGGCGCGGCTGCCTTTAAGGAAGCCGTAAAAAAAGCCGTCCCGTCCACGGAATTCAGAATATCTCTTATAAAAAGCAAATATGATATTACTGACACCGACGGGAAGGTGAGGTTTATCTCAGAGGCGGCGGAGGCTCTAAGGAGCGTTCCCGACGCCGTTGAGGTGGACGCTTATATAAAAAAGCTGTCCGATGAGACGGGAGTCTCAAAGGATGCGATATACGCCAGCTATAAGAACAAGTCCGCGGGGCGGCAGGACAGCAGCTGGAAGCTCATGGAGCGCAGAAGCAATGACCGCCCGCGGCGCGAAGAAAAAAATGAGGATAAAACGACAGCCGCTCTGCTGGCGGCGGAAAAACGCATATTGTCGCTCATAGCATCGTCAAAAAAGCTGTACCGTATGGTAAGCGCGGAGATTAAGAGCTCCGATTTTTCAACGGATGTGTATAGGCGTCTTGCAAAGGCGCTCTATGACTGCTATGAAAGCGGCAGGACGCCGGACGAGGCGGCGATACTTAACGAGTTTTCGGGAGATACAAAGCTCGAGAACGAGGCCTCGTCAGTATTCTATAATATGGAGATCTACAGCGGTGACGAGCTTACCGTCCGAGAGCTCCTTTATAATATAAAGCTTGAAAGACTTCAGATGAAGATCGACGGCGAAAAGGACCTTATAAAGCTTTCGGAATTCATGAAGGAAAAAGAGGCCCTGCTCAGGGAAAGAAATATGTGGGAGGAATAGAGCATGGAAGAAAATATAATGGATCCGTCAATGGCGGAAAAGATAGAAAAGATAAAGAAGAGCCTGATCGAAAGCGGTAAGAAAAAGGGTGTTTTAAGCTTTAAGGAGATCGTGGCGGCATTTACCGAAACGGAGATAAGTCCCGAGGAGATAGAGGCCTTTTACGATACCCTGGAGCAGGAGAAGATAGAGCTTGCCGAGGAGGATATAGATAAAGAGCTTGAGGAGATGGAAGAGGTCGAGGTCATCTCAAAGGAGGAGCTTGAGGATCTTTCGGTACCCGACGGCATAAGCATAGACGACCATGTAAAGATGTATCTGAAGGAAATAGGCAAGGTCGATCTTCTGAGTGCCGAGGAGGAAACAGAACTTGCAAAGAAAATGGCGGAGGGCGATGAAAATGCAAAAAAACGCCTTGCGGAGGCAAATCTGAGGCTGGTCGTATCTATCGCAAAAAGATATGTCGGACGCGGCATGCTGTTCCTTGACCTCATACAGGATGGTAACCTCGGACTTATAAGGGCCGTGGACAAGTTTGACTATACAAAGGGCTATAAATTCTCGACATATGCAACGTGGTGGATAAGACAAGCCATAACGCGCGCTATCGCAGACCAGGCAAGAACGATAAGGATACCTGTTCATATGGTAGAAACTATAAACAAGCTTGTAAGAGTTTCAAGGCAGCTTGTTCAGGAGCTCGGGCGTGAGCCTACTCCCGAGGAGCTTGCAAAGGGACTGAATATGTCGGTCGAAAAGGTCCGCGAGATCTCAAAGATCTCCCAGGAGCCGGTGTCGCTTGAAACTCCGATAGGCGAGGAGGAGGACAGTCATCTCGGTGACTTTATCCCTGACGACGATGCTCCGGCGCCTTCCGAGGCGGCGAGCTTCGTGCTGCTGAAGGAGCAGCTCAGCGACGTTCTAAAGACGCTGACTCCGAGAGAGGCAAAGGTCTTGAAGCTCAGGTTCGGGCTTGACGACGGACGCCAGAGAACGCTCGAGGAGGTCGGCAAGGAATTTGACGTTACGCGTGAGAGGATAAGGCAGATCGAGGCCAAGGCATTGAGGAAGCTGCGCCATCCTTCAAGAAGCAAGAAGCTCAAGGATTTTCTAGACAATTAAAAATCACACCGAAAGGAAAAATCAATGGATTGGATAAAAGTAACAGTATATACGACATCTGAGGGTATAGAGCCTGTAAGCGGCAGACTGTATCAGCTCGGGATCACCGGTCTTGAGATAGACGACGAACAGGACTTCAAGGACTTCCTTGAAAACAACAAGCAATATTGGGATTATGTGGATGAAGAGCTTGTAAAGGAAAAGGAAGGCGAGACGAGAGTTTCGGCATATGTGAGCGATAATCCGGCAGGATATGAGATGCTTGCCGCGATAAGGAGCAGTATGGCGGAGCTGAAAGAGCTTGATGCGGATAATGCATTCGGACGGCTTGAGACGGAAACGCTTTCGCTTAACGAGGAGGACTGGGCAAATAACTGGAAGAAGTATTTCCATCCAATGGAGATAGGCGAAAAGATCCTTATAAAGCCGGAATGGGAGGAGATGTCGGACAAGACAGACAGGATAGTTTTCAACGTAAATCCCGGAATGACGTTCGGTACCGGCTCGCATTATACTACGCAGCTATGTATAGAGAGCCTTGAAAAATATATAGTTCCAGGCTCAATGATGCTCGATCTTGGCTGCGGAAGCGGTATCCTTTCTATAATATCGCTGCTTTTGGGCGCAGCTGAAGCAGCGGCCGTTGACATAGATCCCAATGCGGTGGATGTGGCTTATGAGAATGCCGAAAGAAACGGCGTTGACAAGTCAAAATATCATGTGTATGCCGGAAATATACTGACAGACACGGGATTACAGCAGAAAATAAGCGGAAAATACGACGTTGTGGCGGCGAACATAGTTGCTGACGTTATAATAGGTCTTACGCCGAAGGCGCGCGAATATATGAAGGACGGCGGAGTGTTTATCACGTCGGGCATAATTGAGGACAGGGTCGAGGATGTAAAGGCTGTGCTTATTGAGAACGGATTTGAAATAACCGATATAAAGCAGAGAAAAGACTGGGTATCTATAATATGCAGATAAAATATATAGGAAAAAACGGCGACAACTCATATATCATATCGGGAGAAAAAACGGCCGTTGTCGAATGCATGAAGCATGAGAATGCGGCTTATCATATCAAGGCGGTCGAAGCTGCGCTTGACGGCGGAGAGCCGGACTACATAATATTGGATCACGTTTCTCCCGATAATGCGGGCTCTGCGGAAGCCCTCATGCAGAGGTACGGCGGTGCGAGGATAATAGCGTCGGCTGCGGGGATAAAAAACCTGAGCGAGATGCTGAACAGAGATTTTGATTATATCCTTGCAAAGGACGATATGACGCTTGAGCTTGGCGGAGCGTCGCTAATATTCAAAATACTTCCGAACCTTCCGTGGACGGATTCCATGGCGGCGTACTGTCCGGAGGAGAGGGCGCTGTTCTGCGGAAGTATTTTTAATTCGGACAGCGGCTATTTTAAAAATGTTATAAGCCCGTACAGGGACTATGCGAAAAACGCCGCAGATCGGCTCAGGGAGCTTGACATCCTGAAGATATTTCCGGCATACGGCGGGGAGATAACGGACATAAGCGGCGTGCTCGATGAATATTCCGAGCCTGAGGAGCGAAAGCTTAGCGCAGCGGTGTTTTATGCGTCGCACTACGGATATACGAGAGAGATGGCGGAGGCTGTCGCCGCGGAGATAGAAGGCTGCGGAATGAGTACGCGCCTTTTTGACGTGTGCGGAACAGATCTTGCGGAGTTGAAGGATGCGATCGACTCGTGTACCGGATTTGCGGTAGGAACGGATACTGTCAACAGGAATGCGCCGGAGGACATTTGGCGGCTCATAACAGCGATAGATATGGTAAACGGCAGAGGAAAGCCGTGCATGATATTCGGCTCGTGCGGCTGGAGCGGCGAGGGCGTTTATCTTATTGAGCGGTTTTTAAAAAGCATAGGTATGAAGCTGTTTAAAAAGCCGCTTCTTGTAAAGTTCAGGATGAGCGGCGATGAGCGTGAAAAATTAGAAAAGCTTGCCGCGGATTTTGCAAAAGAGCTTTCGGGAAGCGAAGGAGAGTAGGATATGGCGCTTTACACCATTGCCGATCTTCATTTGCCGCTCGGCGTAGATAAGCCGATGGATATATTCGGAAAATCATGGTCTGGATATGTTGAGCGGCTCGAATATAACTGGCAGAGAAAGATAAAGGACGATGATACCGTTGTACTCCCCGGAGATTTTTCATGGGCGACATACCTTGAGCAGAGCAGGCGCGATTTTGAATTCTTGGACCGCCTGAACGGAAAAAAGATACTGCTTAAGGGAAACCATGATTACTGGTGGACGACGATGAGCAAGCTCAATGGCTTTGCCGCGGATAACGGATTTTCGGATATAGAGTTTTTACAGAATAATTCTTTTATGTATAAGGATATTGCTATATGCGGAACACGCGGCTGGCTCCACCCGCTGCTCGACGGCTTCGGTGAAGAGGACAGGAAGATATATGACCGCGAGGTCCAGCGGCTCGAGCTGTCGCTCAGATCTGCCGGAGAATGCAATGAGATATATGTTTTTACGCATTATCCGCCTATTTCACTCCAGCATGACGAAAACGATTTTATAAGGATGATGAAGCGGTACGGAGTGACAAAATGCTTTTACGGGCATCTTCATTCTGCGTCGCATAAAAACGCCGTGAACGAAATTATAGACGGAATAGAATACAGGCTCGTATCGGGAGATTATCTTCAGTTTGACCCGATGCGTGTGCTTGAATGATCATTATCAAAAGGGGACAATAAAATGAAGCTGATGTTTGCTTCCGATATACACGGCTCTGCGTATTATGCGGAACTTTTAAAAGACAGATATTACGAGGAAAAGGCTGAAAAGCTGATACTCCTCGGAGATCTTCTTTATCACGGACCGAGGAACGATCTGCCGAAGGATTATGCGCCCAAGAAGGTCATAGAGATACTTAACGGCATGAAAAGCGAGCTTCTTTGTGTGCGCGGCAACTGCGACACGGAGGTCGACCAGATGGTTTTGGATTTTCCCATACTTGCCGACTACGCTGTGATGTATCTTGACGGAAAAGCAGTGTACATCACGCACGGACACCATTATAATCCGGAAAATCTGCCACCGATAAAAGACGGAGATATACTTATGAACGGGCATACGCATGTAAGCGCCGATGAGAATATCAAGACCTCATTCGGCAGTGTGCGGTATCTTAACCCGGGCTCGGTATCGATCCCGAAGAATGGGACGGGACACAGCTTTATGGTCTATGAAAACGGCGTGTTTACGTTAAAAAATCTTATTTGATAATAACGGGCGATGTGGTAAGATCCTCATTGCCCTTTTTAGTGTCCCCACAGAGCGAGAAGATATTTTGAGCGCGGATATCGGCGGCGAAAACGGGATCGTTTGCTTTGTAGTCGGCGGCCTTTGTTATCACCGTTATATTCTGCTTCATGAGCCTCAGCACCTCTGCTCCGGTGCTGTTCATGCCGAGAACACGTATATATCCCGGCTTCATAGATGCAAGCTCATGAGTTATCCCAAGGAGTGACGATAATAATATCCTTTTTATCCTTGTAAGCGTGTACCGCTTTGTCTTTACGGCGGCGGCAATATCGTCTATGGAGGAATGCATGAGGGCGGCGCGGAGTATCCTGTTTTCAAGCCCCTCGGAGACGCCGTTTATTTCGGCAAGGCGCTCGGTAGCCATAGTCCTCAGACACGCCGTAACGGCAGTGTCGAGTGCTGATGTGCTGTATACCTCAAAATCGGGACATGGAAGCAGCTCCGAAATATCCTGCCCGGAAAAAATACGCGAGCGTATACCCGATGCGCTGGCAAATTTATTGACATTTATGTCATGATAGCCCGAGCCCTCGCGAAGTATCGGCATGGGGGTTATGGTGCTGTTTATGCGCATGAGCGCGCGAATATATTCTATTGCAAGAATGTTGTTCGGCGAGGATAATAAGCCGGCGGGGACAAGCTCGGAAAACGCAAGCTCCCTTGCCGCTGGATAGGACATGCCCTCGGAAACGAGCGCCTTTATTTTTTTCGAGATCTCCGGAGGCTCGTTTTCTATTATTTCCGCCGCATTTATAAGAGCTTCGGCGTCGCCGGATTCCGTGCCGAAGCAGAGCTTATCTATAGATCCTGTGCAGTCGAGCAAACTGACCGCACCCGAGGCAAATTCACGGGCGGAGGCAAGCGCAAATATAACGGGCAGCTCAAGCACGAGGTCGGCTCCGTTCAGCAGCGCCGCATGCGCTCTTGACCATTTATCGGTTATCGCCGCTTCTCCGCGCTGGACGAACGGCCCGCTCATTATTACAACTGCTGCGTCAGAGTGCTTCTTTATCTGTTTAAGCTGGTACCGGTGTCCGAAATGGAACGGGTTATATTCTGCGATCACTGCTGTTATTTGCATATAATGACGCCTCCGTTACAAGTTTATTTATTTTATTATACACCAAGCCAAATCATAAATCAAATAAAAAATCAAAAAAATATAAAAAGACGTGAACCGTATGCCGTGCTGTATTATCTAATAAGTGTAGCGGCTACAAGGAAAGGACATATGCTAAGGCATAAGAGAATATTATGGACAAGAAAAGTTTTACGGAGCAGGTTCTGGCGTCGGAGCAGACTATGTATAGGGTATCAAAGTCAATTCTGACGCATGACTGGGACTGCGAGGACGCAGTTCAGGAGGCTGTCACGAAGGCCTATGCCTCGGTCGGAAGCCTTAAGAATGAAGAATATTTCAGGACATGGCTTATACGGATACTGATAAACGAGTGCTACCGTATATTAAATAAAAAGAAAAAGATCATAGCGCTTGACGATACGCCCGAGCAAGCGGGCAGCGATGAGTCCTACAGCGAGCTTTACAGTGCAATACATAAGCTCGACAAGCGCTATAGGGTAGTTGTAGTTCTTCATTATATAGAAGGCTATTCGACCGAGGAAATAGGGAATATCCTTAAGATACCCTCCGGAACGGTCAAAAGCAGACTGTCAAAGGCGAGAAAGCTTTTGAAGGAAGAATTGGCATAAGAAAGGGGATGCAGATCATGAAATTCAATAAAAATGATTATCCGAATTCAAACGAACATTTTCATCAAAGGCTCTGCGAGGTTCTGGACAGCCTGCCCGAAGGAAAGGAGTCAAAAACAATGAAAATGTCGAAAACGGGTAAGGTAGCTTTGATAGCGGCGTCGCTTACGGTAATAATAGGCGCGTCGGCATTCGCGGGCAGCGGCATAGTGTCATACTGGACGGGAAGCTCTAACAGCGGGTATGATTATAAAGATATTCCGTCGCAGGAAAATGTCATGGAGGATTTCGGATTTAATTTCAACGTAGTGGATGGATTTTCAAACGGATATAAATTTGACGGCGCTGTTAAGGTCGATCAGAATGCCGTGGGCGAAGGCGGCGAGGTGCTTGAAAATACGGATCAGCTTGACTGCACTTACAAAAAAGGCGATGCAAGCATAAGCCTGTTTGCAGATACAAGCACTCTCAGCGAGCACAGCGGTGAGCTCATAGGCGAATACAAAGGAACGCCGGTATACTATTCGTCATACACGAATAAGATCGTTCCGCCCGATTACGAGATGACGCCCGAGGATAAGGCTGCTGAGGCAAACGGTGACCTCGTGTTCAGCTGGGGATCCGATGAGGTGAATGTACAGGAGGTAGCATCGGCAAGCTGGAGCTATAATGGGATAAACTGCTCGATTTTGATGATCGACAACGGGATAAACAATGACGAGATACTTCAGATGGTCGGAGAAATCATAGATAATCAAAATTAAGAATGATGTAAACGGCTGATGCTTTCGTCACGGAGAACACACCGCTTGGAATATACCGGGCGGTGTGTTTTGATTTGTGAAATTTGGTATATTGAAAAAATGTTTTGTGAGAATATTGTCTGACAGTGATAAGCAAAATAATTGAATACATGCGGTAAACATATAGATCATCTCTATATACAGATGGAATAATACAATTCGGCAATGTTATAAAGGCGTCATATGTGTCAAACTTTATGACGTAGATGTAGAACAAAGGCAAAGAGCATTATAGCAGTTATTTGGAAATATATAAAGTTACTGAGTTAGAAAAAAAGATAAAAGCACTTGACATTTTGGGGAGGATATATTACAATATTAATACAAACAAAGCCGAAAGGAGCAATGAAATGGAAGACAATATTATTATCTTGGAGGACGAGCACGGCTGTTCGATAGAATTTGAAACGATAGACGTATTTGAAATGGACGGCATTACGTTCTTTGCGTTGCTTGAATGTATGCCCGAGGGGCAGGAAAGCGACGAGGTGCTCATCATGAAGGTCGAGGGTGATATCGACTCTGAGGAAGCAGAGCTTGTTATGGTCGATGACGAGGAACTTCTGCAGAAAGCATTTAATGAATTTCTCAGACGTGATGAGGAACACGAAGAATAAAAGTTTGTAATATAAATTTAACACATAAAATATAAATTTCCTCTTGTATTTTTGGTTATTTTGTGTTAGAATATATGTAAAGAAACAGTAAAAATATTTTCCCTGAGATTTCGCGTGAAAAAGTCTTTTTTTTA